>NZ_JBEXFG010000029.1:0-95445 GCF_040606675.1 Streptomyces sp. NPDC005393 | reverse complement strand
TCTGGCGTTGACTTTTGGCACGCTGTTGAGTTCTCAAGGAACGGACGCTTCCTTTGAAACCGTATCACCGGTTTCTCCGGGCGCTTCCCTTCGGTCTTTCGTGTTTCCAACCTTACCAGATCCGTTTTCCGTTCCGTTTCCGGTCCGAATTCCGTTTCCGGCCCCCTGTTGGAGCGGGGTGTTTCGCGCCTTCCGGCGTGTTCACTACTTTAGCGGATTCCCCCCGATGCTCATAATCGAGCTTCCGTTCCGAATTTCGGCATGCCGAAATCGATCCCGATGAGGGGCCGTGCAGTAGTGGTTTGCCGCCGGTGCGGCGTGAGTGGCTGTCCCGTTTCCCTGCGGGCTCCGGGACAACTCGAAGAACACTACACGACGCTCCCGCGACCATCAAACCCGTGCCGAGCCGCCCCGCAGGGCGTAGCATCGTCGTCATGACGAAGCATGCGCACACCGCACAGTGGTGGGCCGCCTGACGGCGGCCGATCAGCGCATGCACCTCCACGGCCGCCGCTCCGGCGGCCGTTCGCGTATCCCCTCCCCCCGCGAAGCCCGGCCGGCCGGACCCGGCGGTCCCAAGACAGCGGGAGATGGCACGGACATGGGATACACGAAGACGTCGCGGCCCCGGATCTTCAGCGGGATCAAGCCGACCGGGCATCTGACGCTCGGCAATTACCTCGGGGCCGTACGCCGTTGGGTCCGGGAGGACCAGCACCGTGCCGACGCGCTGTTCTGCGTCGTCGATCTGCACGCGCTCACGGTGGAGCACGATCCGGCCAGGGTGCGGCGGCTCACCCGGCAGGCCGCCACGCTGCTGCTGGCCTCCGGGCTCGACCCCGCGCTGTGCACGGTGTTCGTGCAGAGCCAGGTGGACGAGCACGCCCGGCTGTCCTATCTGATGGAGTGCACGGCCACCGACGGCGAGCTGCGGCGGATGATCCAGTACAAGGAGAAGGCCGCGCGGGAGGGAGCGCGGGGCGGGAGCGTACGGCTGTCGCTGCTCACCTATCCGGCGCTGATGGCGGCCGACATCCTGGCGTACGGGACGGACGAGGTGCCGGTCGGCGACGATCAGACGCAGCATGTCGAGCTGACCCGGGATCTGGCGCAGCGGTTCAACCAGCGGTACGGACCGGTCTTCACCGTGCCGCGGGCGACGCATCCGGAGGTCGCCGCGCGCGTGATGGATCTGCGGGACCCGGTCTCGAAGATGGGGAAGTCGCACGCCGAGACGGCCGGGATCGTCTATCTGCTCGATGAGGCGGACGCGGTGCGCAGGAAGTTCATTCGGGCGGTCACGGACAGTGGGAGCGAGGTCCGGTACGACCGGATGGAGCAGCCCGGCGTGGCGAATCTGCTGGATGTGCTCGCCTCGTGCACCGGCGGCAAGCCGGAGGTGCTGGCCGAGGAGTACGCGTCGTACGGAGCCCTGAAGCTGGCGGCGGCCGAGGCGGTGGTGGAGGTGTTGCGGCCGATCCGGGCCCGGCACGCGGAGCTGTGCGCCGATCCGTCGTATGTGGACGGGGTGCTGCGGGCCGGGGCCGAACGGGCGCGGGGGCTGGCCCGGCCCCGGGTGGACGCGGCGTATGCGGCGGTCGGGCTGTTGCCGCCCGCCTGAGTTCGGCGCCGGGGTTCGTTCCCCCACCCCGCTCGTTTCCGCCGCATCCGCTGTGCGGCCCCGCCGCGTGAGGGGGCGAGGCCTCGCGGATCGGGGAGGGGCGGGGTGGGGAGCGGGCCCGTCGCAGGGGTCAGCTGTTGCCGGAGGCGAGCTCGCGGCTGCGGTCGCGGGCCGCCTCCAGCGCGGCGATCAGTGCGGCGCGCACCCCGTGGCTCTCCAGTTCGCGGATGGCGCTGATGGTGGTGCCCGCGGGGGAGGTGACCGCTTCGCGCAGCTTGACCGGGTGCTGGTCGCTGTCGCGCAGCATCACCGCCGCGCCGATGGCGGCCTGGACGATCAGGTCATGGGCCTTGTCGCGGGGCAGGCCGAGCAGGATGCCCGCGTCGGTCATGGCCTCGACGAGGAAGTAGAAGTACGCCGGGCCGGAGCCGGAGAGGGCGGTCGCGGCGTCCTGCTGCGATTCGGGGACGCGGAGTGTCTTGCCGACGCCGCCGAAGATCGCCTCGGCGTGGGCGAGGTGCTCCTCCGTGGCGTGGCTGCCCGCCGAGATGACGGACATGGCCTCGTCGACCAGCGCGGGGGTGTTGGTCATGACCCGCACGACCGGGGTGCCCGCGGCCAGCCGGGTCTCCAAGAAGGAGGTGGGGATGCCGGCGGCGCCGGAGATGACCAGCCGGTCGGTGGGGACGTGGGGGGCGAGCTCGTCGAGCAGTGCCCCCATGTCCTGGGGCTTGACGGTGAGGATGAGGGTGTCGGCGGACTTGGCGGCCTCGGCGTTGGAGACGGCCTCGACGCCGTAGCGGGTCCGGAGCTCCTCGGCGCGCTCGGGGCGGCGGGCGGTGACCAGCAGATCGGACGGCGACCAGCCGCCTCGGATCATTCCGCTGAGAAGGGCTTCGCCGATCTTTCCCGTGCCGAGCACGGCGACCTTCTCCGTCATGGTGCGGCTCTCCTCGTGCCTGGCTGCGTGGAGCGGTTACCCCCGCCATCCTCGCATGCGCGGCCATGGGGCAGCCTGCCGCGTTTTATTCACCGTTGGATGATTTAAATTCCACCCGGCTACCCGGCGTGACCGTCAGGGCCGTCCGCGCCAGCGTCCGCCGGGGCGATCGGAGCCGTCGCCTCCTGTTTCGGTGACTCCGTGTTCACAGGTTGGTTACATATCGACTTGCACATGGTCACGGTGATCCGGACACAATGAGATCAGGTGTCGATACGTGTAGGAGGGGGGCGATGGTGAGGACGATCCGGCATACCGCTCGTGCTGTGTTAGCCACGGTATCCGTATTGCTCGCCCTCTTCATCGCGGCGGATAGCGCGTCCGCGCAGGTCACCCACCCCGAGGCGATCAGCGCAACCGCATCTGCCGATCCGCGGCCGATCGTCGAGGCCGCCGCCTCCCTGCACCACGACGCCGGGGCAGAGGACTGCCAGGGGCTCCGCGGCGGGCGGGCCCCGCTCACCGCTCCCACCCCCAACGGCACATACGGATGTGTGTGCGGTTGCGATGCCGGTGTGCCGGTGCCGCGTACCGCGATCACCACATCGCTCACGGGACGGCAGGCCGTTCCCGTGTCGAGATCGGGCGAAGTACCCGTCATCCTCCAGATCTTCCGCTGCTGAGAGCTACGCCGTCGTGGCCCGGCGGTCTCATCACGCATCCCACGCATCTCACGCTCCTCATCAGCAAGCGATCACAACCGCCAGCGACCGATTCCATCGATCCCACTGACGTAGCGCTATGCCGCGCCCTCGCCTGCCCATGAGCCGGTGACGAGGCGCACTGGAGGCAACCCTCATGCGAAATTCTCTCCTCGACCGTCTCCGAGGTGCCGAAGGCACCTCAGGCTCCTCCCGCGGCGCCGGGACACTCCGCGCCGACTTCACCGCTTCTCTCGTCGTCTTCCTCGTCGCCGTGCCGCTGTGCGTGGGCGTGGCGGTCGCCTCCGGTGTGCCGGCCGAGCTCGGCCTGATCACCGGCATCGTCGGCGGGCTGGTCACCGGCTTTCTGCCGGGCAGCAGTCTGCAGGTCAGCGGCCCCGCCGCGGGTCTGACGGTGCTGGTCTACGAGGCGGTCGAGGAATACGGCCTCGCGGCGCTCGGCGTGCTCGTCCTGGCGTCCGGACTGCTGCAGCTGGCGATGGGCGCGCTGCGCCTGGGCCGCTGGTTCCGCGCGATCTCAGTCGCCGTGGTGCAGGGCATGCTCGCGGGCATCGGCCTGGTGCTGATCGCCGGACAGCTGTACGCGCTCGCCGACGCCAAGGCGCCGAGCAGCGGTGTCGACAAGCTCGAGGGGGTTCCGGGGCTCATCGGGGACGTGGCCGGTTCGGCCGACGCGCTGAAGGCCGTCGCCGTAGGCGCCGGAACGATCGCGGTGCTGGTGCTGTGGCCGCGCTTCCGCCGGGGGGCCAAGGTGCTGCCCGCGCCGCTCGCGGCGGTCGCGCTGGCGACCCTCGCGACCGCGGGGCTCCATCTGCCGGTGGCCCGGGTCGAGGTGCAGGGGCTGCTGGACGCCGTACAGCCGCCCGGCGGCAGTGAATTCACGGCGCTCGCCGAGGTGGGCGTCATCGGGACCGTTCTCGCCTTCACGCTGATCGCCTCGGCCGAGTCCCTGTTCAGCGCGGCGGCCGTCGACCGGCTGCACGACGGTCCGCGCACCGACTACGACAAGGAGCTCATGGCGCAGGGCGCGGGCAACGCGCTGTGCGGTGTGCTCGGCGCGCTGCCGATGACCGCGGTGATCGTACGGAGCGCGGCCAATGTGCGGGCGGGCGCGAAGACGAAGGTCTCGCGGATTCTGCACGGTGTGTGGCTGCTGGTCTTCGCGGTGCTCTTCCCCTCCGCCCTCGGCGTCATCCCGGTGGCGGCGCTGGCCGGTGTGCTGGTGCACGCGGGCTGGAAGCTGATCCCGGTCAGGGATCTGGGCCCGCTGTGGCGGGAGCACCGGGGCGAGGCCGTGGTGCTGATCGCGACCGCCGGCGCGATCGTGATCACCAATATGTTCGAGGGCGTCATCATCGGGCTGCTGATGGCGGTGGCCAAGACCGCCTGGGCGACCTCGCATGTCCATGTGGAGGTCAGCGAACTCGACAACGGGGCGGCCGAGGGGGCCGGCGCGGACGACAAGCCCGTGCGCGTCCGGGTGCTCGGCAACGCCACCTTCCTGCGCCTGCCCAAGCTGCTCGACGAGTTGGAGGCGCTGCCCCGGGAGCGCGCCGTGGAGCTGGACCTGAGCGGGCTGCGCCATGTGGACCACGCCTGCGGTATGGCGCTGGCCACCTGGGCCGAACGGCACAACGCGGTGGTCAGCCATGAGGCGGCCCCCGAGGAGCCGATCCCGGCCTAGACCGCCCCTCCCCCGGTCACCGGCCCCCGGCGCCTTCTCGCGCCGGGGGCCTGCCCGTTGGTGACGAGGGGTGCGTACGCCTTGCCCGAGATCACCCTGCCCCTCCACCAGACGCGCCGATTAGGCTGAGGCGACTTGACGGGGGGCCGAGGGGAGGGGTGGCGGTGCCGCTGAGCGCCGGGGATCCGAAGACGATCGGCGACTACGAGCTGCGGGACCGGCTGGGCTCCGGCGGCATGGGCGTCGTCTATCTGGCGCGCTCGGCCTCGGGCAGACAGGTCGCGGTCAAGGTCGTGCACGCGCAGTTCGCGGAGGACGAGGAGTTCCGGACCCGCTTCCGGCAGGAGGTCGCGGCGGCGCGCCGGGTCAGCGGGGCGTTCACCGCGCCCGTCGTGGACGCGGACGCGGACGCCGAGCGCCCCTGGATGGCCACGCTCTACGTCCCCGGGCCCACCCTCTCCGAGCGGTTGACGGACGGCGGGCCGCTCGACGCGGCGGAGCTGCGGCAGTTGGCGCTGGGGCTGACCGAGGCGCTGGGCGACATCCACCGGGCGGGTGTGGTGCACCGCGATCTCAAGCCCGCCAATGTGCTGATGGCGGACGACGGTCCGCGCGTGATCGACTTCGGGATCTCCCGGGCCGGGGACAACCAGGCGCTCACGGTGACGGGCCGGGTGATGGGCACCCCGCCGTTCATGTCGCCCGAGCAGCTGAGCCGGCCGCGCGAGGTGACCGGTGCCTCGGACGTCTTCTCGCTCGGCGCGCTGCTGGTGTACGCGGCGATCGGGCGCAGCCCCTTCGACGCCGAGTCCCCCTATATGACGGCGTACCAGGTGGTCCATGAGCCGCCCGCGCTGGAGGAGGTCGCACAGCCGCTGCATGGCATCGTCGAGCGCTGTCTGGCCAAGGATCCGGAGGCCCGGCCCGGCCTCACCGAGCTGGGGCGGCTGTTCGCCGGGCTGCCGGGGAGCGGCGAGGTCCGGGCGGCCGGCGGCGGGGGGACGAAGAGGAAGCGGGCCTGGCGCGGCGAGCGCACCTGGTCCACGACGCTCAGCGGGATCCACCGGCGCCGCCCCGTCCTCGCCACGGTGGCCGTCGTCGGGGGGCTCGCACTCGGCGGGGGCACGCTCGCGCTGGTCGCCTCGCACAGCAGTGGTGTCCGTACGACCGGTTCGGCCGCTACGGGCGGCGAGCCGACCGTCTCCGTGCGGGCGATCGCGCTCCCGGACGGGTGGCGGCCGTGGCAGATCTCGCTCGTCACGGCCGCGGGCCCCTTCTCCACGCCGTCGGACGGGCCGATCACGGGCGACGATGTCGCCGGACGGTGCGCCCAGGGCGGTACGAAGCTCTACTGCGGCGGCAACGGCTTCCCGACGGTCCGGGTCGACGGTGTCACCGGCCATGTCGACTGGCACACCCCCGACCTGTCGGCCGGTGACGAGAACGAGATGCTCACCAGCGGTCCGACCGGGATGCGGGACGGGCGCGTCCTCGTTCACGACAGCCCGACCGACGCGGTCACCCGGCTGGTCGCGCTGGACGCGGACTCGGGCCGGAAGACATGGTCGCGCGAGGTGAGCGACGGCGCCGACGCGGTGCTGTTCGGCCATGCGGTGCTGGAGAGCGACCGGGGCGACCGCTCCCTGACCGCGTGGAAGACGACCACGGGCGAGAAGCTGTGGACGGTGCCCGTGCCCAAGGGGCAGCTGTGCACGGCCGAGGCGTACGGCGAGGTGCCGTACGCCGAGTGCACGGACGCCGACGAGAGCGGGCCGGCCCGGACCACCCTGCTGCGGCTCGACCCGCGGCACGGCACCCCGACCAGGCTGGCCCGGCTGAAGAACACCGAGAACCCACTGGGGGTGGACAGCCGGGATCTGCTGATGCTGCCGGCCACCGACGCCTACGGGGCCGAGCCCTACCCGTATGTGATCCGGGTGGACACCCGCACCGGCGCCCAGCGGAAAGTGAAGCTCCCCCGGAACGCGCAGGGCACGGCCACCCTCATCGACGGCCGGCTCTACTTCGTGCAGGAGAGCGGCAGGGTCACCGCGGTCGACGCGAGGAGCGGACGGCAGCTGTGGAGCCGGCCGACCACCGTTGAGCGGCTCGGGGCGCCGCAGGTGTCGGCGCCCGAGAACACCGTCTATCTGTGCAGCGCCAGCGGGCGGCTGCTCGCGCTGAATCTGCGGACCGGCGAGGAGTTGTGGCAGACCGCCGCGCGCAGCGGGTCCAGCGGCTCGGGCGGCGGTGTGGAGTCGACGCAGGTGCTGCGGGTGCGCGGCGCGTTGGTGGCGCTGGCCAGCGATGGGACGCTGTTCTCGGCCGACCCGCTGCACCCGGACGCGAAGCCCGTCATCAGCGGGCCGCCCACCAGGAGCGGCCCGCCGGTGAAGTCCTCGACGCCCGGGCGCCGTTGAGCCCTCGCCGCTTGGGCGGTCAGCCGCAGGGGACGGTGACGAAGCCGTCGCTGCCCGTCTGCACATACGCGTCGGAGACGTACTGGCCCGGCGCGATGCAGTCCCAGACGTCCGTCGTGCCATAGGGACCCGACACCTTCTGGCCGTGTCGCTGGCAGCGGATGGGGACGCGGGTGTTGTACGGCAGCACCTTGATGAGCCGGTGGTTGGTGCTCGGCCCGCTGCGGACGTTCACCTGGTAGCCGGGCGCGGTCGGATAGGTGACCGTACCGGCGGTCTCGACGGCCTCCGCCACCCCGGCCGGCGCGGCGGTCTCCGTGGTCTCGACGGTCTCTTCGATGGCCATGTGGCCCCTCCCCCGTTGAACTTCTTTCCGAAGTTGTGCACATGCCGTGTGAAGTGGCACGACATGCGGAGGCTAACAAGGCTCGCACGTGTCATCGACTAGGCTCGCCGAGTCGCTACTGCGGCCGAATTCACGGGGGTGGGGAATGCCGCCGCTGCGCAGCGCCGGGACAGGCCCGGAAGCGGAGGATCCGGAATATGCCGGGCAGTACCGGCTCGAGGCACGTCTCGGCTCCGGGGGCATGGGCGTGGTCCATCTGGCCAGCTCACCCTCGGGACGGCGGCTCGCGGTCAAGGTCGTGCACACCGCATACGCCGAAGACCCCGAGTTCCGGGCGCGGTTCCGGCAGGAGGTGGCGGCCGCGCGGCGGGTCAGCGGCGCCTTCACCGCACCCGTCGTGGACGCCGATCCCAACGCCGACCGCCCCTGGATGGCCACCCTCTACATCCCCGGCCCGACCCTCTCCGAACACGTCAAGCGGAATGGCCCGTTGGCGCCGGATGAGGTGGTGCGGCTGGCCGCGGGGCTCGCGGAGGCGCTGCGCGACATCCATCGGGTGGGCGTGGTGCACCGCGATCTCAAGCCGAGCAATGTGCTCCTCGCGGCGGACGGTCCGAAGGTCATCGACTTCGGCATCTCCCGGCCCTTGGACAGCGAACTGCGCACGGAGACCGGCAAGTTGATCGGCACCCCGCCGTTCATGGCGCCCGAGCAGTTCCAGCGGCCGCGCGCGGTGGGACCGGCCGCCGATGTGTTCACCCTGGGCTCGGTGCTGGTGCACGCGGCCACCGGGCGGGGGCCGTTCGAGTCCGAGAGCCCGTACATCGTGGCGTACCAGGTGGTACACGACGAGGCGGATCTGGCGGGGGTGCCGGATGAGCTGCTGCCGCTCATCACGAGCTGCCTCGCCAAGAACCCGGAGGACCGCCCCACCCCCGACGCCCTGATGAAGGGCCTGCGCGCGGTCCGCGGCCCCCAGCCGCCCGTGGTGCGCGGGCCCGTCGCGCTCGTACCGCAGCAACGGATGCCGGATCCCCACTCGTTGCCCGGTGGCGACCCGGCGAAGGACGTCGTGCCCGACAGGGGCGGTGCCGACGACGGTACGCGGACGCATGTCAAGGCGGCGGCGGACGGCCCCGGGCCGGTGGCGCGCCGCCGAGGGCCGCGGCGATGGGCCCTGGTCGGGCTCGCGGCCACCGTACTCCTGGGCGCGGGAACGGTCGTGGCGCTGCGCCGGCTCGACGGTCCGGACTCGCCCGACAGGCGGCAGCCGCAGATCAGCGCGGCCACCACCTCGACGTGGCGGCCGTGGGAGACCGGGCTGAGCGGCGGCAGGGGATCGGGCGAGGGGGCGCGGCCCGCGTTCTGCTCGTACGGAGCCGGGGCCCTGTACTGCGCCGAGCGCGGCGTCCAGGCCGCCCGGGTCGATCCGGCGCGCGGCCGGGTGGTGTGGTCGCGGCCGTCTTCGGCGGGCCGCCCCGGCGAGGGTGCCGTCACCGCGCCCGCGCTCTCCGGCGGCCTGGTGCAGGTGGTGTCGCCGGACGGGGCGCGGCTGGACGCGCTCGGCCCGAGGACGCACCGCGTCCGCTGGAGCCGGGATCTGTCCGGGTACGACGGCCGGGTCTACCCCGCGGGCGACAGCGTCCTGCTGGTCGCGGCGGACGGCACCGTCACGGCGGTGAACAGCGCGACGAACCGACAGCGGTGGCGCCATGCGCTGCCCGGCCACGCCCGGCCGACCTTCTTCTCGTACGGCGCCGGCCGCACCGCGTACGCCCTCACCACCTCGGCCGACGGCTCGCACACCCTGGTCACGGCGGTCGACACGGTCCGCGGTACGACGCGCTGGCACCGGTCCCTGGCCGGAAACCTCACCCCGGCCGGCCCCGGCCCCGGCGGTGTCCTCCAGCTGACCGAGACCGACGCGCAGACCCGTACGACGGCGGTCGTCCGCTACGCCCCCGCCCGGCGCGCCGTAGTGCGGGCCGAGCTGACCACACCGGTCTCCGCGACCAGCGCCGTCACCCACGGCGATCTGGTCTATCTGCTGTGCGCGGACGGCGGGTTGGTGGCCGTGGACACCGGCCGCGAGGGTTCGGCGCACGGCGCGCAGCGCTGGCGTCTGGAGACCTCGGTGGCCAACGCCTCACCGCTGGTGGCCGCGGACGACCGGCTCTACTTCTCGGCGGCGGACGGCCGGCTGCTGGCCGTGGACGCGGCGCGGGGCGAGCTGATCGGCCAGACCCGGCCGCGCGCGGGCCGGGCCGGCCAGAGCTTTCTGGAGCTGGTGCCCACGCCGGTGGCGGCGGACGGCAAGGTGTTCGCGGCGGCCCCGGACGGCACGGTCTTCGCCGTGGACGCCCGGAACCCGGCTGCCTGGTAGAGCCTGCCCGTTAGCCCGGCGGGCCCGGCCCCGCCGGGCCCCTTGCCGGCTTTCCCGCCGATATGCCGTTCCGCCGCGTGAGGGGGAGGCAGGCCCCCTGGCCACTCACGCCCGTCGGACGATTGACGACCGGGGTACGCGGGCGGAGCCCCCAGCCGACCGGGCCGCCAGGGCAGCGCCCCCGCCGAGCGGCTGCCGTGGCGCGGCGAACCGACGGCGTCGGGGACGGAAGGCGGCGTCAGCCGAGGCGGCTGATGTCCCGCACCGCGCCCTTGTCCGCGCTGGTGGCCATCGCCGCATAGGCGCGCAGCGCGGTGGACACCTTGCGCTCGCGGTTCTTCGGGGCGTAGACGCCGCCGAGCGCCTCGCGGCGGGCCGCCAGCTCCTCCTCGCTCACGAGGAGTTCGATGGTCCGGCCCGGGATGTCGATACGGATCCGGTCGCCGTCCTCGACGAGGGCGATGGTGCCGCCGGACGCCGCCTCGGGCGAGGCGTGGCCGATGGACAGGCCCGACGTACCGCCGGAGAAGCGGCCGTCGGTGATCAGCGCGCATGACGCGCCCAGGCCCCGGCCCTTGAGGAAGGAGGTGGGGTAGAGCATCTCCTGCATGCCGGGGCCGCCCTTGGGGCCCTCGTAGCGGATGACGACGACGTCGCCCTCCTTGACCTGCTTGCCGAGGATCCGCTCGACGGCCTCCTCCTGCGATTCGCAGACCACGGCCGGGCCCTCGAAGGTCCAGATGGACTCGTCGACGCCCGCGGTCTTCACCACGCAGCCGTCCTCGGCGAGGTTGCCGTAGAGGACGGAGAGGCCGCCTTCCGTGGAGTAGGCGTGCTCGACATCGCGGATGCAGCCGCCCTCGGCGTCCGTGTCCAGGCTGTCCCAGCGCTCGGACTGGGAGAAGGCGGTCGCGGAGCGGACACAGCCGGGCGCGGCGTGGAAGAGCTCGACGGCCTCGGCGGACGGGGAGCCGCCGCGGATGTCCCACTGCTTGAGCCAGTCGGCGAGCGACGGCGAGTGGACGGTGTGCACGTCTTCGTTCAGCAGCCCCGCGCGGTAGAGCTCGCCGAGGATGGCGGGGATGCCGCCGGCCCGGTGGACGTCCTCCATGTAGTAGACGCCGCCGGGCGCGACGTTCGGCGCGACCTTCGCCAGACAGGGCATCCGGCGGGAGAGCCCGTCGATGTCCTTCATGTCGAAGTCGAGACCGGCCTCTTGGGCGGCGGCGAGCAGATGGAGGATGGTGTTGGTCGAGCCGCCCATGGCGATGTCGAGGGCCATGGCGTTCTCGAAGGCGGCGCGGGAGCCGACGGAGCGCGGCAGTACGGTGTGGTCGTCCTGCTCGTAGTGGCGCTTGGTGATCTCCACGACCGTACGGCCGGCCGTCTCGTAGAGCGCCTTGCGGGCGGTGTGGGTGGCCAGCACCGAGCCGTTGCCCGGCAGGGAGAGGCCGATCGCCTCGGTCAGGCAGTTCATGGAGTTCGCGGTGAACATGCCGGAGCAGGAGCCGCAGGTGGGACAGGCGTTGTCCTCGATACGGGCGATGTCCTCGTCCGAGACGCTGTCGTTGACGGCCTCGGAGATCGCGCTGATCAGGTCCAGCTTGCGGACCGTGCCGTCGACCAGGGTCGCGCGGCCGGACTCCATGGGGCCGCCGGAGACGAAGACCGTCGGGATGTTGAGGCGCATCGCGGCCATCAGCATGCCGGGCGTGATCTTGTCGCAGTTGGAGATGCAGATCAGCGCGTCCGCGCAGTGTGCCTCGACCATGTACTCGACGGAGTCGGCGATCAGATCGCGGGAGGGGAGGCTGTAGAGCATCCCGCCGTGGCCCATGGCGATGCCGTCGTCCACCGCGATGGTGTTGAACTCGCGCGCGATGCCGCCCGCCGCGTGGATCGCCTCGCTGACGATCCGGCCCACCGGCTGGAGATGCGTATGGCCGGGCACGAACTCCGTGAAGCTGTTGGCCACGGCGATGATCGGCTTGCCGAAGTCCTCGCGCGCTACGCCTGATGCCTGCATCAGGGCGCGCGCGCCCGCCATATTGCGGCCATGGGTGACGGTGCGAGACCTCAGCTCGGGCACGGTGCTCGGCTCCCTCGTCGGATGGATCGTGCGGATCGGAGTCTTCTGAGACTACGCCGGAAATCCGCGATCCGGACGGTGCGTCCGGATCGCGGGACGGGTGGCTCACTCCCCGGAAGAGTCCGATCAGCTCTCGGTCAGATAGCGCTGGAGGGTGGGCCCCACCATGGCGACGATGTCGTCCACCGTCGCCGAGGCCATCGGCTCCATCTTGATCACGTAGCGCAGCAGCGCGATCCCGATCATGTGCCCGGCCGCCAGCTGCGCCCTGAACTCAGGATTCGGGACGTCCAGCTCCCCCGCCATCCGCACCAGCACCCGCCGCTCGATCATGCCGCGCAGCACCGCGGCGGCGGCCTCATTGGTCAGCGCGGAGCGCATCACGGCCAGCAGCGGCAGCCGGGTGACGGGGTTCTCCCAGATGGAGAACATGTAGCGGGCCAGCCGCTCGCCCGCCCCCTCGCGGCTGCCGTGCACCGCGTCCGGGGCGCCCATGGCGGGTGCCATGATCAGCTCGATGGCCGCCTCGAAGACCTGCTCCTTGGTGCCGAAATAGTGGTGGACCAGCGCGGGGTCCACCTCCGCCGCCTTGGCGATACCGCGGATCGAGGTCTTGTCGTAGCCGCGCTCGGCGAACTCGTTGCGCGCCGCGGTCAGAATCCGGTCGCGGGCGGCGGGCTCCCCTGCGGCGCTGGTACGGGCCGGGCGGCCGCGCTTGCGCGGGCCGGTGGCGGGCGGGGGCGCTGCGGAGGTCATGAGCCGGGCACCGTCCCGCGCTTCCGGGCGGCCGGGGTCGGCGAGGCCAGATGCAGCCGGGTGAAGGCCAGGGCTTCCGCGAGGTCGGCCTCGCGCTCGGTCGTGGACATCGCCCGCCGGGTGTTGACCTCGACCACCACATTGCCGTCGAACCCGGTCGCCGCCAGCCGCTCCAGCAGCTCGGCGCAGGGCTGGGTGCCGCGCCCGGGGACCAGGTGCTCGTCCTTGTTGGAGCCCTGGCCGTCGGCGAGGTGGATATGGGCGAGCCGGTCGCCCATCCGGTCCACCATGCCCAGCGCGTCCGTACGGGCGGTCGCGGTGTGCGACAGGTCGATCGTGAAGTGGCGGTAGTCGTTATTGGTGACGTCCCAGTCCGGGGCGTACGCGAGCATCTCGCGGTCGCGATAGCGCCATGGGTACATGTTCTCGACCGCGAACCGCACATCGGTCTCGTCCGCCATCCGCCAGATTCCGCTGACGAAGTCCCGGGCATAGTTGCGCTGCCATCGGAAGGGCGGATGGACCACGACGGTGGACGCGCCGAGCTTCTCGGCCGCCGCCTTCGCCCGCTGCAGCTTGACCCATGGGTCGGTCGACCACACCCGCTGGGTGATCAGCAGGCAGGGCGCGTGTACGGCGAGAATCGGCACCCCGTAGTAGTCCGAGAGCCGACGCAGCGACTCTATGTCCTGGCTGACCGGATCGGTCCACACCATGACCTCGACACCGTCGTAGCCCAGCCGTGCGGCGATCTCGAAGGCCGTCGCCGTCGACTCCGGATAGACCGAGGCCGTGGACAGCGCGACCTTCGCATCCGGGATGCGCACCACTGGCTCTGTCACGAAGGACAGCGTACGGCGGCTGCTCAAAGTCGCTAAACCAGCACCACTGGTTACGTCATGTCGGCAGGTGGTCCAGGCGGCGCAGAATGACCCCCTCGCGCAGCGCCCACGGGCAGATCTCCAGGCCATCGACGCCGAACAGATCCATCGCCCCCTCGGCGACCAGCGCCCCGGCCAGCAGCTGCCCCGCCCGCCCCTCGGACACCCCGGGCAGCCCGGCGCGCTCCTGCGAGGGCATGGCGGCCAGCTTCGGCACCCACTCCTCCAGGGCCCGCCGGGTGAGCCGGCGCTGGACGTACAGCCCCTCGGCGGAGCGGGCGGCGCCCGCGATCCTGGCCAGCTGGCGGAAGGTCTTGGAGGTGGCGACCACATGGTCGGGTGTGCCATGGCGGCTGAAGTCGCCCACGGTCCGGGCGATCTCGGTCCGCGCATGGCGCCGCAGCGCCCGCACGTCGGCCGGGTCGGGCGGGTCGCCGGGCAGCCAGGAGGCGGTCAGCCGGCCGGCGCCGAGCGGCAGCGAGACGGCCGCGTCGGGCTCCTCGTCGATTCCGTACGCGATCTCCAGCGAACCGCCGCCGATGTCCAGGACCAGCAGCCTCCCCGCCGACCAGCCGTACCAGCGGCGGGCGGCCAGAAAGGTGAGCCGCGCCTCGTCCTCGCCGCTGAGCACCTGGAGCCGTACGCCGGTCTCGTCGGCGACCCGGCCGAGGACGTCATCGGCGTTGGCCGCTTCGCGGACGGCGGAGGTCGCGAACGGCAGGACCTCCTCCACGCCCTTGTCCTCGGCGGCCTCCAACGCCTCCTTGACCACCGTGATCAGGCGATCGATGCCCTCGGAGCCGATGGCTCCGTCACCGTCGAGGAGTTCGGCCAGCCGCAGCTCCGCCTTGTGCGAATGCGCGGGCAGCGGGCGTGCGCCGGGGTGTGCGTCCACCACCAGCAGATGGACCGTATTCGAACCCACATCGAGGACACCGAGTCTCATGGCCAGAACGCTACTGCGCAGCGTGTGATGTCATGCACGGGTCCCAGCCCCCGGCTTTTCGCGGAGGGGCATACGCTTGCACCGTGGCTAAGACGAAAAAGGCGAAGCAGGACAAAAGCCGGAAGGGCTCCACGGAGCGGGGGGCCGAGGAGCCGATCTCGTCCCCGGCCGGGGACGAGGCCGGTCCGGACTTCGCCCGCGCGTGGGTCGAATTCCCCGACCCGGCCGACGACGAACAGGTCTTCCGATGCGACCTGACCTGGCTGACGTCCCGCTGGACCTGCATCTTCGGCCAGGGCTGCCAGGGGATCCAGGCGGGGCGCGCGAGCGACGGCTGCTGCACCCTGGGCGCGCACTTCTCGGACGAGGACGACGAGCGGCGGGTCGGGCGCCATATGGCCCGGCTGACCCCGGAGATCTGGCAGTTCCACGACGAGGGCCACGCCTCAGGCTGGGTGCAGGAGGACGAGGACGACGGGGAGCGCCAGACCCGGCGGTACGAGGGCTCGTGCATCTTCCAGAACCGTCCCGGCTTCTCCGGCGGGGCGGGCTGCGCCCTGCACATCCTGGCCCTGCGGGAGGGGCGCGAGCCGCTGGAGACCAAGCCTGACGTCTGCTGGCAGCTGCCGATCCGCCGGTCGTACGACTGGATCGACCGGCCGGACGACACCCAGGTGCTGCAGATCACGATCGCCGAATACGACCGGCGCGGCTGGGGCCCCGGCGGCCACGATCTGCACTGGTGGTGCACCTCGGCGACCTCGGCGCACGGGGGCGGCGAGCCGGTGTACCTGTCCTACCGGCCGGAGCTCACGGAGCTGATGGGCAAGGCCGGATACGACCGGCTGGCCGAGCTCTGCGAGCAGCGGCTGGCGGCCGCGCTGCCCCTGGTGGCGCCGCACCCGGCCGACCCGGCGTAGCACGGCGCCCATCCGGCCCTCAGCCCTTGGCGGCTTCTCAGTCCTTGGCGGCGGGCGAGCCCGAGGGGGCGGGGGCCGGGTCGCTCGGCGTGGGGGTGGGGCTGCCGGAGGGGCCCGTGGGGGTCGGCGTCGGCTCCGGGGCCGCGCCCCGGCCCTCGATCACCACCACCGCGCCCGACGGCGCCACCGTGACCCGGGCGCTCCAGTGCCCGGCCGGCTCCCGGTCGCGGTCCACCGAGACCGTGATGGTCGTGGACTGTCCGGGCCGCAGCACCCCGGCCGTGTGGTTCAGCTGGAGCCACGCCGCCCCGGTGGAGGCCGACCAGCGCACCGGGGCGCCACCGGACGCCGTAAGGGTGATGACCGTCACATCGCCGTCGGGCTGTGCCTCGACCGTCAGCCGCCCCGGGCCGGGCGTGGGCCGGGTGGGCCCGGAGCCCCCTCCCGGGCGGCTGCCGCCGGGCGAGCCGTCCGGGCGCGGCGCCTCGCCGCCCTTCCGGTCCGCCCGCTCCACCGTGCCGTCCGCGGCGATGACCTCGACCGACACATCCGGCGCCCGCTCGCCGGCCTTGGCGCCCCGGCCCGAGCCGATCCGCGCGCCGGAACGGTCCTGCGCGCCGCCCGTCTGCTCGTACGAGCGCCGGGCCGGGCGGTCCTGGCCGGCCGGGGCCTGGTCAGCGCCGTCCACGCCCGCGGCGGCCACCGAGTCCGTGTCGTGCTCGTCACCGGCCAGCGGCGCGCCCCGGTAGGCGGCCCACAGCGCGAGCACGGGCGCCGCCACCACCGTCGCGACCACCGTCGTGGTCAGCGCGCGGCTGCGCATCCGGCTGCGGCGCGCGGCCCGGTCCTGGGGATCCAGCGGGAAGCCGCGCCGGTCGAAGCGCGGGCCCGAGCCGACGCGGGCGGGCCGGCCGCTGAGCGCGCACAGCATCGCGGCGTGCACGGCGGCGCGCGGCGCCTCCAGGACCGGCAACGCGGCGGGCGCGGCCGCCGTACCGGGCCAGGGGCCGTCCGCCGTGGCCCGCTCGGCCATCCGGCGGCACTCCCGGCAATCGTCCACATGGCGCACCAGCTCACGGCGGAGGGCGGCGGAGAGCAGCACCTGGGTGTCGCCCGCGAGCCGCGCGACGACCGGGCAGTGGCCCAGCTCGACGACGGCGAGCGCGGCGCGGGTCCGCTCCACCTCGCAGGCGGCGCTGGAGAGCAGGGCGCGGGTCTCGTCGTGGTCCTTGCCGAGCGCGGCGGCCACCTCGGGCGGGGTGAGCCGATGGCGTACGGCGAGCTCGAGCGCCTCGCGCTGCTCGGCGGTGGTGCCGGCGGCCTCGGGCCAGGCGAGCGCGGCCAGTTCCCGGCGGCGCTGGGCGGCGATGGGCTCGGGCAGCTCGGCCTCGGCGCTCTCCGGCGGGGCGCCCGGCGGGGTGCCCGTCCCCGTCCGGCCCTGGCGGTCGTGCCGGTCCTGCCGCGCCTTGACGACCCTTCGGTCCCGCAGCCCCCGGTGCTCCTGCCGCTCCCTCAGCTCGGCGAGCTTGCGCAGACAGGCCCAGCGGGCGACCGCGTAGAGCCAGGGGCGGCACAGATCGCCCTCGGCGGGGGCGGGCGCCCGCCCCCGCCCCCGGCCGCGCCGGCGCTCGGCCACGGCCAGCACATCGCCGAGGGTGGCGGCCGCGGCGTCGTGCTCGCACAAGACCGACAGACAGTAGGTGAACAGGCCGTCCAGATACGGCTCATAGCGCTCGGGAGGCCGCTGGGGGCGCGTGGTGGTGACGCGGGGCGCACGGCGCTGCGCCCGGTGTGCGCCGGTGGCGTGTGTCGAGTGCTCGGACCTGCTGCTCATCACCCGGCGACCGTAGGCGGATGATGCAGACTTCTTCGCGCCACTTGCGCAGTTTTAACCCTTACGGGTGACCATCTCCCTCATAAGGGGACAGGTGTCCCCCTCCGTCGCGCCCAACCTGCTATGCGTTCCGGGGCCGCGGGTCACCGCTGTCGGTGGCCGACGCTAGCGTTACGCCATGGCTGCCCGTAGCTCCTCCCGCTCATCCGCCAAGGACCGGCCCTCCTACCGCTGCACCGAATGCGGCTGGACCACCGCCAAGTGGCTCGGCCGCTGCGCCGAGTGCCAGGCGTGGGGCACGGTCGAGGAGTTCGGCGCGCCCGCCGTGCGGACCACCGCGCCCGGCCGGGTCACCTCGGCCGCCCTGCCCATCGGCCAGGTCGACGGGCGTCAGGCCACCGCCCGGGGCACCGGCGTGGACGAGCTGGACCGGGTGCTCGGCGGCGGGCTCGTCCCCGGCGCCGTCGTCCTGCTCGCCGGGGAGCCGGGGGTCGGCAAGTCCACGCTGCTGCTCGACGTCGCCGCCAAGGCCGCCGGCGACGACCACCGGACGCTGTACATCACGGGTGAGGAGTCGGCGAGCCAGGTGCGGCTGCGCGCCGACCGCATCGGCGCGCTGAGCGAGCATCTCTACCTGGCCGCCGAGACCGACCTCTCCGTGGTCCTCGGCCATCTCGACTCGGTCAAGCCGTCGCTGCTGGTCCTCGACTCCGTCCAGACCGTCGCCTCGCCCGAGATCGACGGCGCGCCCGGCGGGATGGCCCAGGTCCGCGAGGTGGCCGGGGCGCTCATCCGCGCCTCCAAAGAGCGCGGCATGTCCACGCTGCTGGTGGGCCATGTCACCAAGGACGGCGCCATCGCGGGCCCCCGTCTGCTGGAGCACCTCGTCGATGTCGTCCTGCACTTCGAGGGCGACCGGCACGCCCGGCTGCGGCTGGTCCGCGGCATGAAGAACCGCTACGGGGCGACGGACGAGGTGGGCTGCTTCGAGCTGCACGACGAGGGCATCACCGGCCTCGCCGACCCCTCCGGGCTCTTCCTCACCCGCCGTGACGAGCCGGTGCCGGGCACCTGTCTGACCGTCACCCTGGAGGGCCGCCGGCCGCTGGTGGCCGAGGTGCAGGCGCTCACCGTCGACTCCCAGATCCCCTCGCCGCGCCGCACCACCTCGGGTCTGGAGACCTCCCGCGTCTCGATGATGCTCGCCGTGCTGGAGCAGCGCGGGCGGATCAGCGCGCTCGGCAAGCGGGACATCTACACTGCGACGGTCGGCGGGGTGAAGCTCTCCGAGCCCGCGGCGGACCTGGCCGTCGCGCTCGCGCTGGCCAGCGCCGCCGGCGACATCCCGCTGCCGAAGAATCTGGTGGCCATCGGCGAGGTGGGGCTCGCGGGTGAGGTCCGGCGGGTCACGGGGGTGCAGCGGCGGCTGTCCGAGGCCGCCCGGCTCGGCTTCACCCACGCCCTGGTGCCGGCCGACGCGGGCCGGATCCCCGACGGGATGCGGGTGCTGGAGGTCGCGGACATCGGTGACGCGCTGCGGGTGCTGCCCCGCCGTGAGCGGGGCGAACGGGACCGGGCGGGCGCGGAGGCCGGGGGGTGAGGGCGCGGTCCGCCGGGCGGTGAGCGGGGCGCGGTGCGGGGCAGGGGGAGCCGCACTCCGGTTCACGCCGACGGGCGTACGCCGGGAGGCCCCACGGGAGGCCGATGACCGCCGGTAGACTTTGCCCTGGTCTCGCCCGTCCGTGGCCTCGCAGCGGCGCGGCAGGGCGACTGGCGGCACCGACAGACCTTGCGACGGAGGAGTGCAGTGGCAGCAGGCGACCGGGCATCGGCACCCGGCAAGGCCGACGGTCTGATGCGTGCCTCCCTGAGCGCGGTCGCGCCCGGCACGGCGCTGCGTGACGGCCTTGAGCGCGTGCTCCGCGGCAATACGGGCGGGCTCATCGTGCTGGGCACGGACAAGACCGTCGAGTCGCTGTGTACCGGCGGCTTCGTCATCGGCGTCGAGTTCACCGCGACCCGGCTGCGCGAGCTGTGCAAGCTGGACGGCGCGCTGGTCCTCGACAAGGACATCAGCAAGATCGTGCGGGCGGGGGTGCAGCTCGTCCCGGACGCGGCGATCCCCACCGAGGAGACCGGCACCCGGCACCGCACCGCGCAGCGCGTCTCCATCCAGACCGGGTTCCCGGTGGTGTCCGTCAGCCAGTCCATGCGGCTGATCGCGCTGTATGTGGACGGGCAGCGGCGGGTGCTGGAGGACTCGGCGGCGATCCTCTCCCGCGCCAACCAGGCGCTGGCCACCCTGGAGCGCTACAAGCTCCGCCTCGACGAGGTCGCGGGCACGCTCTCGGCGCTGGAGATCGAGGACCTGGTCACGGTCCGGGATGTGGGCGCGGTGGCGCAGCGGCTGGAGATGGTGCGGCGCATCGCCACCGAGATTGCCGAGTACGTGGTCGAGCTGGGCACCGACGGGCGGCTGCTCTCCCTCCAGCTGGACGAGCTGATCGCGGGCGTCGAGCCGGAGCGGGAGCTGGTCGCGCGGGACTACGTCCCCGAGCCGACCGCCAAGCGCACCCGTACGGTGGCGGACGCGCTCGCCGAGCTGGACCGGCTCTCCCACGGCGAGCTGCTCGAACTGCCCATCGTGGCGCGGGCGCTGGGCTATACCGGTTCGCCCGAGACCCTCGACTCGGCGGTCTCGCCGCGCGGTTTCCGGCTGCTGGCGAAGGTCCCCCGGCTCCCGGGCGCCATCATCGAGCGGCTGGTCGAGCACTTCGGGGGCCTGCAGAAGCTCCTGGCAGCGAGCGTGGACGATCTCCAGATGGTGGACGGTGTGGGCGAAGCCCGAGCCCGTTCGGTCCGCGAGGGCCTCTCGCGGCTGGCCGAGTCGTCGATCCTGGAGCGGTACGTCTAGCGAGGCCGCGGGTGGGTTCCGGGGCGGCGCCCCGGAACCCCGCCTCCAGGTCAGCTCCTGTCCGGGCGATCTTCGTGGATCAGCCCGCGGCGTCTGGCGCGGGGGGCACCTCCCAGCGGTAGCTGGGGGAGCATCGCAAGGCGGAGGGTCGTCCTCGTACCGGGTCGTACTCGGACGACCCCGACCACGCGGCGAGGTGCGGCCCGCCGCGGCAGCGGCTGCTCGGACATCAGCGGCTCCGCCGCGGGCACAGCGGCGTCGCGGGCCCGCGAAGATCGCCCGGACAGGGCCTAGTCCTTCGCGAGGACGAACGACACCTGGGCCGTGCCGAGCCCGTTCAGCTCCGCCTCCACCAGGTACGTACCGGGCTTGGCCGACGCGCTGCCCGTCGGGGTCGCGCAGTGCTCGGCGCTGCGCTTGCGGTCCCACTCCACGGTCCGCTTGGTCTCGCCCGAGCCCGCCACCTCGACCAGCGCGGTGGCGCTGCCCTCCGGGCAGTCGTCGGAGGCCCAGATGTGGGCGTTGTCCGCGTCGGTGATGGTCAACGAGGCCGCCGCGCGGCCGAAGTCGACCTTGCAGGAGCTCTTCGAGGAGTTCTTCACGACGATGTCGAACGTGGGCTTCTCACCCGGCGCGTAGGTGTTCTTGACCTTCGAGCCCTTGACGCTGCGCACCGTCAACTCGACATCGCCGCGCTTGCAGTCCGGCAGGCTGGACCCGACGGGCAGGCTCTGCCCGGTCCCGGTGCCGATGCCGTCGCCACCACCACCCGAGCCGCCCGAACCGCCGCCGGAGCCGCTCGCCCCGCCGCCCGAACCGCCGCCGCTCTCGCCCGTACCGCCGCCGTCCGAACCGCCGCTGCCGGAGCCGCCCGTGTCGCCGGAGCCGGTGCCGCCGTTGTCCGACTCGTCGCGCCCGCCCGGCCGTTGGCTGTCGACGGGCGTGGAGGAAGTGGGGCCGGGGGTGATGGTGCTCGCGGGCCCGCCGCCGCCGGAGCCCTTGCCCTCGTCGCTTCCGCCGCCGCCCGAACCACCCCAGCCGAAGGCCCAGATGACCAGAAGCGCGATGGCGGCGAGGAGGGCCAGCGCAACGGCCCTCCGCCGCCAGTAAATGGAGGAGGGAAGCGGCCCGATCGGATTGCGCAGTGATCCCACGCGGAAACTCTACGAGAGATCCGGAGCGCTACCAGCCAATAACCGCCGCCAGGGCCCCTACTTTTCTCATCATCGGACCGGATACGGCACCAGGGGCCGCACCCCGGCACGGCAAGCGGCCATCCGTTCCCGCACCTCCGCCCGGATTGCGCGTTTTCGTACGGGTGCGGACCAGCTCGACCCGAACGCCCGCGCCCTCGGCCAGCGCCGGGCGCCCCGCCGTGCCAGGATCGTCAGTGATGACTGCCAATCCCGCCGTCCCGGCCGCCGTAACCCCGACCCCCGACGGAGCCGCCCTGCACCGGCCCGTCATCGACTGGTTCGACGCACACGCCCGCGACCTCCCCTGGCGCCGCCCGGAGGCCGGCGCCTGGGGTGTGATGGTGAGCGAGTTCATGCTGCAGCAGACGCCGGTGAGCCGCGTGCGCCCGGTGTACGAGCAGTGGCTCGCCCGCTGGCCGCGCCCGGCCGACCTGGCCGCCGAGCCGCCCGGTGAGGCGGTCCGCGCCTGGGGCCGGCTCGGCTATCCGCGCCGCGCGCTGCGGCTGCACGGCGCGGCGGTCGCCATAAGGGAGCGGCACGGCGGTGACGTACCGACCGATCACGCACAGCTGCTCGCGCTGCCGGGTGTGGGCGAGTACACGGCGGCGGCCGTGGCCTCGTTCGCGTACGGACAGCGCCACGCGGTCCTGGACACCAATGTCCGCCGGGTCTTCGCCCGCGCGATCAGCGGCGCCCAGTACCCGCCGAACGCCACGACCGCCGCCGAGCGCAAGCTGGCCCGCACCCTGCTCCCCGAGGACGAGCCGACCGCGGCGCGCTGGGCGGCCGCCACGATGGAGCTGGGCGCGCTGATCTGCACGGCCCGCACCCCCGAATGCGTGCGCTGCCCCATCGCCGCGCAGTGCGCCTGGCGCGAGGCCGGGGCCCCGGCGCACGACGGACCGCCGCGCCGTGGCCAGACCTACGCCGGTACGGACCGTCAGGTGCGCGGCAAGCTGCTCGCCGTGTTGCGAGAGGCGGTCGCGCCGGTGCCGCAGGCGGTGCTGGACCAGGTGTGGGACGAGCCGGTGCAGCGGGCCCGCGCGCTCGACGGACTGGTCTCCGACGGGCTGGTGGAGCCGATCGCGGGAGGGCTCTACCGGCTGCCGCTGACGTGACGCGCGACCGCGCGCGACACCGCCTTCACCGGCCCTCGAAGCCCCGTCTGTGACAGACCTGTGACAGGGCCACGACCCGGTTCTGACACTCCGTCGAACCGGGCTTTCCTGTTACACAACCTATGGGTAGCTGTGCATCTGCCGAGGTGCTGACGCACATGGCGCCGCAACAGCGCCTCCGTAGCGTCCTTCCCGTGCTGGACGACCGCCCAGCGCATCAGGTGGGGAAGAGCGGGATGGAGGCTGCGATGTACGGCAGCGGCAAGGTTCTGGACTTCGAGGAGTACGTGCGGAATCGGCAGGACGCGCTGCTGCGCAGCGCCCGCCGCCTGATCCCCGACCCGATCGAGGCACAGGACCTGCTCCAGACCGCGCTGGTGCGCACCTACGGCCGCTGGGACGGCATAGCCGACAAGTCGCTGGCCGACGCCTATCTCCGCCGCGTCATGATCAACACCCGTACCGAGTGGTGGCGTGCCCGCAAACTGGACGAGGTGCCGACCGAGCAGCTGCCGGAGGCCAGCGTCGAGGACGGCACCGAGCAGCACGCCGACCGCGCGCTCCTCATGGACATCCTCGGAGTGCTGGCTCCCAAGCAGCGCAGTGTCGTGGTGCTGCGACACTGGGAGCAGATGACGACGGAAGAGACCGCGGAGGCGCTCGGAATGTCGACCGGCACGGTCAAGAGCACGCTGCACCGGGCGCTCGCCCGGCTGCGGCAGGAGCTGGAGAGCCGCGATCTGGACGCCCGCGCGCTCGGCCGCGAGAAGGGCGAAGGCAAGCCGGCCACAACGGTCCGGCACACGGGTCAGGTCCGGCGCGGCCGCCAGGAGCGGGGGCAGGAACGGTGCGCGGCCTGACCAAGGCCTCTCCCGGCAGGACCGCCATGCTCACCGGCGGCGCGTTCGTGGGCCTCGCGGCCGCGGGCGGCTGGCTGCTGGCCGGGTGCAGCACCAGCAGCCAGGGTGTACGCAAGGAGGGCCCGGCGCGTACCCAGTGGGCCTCGGCGGCCGCGGACTCGGGCTCGTACGCGGGCGGCTCCTCCTCCAGCTGGCCACCGGCCCAGCAGAAGGCCGACGCCATCCGGCTGGTCAAGGCGGATCCGAAGGTCAGCGACGACCTGAAGGAGAATCTCAAGCCCTGCCCGAAGGAGTCCAAGAGCAAGCAGCAGATCAAGGGCTATCCCGTGGACGTGGCGCACGGCCGGCTGACCGGCTCCGCCGCCTCAGATCTGGTCATCAACGTCATGACCTGCACCGACGGCTTCGGCATCGGATCGTATGTGTACCGCAAGGTGGGCCAGCGGTACGAGAATGTCTTCAGCGATGAGCAGCCGCCCGTCTACGCCGACATCGCCAAGGGCGGTCTGCGGGTGACGAAGCTCTCCTACGCTTCGGGGGACGCGGTCTGCTGCCCCTCGTGGGAAGACGTGATCACCTACCGTTGGGCCGGGCAGCGCCGGATGTTTACGGTGGTGGACCGTAAACACACCGACTACAGCAAGACCCTGCCCAAGGACGAGCCGGCCCCGAGCGCCGACGGAACGGAAGGCTGAACCGAGGCTGTGGCCGAAACCCATGTGCTCTTCGTCGAGGACGACGACGTCATCCGCGAGGCCACCCAGCTCGCCCTGGAGCGCGACGGCTTTCTGGTGACCGCCGCGCCCGACGGGCTGACCGGCCTGGAGAGGTTCCGCGCCGACCGCCCCGATATCGCGCTGCTCGATGTGATGCTCCCGGGCCTGGACGGGGTCAGCCTGTGCCGCCGGATCCGCGATGAGTCCACCGTGCCCGTGATCATGCTGTCGGCGCGCGCCGACTCCATCGATGTGGTGCTCGGTCTGGAGGCCGGCGCCGACGACTATGTGACCAAGCCCTTCGACGGCGCCGTGCTGGTCGCCCGCATCCGGGCCGTGCTGCGCCGCTTCGGCCACGCCAGCGGCCCCGGCGGCCGGGCCGGCGGGCCCGGCCCCGAGGAGCCCGACGGCGGGGTGCTGCGCTTCGGCGATCTGGAGGTCGACCCGGAGGGCATGGAGGTCCGCAAGGGCGGTGAGCAGGTCGCGCTGACGCCGACCGAGATGCGGCTGCTGCTGGAGTTCTCGGCCGCGCCCGGCACCGTGCTCTCCCGCGACCGGCTGCTGGAGCGGGTCTGGGAGTACGGCTGGGGCGGGGACACCCGGGTCGTGGACGTCCATGTGCAGCGGCTGCGCGGCAAGATAGGCCAGGACCGGATCGAGACGGTCCGCGGCTTCGGCTACAAGCTCAAGGGCTGAGCCGGTCGTGGTGAGGCTCGCTCTGCGCACCGGACTGCGCTGGAAGGTCAGTCTGGCCATCGCCGCCGTCAGCGCGCTCGTCGCGGTCGCGCTGAGCCTCGTCGTGCACAACGCGGCCCGGGTCTCGATGCTCGACAACAGCCGCACCGTGATGAACGAGCGGGTGCAGGTCGCGCAGAAGTGGTACGAGGAGTCCCGGGTCCTGGGGTTCGGCGCCAAGCTGGACGACCCCCGGCTGCCCGAGCAGCTCAAGAAGGAAGCCTGGCGCGGGCTGCGCGCCACCTATCTGGAGGACTCGGGGACCGGCACCCCCGAGGTCTGGGCCTCGGTGCCGCTGCGGAACGGCAAGGTGCTGTCCGTCCACACCCGCTTCAAGGACCGCTTCGCCGTCCTCGACGACCTCGACCGGGTGCTGATCCTCGGCTCGGTCTCGGTCGTGCTGGGCGGCATCGCCCTCGGCGTGCTCATCGGCGACCAGCTCTCCCGGCGGCTGCGCAAGGCGGCCACCGCCGCCCGCAAGCTCGCCGAGGGCGACTCCGTGGTCCGGGTGCGGGACGCGATCGGCGGCCGGGTGCGGGACGAGACCGACGATCTCGCCCGCGCGATCGACGGCATGGCCGAGGCGCTGCAGGAACGGCTGGAGGCCGAGCGCCGGGTCACCGCCGATATCGCCCATGAGCTGCGCACCCCCGTCACCGGACTGCTCACCGCCGCCGAACTGCTGCCGCCGGGCCGCCCGACCGAGCTGGTACGGGACCGGGCCCAGGCGATGCGCACCCTCGTCGAGGACGTGCTGGAGGTCGCCCGGCTGGACGGCTTCGCGGAGCGCGCCGAGCTGCAGGAGATCAACCTCGCCGAGTTCATCACCCGCCGGGTGCGGGCGGTGGCCCCCGACGCCGTGATCGCCGTGCTGCGTGACGCCCATGTCTCCACCGACCCCCGCCGGCTGGAGCGGATCCTGGGCAACCTCCTCGCCAACGCCGCCCGGCACGGCAAACCGCCCTTCGAAGTCACCGTCGAAGGGCGGATGCTGCGCGTCCGCGACCACGGGCCCGGCTTCCCGGAGGCGCTGCTGAAGGACGGGCCGAGCCGCTTCCGCACCGGCAGCAAGGACCGCGCGGGCAAGGGCCACGGCCTGGGCCTGACCATAGCCGCGGGCCAGGCCCGGGTCCTGGGCGCCCGGCTGACCTTCCGCAACGCGGAACCGATGGCCGAGGGCAAGGACGGCGCGGTCGCCGTGCTCTGGCTGCCGGAGTCGGCGCCCACCAACACCGGCAGCTTCCCGATCATCGAAGTGCCGGACTGAGCGCTCAGCCGGCTCAGACCGTCTCGGCCACCGGGGCCCGGTCGGCCGGGGCGCCGTCCTCGGCGGCGGGGGCGGGGGCGGATCCGCGCAGCGGGATCTCCTTGATGAACAAGGACGCGATGAACGCGATCACCGCGATCGCGGCGCCCCACAGGAAGACCTGGTGCGTGCCGTTGGAGACCGCGTGGGCGTACGCGTCCTTGACGGCGGCCGGCAACCTGTCGAGCTGCGACGGTTCGAGCTGGGCGCCGCCGGAGGTCATCTCCTTGCCCTTGGGCCCGGCCCGCTCGACCATGGTGTCCTGCACATGGTTGGTGAAGAGCGCCCCGAGGATCGCGACGCCGAAGGAGCCGCCGAGGGTGCGGAAGAGCGTGGCGGAGGAGCTGCCGACGCCCATGTCCTTCATCTCCACGCTGTTCTGGGCGATCAGCATGGTCAGCTGCATCAGGCAGCCCATGCCCGCGCCGAGCAGCGCCATGTAGCAGCCGGTGGTGAGGCGGCTGGTGTCGGTGTCCATCGTGGACAGCAGATACATCCCGATGGTGATCAGCACCCCGCCGACGATCGGGAAGATCCGGTACTTGCCGGTCGCGGTGGTGACCCGGCCCACGACCAGCGAGACGACCATCAGCGACAGCATCATGGGAAGCAGCAGCATGCCGGAGTTGGTGGCGGAGGCGCCCTGCACGGTCTGCTGGTACAGCGGCAGGAAGGTCAGCGAACCGAACATCACAAAGCCGACGAGGAAGCCGACCAGGGTGATGACCGAGAAGTTGCGGCTGCGGAAGATATGCAGCGGCAGTATCGGTTCGGCAGCCCGCCGCTCGACGTAGAGGAACGCGATGAGCGCGACCACCGCGCCGACGGCGAGCCCGACGATCTGGCCCGACCCCCAGGCGTACTCGGTGCCGCCCCAGGTGGTGACGAGCACCAGCGCGGTGATGCCGGCGGTCAGCAGCGCGGCCCCGGCGTAGTCGATCCGCGCCTCGGTCCGCTTCTTCGGGAGGTGCAGCACCGCGGTGACGGCGGCCAGGGCGACCACGCCGAGCGGCAGGTTGATGTAGAAGATCCAGCGCCAGCCGAGGTGGTCGGTGAGGGTGCCGCCGACCAGCGGTCCGCCGATCATGGCCACGCCCATCACGGCGGCCATCATGCCCTGGTACTTACCGCGGTCCCGCGGCGGCACCAGATCACCGATGATCGCCATCACTCCGACCACCAGACCGCCCGCGCCCAGGCCCTGGAGGGCCCGGAAGCCGATCAGCTGACCCATGGACTGGGCCAGACCGGACAGCACGGAACCGGTCAGGAAGACCACAATGGAGGTGAGGAAGATGCCCTTACGGCCGTACATGTCGCCGAGCTTCCCCCAGATGGGGGTCGAGGCGGCGGTTGTGAGGGTGTAGGCCGTGACCACCCAGGAGAGGTGATTGAGCCCGCCGAGGTCACCGACGATCGTCGGCATCGCGGTGCCGACGATCATGTTGTCGAGCATGGCGAGCAGCATCGCGATCATCAGCGCGAAGATCACCACACCGGTACTGCGGGGTTTGGGCCCGGCCTTGCCCTGGGGTGGCGGCGAAGCGGAGGGTGCTTCGCCTGCTGGCTGGTTCTGGGACATGATCTCCACTTCCCCCTGGTGACGATGAGAGGCCACGACGCGCTACTTACTTGCCGCCCGGCTAGTTGAGTACAGTGGAGACGGTAAGCGTCAACTAGCCGGGCGTCAAGTAAGTTTCGTCAAGGCGCGCCAAGGCGGCCACACCAGCACGGGAGAGCACCAATGGGCAGCACACCGCGGCGGGGCGACACCCGTCAGCGCATCCAGGACGTGGCCCTGACACTCTTCGCCCAGCGCGGCTACGAGAAGACATCGCTCCGCGAGATCGCCGAGCATCTTGAGGTCACCAAGGCGGCGCTCTACTACCACTTCAAGACCAAGGAAGACATCGTCATCAGCCTGTTCCAGGATCTGGGCCAGCCGCTCGACGAGCTTCTCGCCTGGGGCGAGAAGCAGCCCCGCACCCTGGAGACCAAGCTGGAGCTGGTGCGCCGCTACAGCGCGGCCCTGGACAACGCCGCCCCGCTCTTCCGCTTCATGCAGGAGAACCAGGCGACGGTGCGCGAGCTGAGCATCGGCCAGAGCTTCAAGGAGCGGATGTTCGCGATGTCCGATCTGATCCGGGATCCGGGGGCGCCCCTGATCGACCAGGTCCGCTGCATCACCGCTCTCTTCAGCATGCACGCGGGGGTGTTCGCGCTGCAGACGATCGAGGGCGACCCCGAGGAGAAGCGCGAGGCTGTCCTGGAGGTCGCCCTCGACTTGCTGGCGCAAGCCCATGCGGCGGAGCCGGCTGAGTCCTGAATCAGATCTTCACGCCGTGGTCGCGCAGGAACTTCAGCGGCTCGACGGCGGAACCGTAGTTCGGGGTCGTACGGATCTCGAAGTGCAGATGTGGCCCGGTCGAGTTGCCGGTGCTGCCGGACAGACCGATCTCCTGACCCGTGGTCACGGACTGCCCGATCCGGACGTTGATCTGCGACAGATGCGCGTACTGCGAGTACGTCTGGTTGTCGTGCTGGATCACGATCGCGTTGCCGTACGCGGGACCGTCACCGGCGCCGCCCGGGCCCGCCTTGACGACGACACCGCTGTGCGCCGCGCGCACCGGGGTGCCGGACGGCACGACGAAGTCCTGACCACTGTGGTTGTGCGACCACAGATTGCCCGCCAGGCCGAACGCGGCGCCGATCGCGTACTTGGCGACCGGGGTCTCCCAGGCGTTCGCCTTGGCGTCGGCGGCCTTCTTGGCGTCGACCGCCTTCTGTACGGCGGCGGCCTTCTTGGCGTCGACCGCCTTCTGTACGGCGGCGGCCTGGGCCTTCACCGAGCTGCCGAGCGAGCCGGCCGACGCCACCGTCAGGGTGTCAGCGCTGCCCTGCGAGGGGGTCGCGGCGAGCGCCGCACCGGCGCCGAGCACGAGCGAGGCCCCCATGCCCACGGCGATCACAGCGGTGCGAACCCGCCGAACGGACACATGCGAATACCGGCGGGTGGTGGCGCGCGGAGCCATAGGGAAGTACCTCCAGAGGCATCAATAGAGACGCCTCTTGTTATCCCGTCCGCACGATAAGGCCAAGATACGGTTCTACTAAGTGGTTTCGTAACGAAAGCCGCATCCAACGGCCTTTCCGGTGGAATGCGCGGACGTCCAGCTCACCCCTCTGGCCTGCACATATCTGGGGGATCGAGCCGCCCTGGGAGACCACTGCCACAGAATCCCCTATTTCCCGTAGTAGGTCGCGGACGGCGTGTGTGGCATATCACCCGGCCGCAAGATCGATCCGCGTTTCGCGGGGACTTTCGGACGTCCGTTTCGGGACCAAGGTCCTTACCCGGCTGCACGCTGTCCGAACAGCCGCTGGCAGTCCGTGAGCACCCGCAGCAGCGCGAAGCCGGTGCCCAGGGGGACCGTGCCGATCACCGGTTTGGGGGGCTCCGTGTCCCGGAGATCCGCCCGTATGTCGGGGAGCCGCACGCCGAGCGCGGCGAACTCGTCACGGAGGATCCCGGCGACCCGCTCGGCGGGGGCAGCGCTCACGCGGTTCTCCCCGGTGGGACGTTGAGCTCGAACCATATGGCTTTGCCCGTGCCCTCGGACTGCTCGTCGATCGTCATTCCGCAGACGTCCGACAGGGCGGTCACCAGGAACAGGCCCCGGCCGTTGGGTGTCGTCGTTCGCCGCCCGGCGGGCACAACGGTCATGCCGACTTCCTACGCGAGGGTGTCGACGGGACCGTCGGGGCCTGACGGACGGCGTGGGCCGCTGGACGGTACGCGGCTCGGGCGGGCGCGGCTCTCGTCTCGCGCCTGCGGCGCTTGAAGCATCGGGCGGGGAGGGGGCGGGGCTCGGGCGACGTCGCCGTCCGGCGGGCCGGTGGGGCGGAAGGCCGTATGCGGCTCGGCGGAGTGGGGTCCGGATCGATGTCGTCCAGCGGGTCCGTGTGGGCGCCGGACCGGGGTACCTGGCCCAGAAACCTTTGACAAAACGCTTGCTCCAGATCAAGCGTTTTTTGGGGGTACCCCTGGAGCGAGAGCCACTCAGGCACCCACCGGCCCGACAGCCGGCGACGCGGCCCGGCCCCGCTCCCTCCCCGCCCGCTGCTCCATCTTTGCGCCGAAGGCGCGAGACGGCGCTCCGCGCACCCACCCACACACGCACCCACCCACCGCACGCACCCACCCACGCACGCACCCACCGGCACCCACCCACCGCACGCACCCACCAGCACCCACCCACCGGCACCCACCCACCGCACGCACCCACCAGCACCCACCAGCACCCACCCACGCACGCACCCACCAGCACCCACCCACCACACGCACCCACCAGCACCCACCGCACCCACCCACCGCACGCACCCACCGGCACGCACCGACGCCCCCTAACCGGTTTAGCCCACACGCAATGGCCCCCTTCGCGCCCCGCTGAGACGATTGACCCGGTTCGCGCCACACAGAACAAGGAGAGCCGGTCATGTCCAAACGACTGCACGTGGGCAACTTGAGCTACCAGACGACGAAGGAAGACCTGGCGACCCTGTTCGGGCAGATCGGCGAGGTGCTGGACGCCACCGTGATCACCGACCGGGAGAGCGGGCGGTCGCGGGGATTCGGGTTCGTCGAGATGGATGACATGGACGCGGAGAAGGCCATGGCCCAGCTCGACGGCTCGGAGATGAACGGACGGGCCGTCACCGTCACCGAGGCGCGAGCGGTCTCCCGTGGGGGCAGGTGAGGGCGGGAGCGTGCGGTTCGCCACGTATCGGCGATAGGACTTGCGGGTGGAGCGGTGCGGCGTGGTGGGATTGGCTGATGCGATCGCCCACCCGCATATCTACGCCAGGTCCCCCAAACCCCCAAACCCCCCACAACGACCCCGCTCCGTACAGCAATCCGTACGACGAGCTCGCCGTGCAGGCCGATCCGTACGACCCGGACGACCCCCTCGGGCTCGGGCTGAAGCCGGATGACGACGACGCCGACCTCGGCGGCCGCAGCGGCAAGGACGCCCACTCCGGATCCGCGCACGACGGCGAGCCGTGGTCGGCGCCCAACCACCGCCGCTCCGGACGCGCACGCGGGCGCTTCAAGGCCGTGCCGCTCACGGCGAAGCTGCTCATCGGGCTGCTGGCGCTGGCCATGCTGCTGGTGCTGGGCGACCGCTGGGCCGTGATGTACGCGGAGCGGAAGGCCGAGGTGACGCTGCAGAAGAAGCTCAAGCTCGCCACCGCGCCGAATGTGACGATCCATGGTTTCCCGTTCGTCACCCAGGTCCTGGACAAGCATCTGGACGAAGTCGACGTCGCCGTACCCGATGTCGCGGCCGACCGCGTCTCGCTCGCCGAGGTGAGCGCGCAGGCGCGCGACATCCGGATCCACGGCGATCTGCCCAGCTCCCTCAACGGCGCGATCGTGACGGAGATGAAGGGGAATGTGCTGCTGGCCTTCGAGGACCTCAACCGTGAACTGGGCGCGTCCCAGGTGCGCTTCAGGGCGCTCGGCCCCAGCTCGGTTCGCGCGGACGGCAAGCTCCCGGTGGCCGGGCAGCAGGTGGGTCTGCACGCCACGGCGCATATCCGGCGAAAGGGAGACCGGGGGATCTCCACCAGCGTCACCGATATGCGGCTGGACATCCCAGGGATCGCCACCTACCGACCGGGTCCGGGCCCGCACGCCGGACTGTTTCTGCACCGCAAGGCCGCCCGGCAGATCAGCGACGACAGCGAGAAGGCGCAGGCGCTGCTGTCGGTCCCGTCGGTGGCGCGGAAGCTCGGGGTTCCGCCCGCGGACGCCGGTCAGGCGCGGCATGACGACCGGGAGGTGCACCGGATCACCGGGTCGCCGCGGTTCGTCCCCGCGCTGATGGGGACCGACCTCGTCAACGCGGCCAACGACCATCCTCAGCTGGCCAAGAAGCTCGGCATCGACCCGACGGTGGCCGCCGCCCTGACGAGAATGAAGCTGCCGGAGCTGTCGGACAAGCTGGAGCTCTCCTTCCAGCTGCCGAAGAAGGCCAAGGGCATCAAGCTGCGGAACATCGGCGTCGAGCCGGACGGCATCCGCGCCGATCTGACCGGCAGCGAGCTGTCCTTCGGCAAGACCCGCTGAGCGCGAGAATTTCCGGGTGCCCGAAGGCCGTGCGCGCGCTGAGTCAGGCGTGTACGGCGGCTGAGAGGTGCCGGGAGGGTGCGGTCAGCCGAGCCCAGGCGGCTCCGTGGGCACGCCCGGGAGCCTGATCCAGGCGACCGTGCCGCCGCCCGGCGCCGGCCGGAGCCCCACCTGACCGCCCGACTGCTGGACCGTACGGTCCACGATGGACAGGCCGAGGCCGGAGCCGGGCAGGCTGCGGGCGGACGGGGAGCGCCAGAACCGCTCGAAGACATGCGGGAGCTCATCGGCCGGAATGCCGGGGCCATGGTCCCGTACGGTCAGCTCTCCGCTGGTGAGCACGACCTCGATCACACCACCCGGGGGGCTGAACTTGACCGCGTTGTCCAGCAGGTTGACCAGCGCCCGCTCCAGCGCCGCGGCCTCCCCCCGGACGTACCAGGGTTCGATCGAGGCGTCGATGGTCAGCTGCGCACCGCGCAACCGCGCCCGTTCCAGGGCCGCCCGTGCCACCTCGTGCAGGGCGACCACCTGCGGCGGGCCGCTGCCGGGCAGCGCGTCCGGGCGGGCCAGCTCCTGAAGGTCGCCGATCAGCGCGGCCAGCTCGGTCATCTGCCCCTTGACGCTGGCCATGAGCGCCTTGCGGTCGGCGGGCGGCAGGGCGCGTCCGGTCTCCTCGCTGCGCGCGAGCAGTTCGATATTGGTGCGGAGCGAGGTGAGCGGGGTGCGCAGCTCATGCCCGGCGTCCGCGATCAGCTGCTGCTGACGGTCGCGGGAGGAGGCGAGGGCGGCGGTCATGGAGTTGAAGGAGCGGGAGAGCCGGGCGATCTCGTCGTCGCCCTCGGCGGGGATGCGTACGGCCAGATCCTCGGTGCGGGCCACGTGCTCGACCGCCTCGGTCAGCCCGTCGACCGGCTTGAGTCCGGTCCTGGCGATCCACAGGCCCGCGGCGCCGGCGCCGACGACGCCGATGCCCGCGACGACCAGCATCAGCAGGGCGAGGGTGCCGAGCGGATGGGTCACCTCGTCGAGGGGGCGGGAAACGGTGACGGTCATGGGGGGAATGCCGCCCCGGGGGGCGGTCACAAAGGTGTACACGCGCATCGCGGTGCCGTCCACCGCCAAGCCGTCGTGCGTGGCGTCGCTCCGCCGTCCGTCGGCCACGGCGATGTCGGCGGGGGTCACCTTGACGGCGCGGGAGCCGCGCGCGACGCAGCGGCTGCCGTCCGGCAGGACGAGCTGGACGTTGGACGCGCCGGGCCGTGAGCCGGCGCCCGCGGGCTGGGAGTCGGGCGAGCATGTGGTCTGCGCGTCGACCAGATCGCGGTAGTAGACCCCGGAGACATCGTGGAGCTTGTTGTCGAGCGCGCTCGTCAGCTGATCACGAGTGACCAGCCAGCACGCGAACGCGGACGCCGCGACCGCCACCGCGACCGCGATCGCGGTCAGCAGTGCCAGCCGGGTGCGCAGCGCCTGTCGGCGCTTTCTCACGAGGGATCGCCCTCCGCCGGCCGCAGGACGTACCCCACCCCGCGCACGGTGTGCACGAGGCGCGGCTCGCCGCCCGCCTCCGTCTTACGGCGCAGATACATCACATACACATCCAGCGAGTTGGACGACGGCTCGAAGTCGAAGCCCCACACCGCCTTGAGGATCTGCTCGCGGGTGAGCACCTGGCGCGGATGCGCGAGGAACATCTCCAGCAGGGTGAACTCGGTGCGGGTCAGCTCGACGCGGCGCGCTCCCCGGGTCACCTCACGGGTCGCCAGGTCCATCCGCAGATCGCCGAAGGTCATCACCTCGCCCTCGGCGACCGGCCCGCCGACGCCCGCCGCGTACGAGCTGCGGCGCAGCAGGGCGCGGATGCGGGCCAGCAGCTCCTCCAGTTCGAAGGGTTTGACGAGATAGTCGTCCGCGCCCGCGTCGAGCCCGGTGACCCGGTCGCCGATCGTGTCCCGTGCGGTGAGCATCAGCACGGGCACGGTCACTCCGGTGGCACGCAGCCGCCGGGCGGCGGTCAGTCCGTCCATCCGCGGCATCAGCACATCGAGCACGATCAGCTCGGGGCCGTAGACGCCGACCTTCTCCAGCGCGTCCAGACCGTCGACGGCGGTCTCGGTCGCGTACCCCTCGAAGACGAGGCTGCGCCGGAGGGCCTCGCGCACGTCCGGCTCATCGTCGACGATCAGGATGCGGGCGGGCTGATCGCCGTGGTCGGCGGGGCTCATGGATCGGTTCCCTCACAGGTGATGGGGGCGGGCGGGACGCTGCTGCCAGCCTCGCACGCCGGCACCGCCGGGGTCGCCGCCGCCGTTGCGCAGCGTGCCGAGGTCGGACTTGACGGTGTCGATGGGGATCGAGAAGCCGAGGCCGATACTGCCCGCGCTGCTGGAGCTCTGGCCCGAAGCCGAGGAGTACATGGCGGAGTTGATACCGATGATCTGGCCCCGCATATTGATGAGCGCGCCGCCGGAGTTCCCAGGGTTGAGCGAGGCATCGGTCTGGATGGCCTTGTACGTGGTCTTCGAGGAGCCGACGTCGCCGTTGTACTGGCCGCCGCCGAACTCGAACGGCCACTGACCGCCGCCCCGCCCCTGGCCCCGGCCTTGGCCCTGTCCCTGGCTCTCGTCAGTGGAGACGGTGACATCGCGGTCCAGCGCGGAGACGATACCGCTGGTGACCGTGCCGGTCAGCCCCTCGGGCGAGCCGATGGCCACGACCTGATCGCCCACTTTGACCTGGCTGGAGTCACCGAGGGTGGCGGCCTTCAGCCCGCCGGCGCCCTCCACCTTCACCAGGGCGAGGTCCTTCTTGCTATCGGTGCCGACGACCGTCGCGGTCTTCTTGCTGCCGTCGCTGAAGGTCACCTTGATCGAGTCGGCGCCGGAGACCACATGGTTATTGGTGATGATCTCGCCGCCGCTCGTGATGATCACACCGGAGCCGGTGGACTCACCGCTGGAGCCGGTGGCGCTGATCTCCACAATGCTCGGGCTGACGGCCGCCGCGACCGCGGAGACCCCGCTGGAGCTGGTGGAGTTGGCGTTGACCACGGGGGTGGAGATCGCGGTGCCCGACTTCTCCGTGGCATGGGTGACCAGCGCCGCCGCACCGCCGCCGACGAGCGCCAAGACCGCCGCCACGGCCGCGATCAGCCCGATCGACCGGGAGGCCCGCGGCCGGCGGCGGCCACCGCCGGCCGCGGGCCGCGGCACGGTCGCGAAGGCGGCGGTCTGCCCGCCGCCGCCCGGCCACACGGTGACCCCGGACGGGGTGGTGACCGGCTGCTGGGGCCCGCGCGTGGGCGGAGCGGGATAGCCCGCCGCGCCACCGTACGCAGAGGGATAGGGCTCGTCTTCGCCGCTACGGCGTGTGCTGTCCGTCATGGATATGACTGTGCTGCGGAAGTATGAGAGCCGGCTGAGGGTCTGCTGAGAAGCCCGCCAGAGTTCGGTATGCCCGAGATAAGGCCTGCGGCTCCCCTCGATGCGCGACTCCACCGCACGGCAGGGGCTCCGCCCGGCAGGGCGCGGATGCCACCACAAGACCTGGGCTCCGCCCGACAGGGCAGGAGGCTCCACCCGGCAGAGCACGGGTGCCACCGCAAGACCTGGGCTCCGCCCGACAGGGCAGGAGGCTCCGCCCCGCAGCGCAAGCGCTCCACCCCGCACAACGCGGATGCCACCCGCAAGACATCGGCTCCGCCGCCCCGCACGGCGCGGGTGCCACCACAAGACGTGGGCTCCGCCGCACGGCAGAGGCTCCGCCCGCGAGACCTGGCATTCGCCACAGGGCGTGGCCCCGTCGCAGAGCCGGGGGCGGGGGAACCGTCGACGGTCCGGCGGCCGACGGCCGCGCGCCAAGGGCCGTCGCGAGGCAGAGGGGCCGGTCGGGGCCCCAGGGCCCCGACCCCGCGGCACAGCGCTACGCGCAGCCGCAGGAGCGCCGTACGACCAGCGCCGACGGGAACTGCTTGACGCGCTCACGGCGCGAGCCGAGCCGTACGCCGTCGTCCAGCACCAGATCGACCGCCGCCCGCGCCATCGCGGGGCGGTCGGAGCCGACCGTGGTCAGCGGCGGGTCGGTGAGCCCGGCTTCCTTCACATCGTCGAAGCCCGCGACCGCCAACTCCCCCGGCACCTCGATCCGCAGCTCGCGCGCCGCCCGCAGCACCCCGAACGCCTGGTCGTCCGTGGCGCAGAAGATGGCCGGGGGCCGGTCGGGCCCGGCGAGCAGGCCGAGCGCGACCTGATAGGCGTCGTACCGGTTGTACGGGGCCTGGAAGAGCCGTCCCTCGGTGGACCGCCCGGCCTCCCGCATCGCCCGGCGCCAGCCCTCGACATGATCGGTCACCGGGTCGCCGACGGTCGGGGTTATCTCGGTGCCGCCGAGGCAGGCGACGTAACTGTGGCCGTGCTCCAGCAGATGCCGCACCGCCAGTTGCGCGCCGCCGACGTCGTCCAGCACCACCGCCACGTCGTCGATCGCCTCGGGCCGCTCGTGCAGCAGCACGACCCGTGCGTCCCACGCCTCGATCTCGGCCGCGGCGTTCTCACTCGGGCCCTGGCTGATGAGGATCAGCCCGGAGACCCGCATCCCCAAGAAGGCGCGCAGATAGTGCACTTCGCGCTCGTCGAGATAGTCGGAGTTGCCGACCAGCACCATCTTGCCGCGCTCGGCGGCCGCCTGCTCGACGGCGTGCGCCATCTCCGCGAAGAACGGCTGGCGGGCGTCCGGGACGATCAGCCCTATCAGGTCCGTCCGGCGGCTCGCCATCGCCTGCGCGACCCGGTCCGGCCGGTAGCCGAGCTCCTTGATCGCGGCAAGTACCCGCTCGCGCGTGGCCGGGGCAACCGGCCTTGGTCCGTTATTGATGACATAGCTGACGACGGCGGTCGAGGTACCCGCCAGTCTTGCCACATCATCCCGCGTCACCTTGGCCACGCGCAGCAGTCTACGCGGGTCCAGCTAGCTATTGGCCGGTCGTGCCGCACCCACGTTCGGCGCGGGCCGCGCACCGTCCTCGCGTGCGCGGGAGCCACCGGGCGCGCCGTCCGCGTCCCGCGCGGTCGCCTTGGCCCTGGCCTCTTCCGCGGCGCGCTCGACCTTCTCCGGCGTCACAAAGCGGTATCCCACGTTACGCACGGTTCCGATCAGGGATTCATGCTCCGGGCCGAGCTTGGCGCGCAGCCGCCGGACATGCACATCGACCGTGCGGGTGCCGCCGAAGTAGTCGTAGCCCCAGACCTCCTGCAACAGCTGCGCCCGGGTGAAGACCCGGCCGGGGTGCTGGGCGAGGTACTTCAGCAGCTCGAACTCCTTGAATGTGAGATCGAGCACACGGCCCTTGAGCTTCGCGCTGTACGTGGCCTCGTCGACCGACAGATCACCGTTGCGGATCTCCATCGGGCTGTCGTCGGTGGTGATCTGCTGGCGGCCCATGGCCAGCCGCAGCCGGGCCTCGACCTCGGCCGGGCCCGCGGTGTCCAGCAGGACGTCGTCGATGCCCCAGTCGGCGGTGACGGCGGCGAGCCCGCCCTCGGTCACCACCAGGACCAGCGGACAGCCGGGGCCGGTCGACCGCAGCAGCTGGCACAGGCTGCGCACCTGCGGCAGGTCGCGGCGGCCGTCGATCAGGATGACGTCGGCGCCAGGGGTGTCCACCAGGGCCGGGCCCTCCGCCGGGGCGACCCGCACATGGTGGAGCAGCAGGCCGAGGGCGGGGAGCACCTCCGTCGAGGGCTGGAGTGCGTTGGTCAGCAGCAGGAGGGAACTCATCGTCCATCACCCGCCCCGGCCATGATCTTGATGTTGTGCACGCTTCGCTCGCCCATTACCTCGGTTCCTCCTCGGTCCCTTGCGAGAGGGGGCAACCTCCCAGGCTGAGCCTGGGGGAGTCTGCGGCTACTTCTTCGTACGGTGGCCTTCCGCGCCGCTGGAGCGAGTGCGTGCTCATGCGCGCACTGTGCCCCTGAAAGCACAAAAGGACCCGGGGGCGACGTTGCCCGGATCCTCTTCACAGCAGAATAACCCACATGACACCCGGTGGAGAGGCTGAATCTACTCCTCGTTACCTCCCCTTGATCACTACACGCGACCGGAGAGCCACGTTGCTCACCGACGACGGCGTCCCGATCGAGGCTCGGTACGAGCCTTCCCCCGTAGCCGGCGCCGAACCGCCGGACGAGCTCGCGATCGTGGTCGCGCACGGGTTCACCGGCGCCCTGGAGCGCCCGCCGCTGCGCCGGGTGGCCTCGGCGTTCGGCGAGCGTACGGCCGTGATCACCTTCTCCTTCCGGGGCCACGGCCGGTCCGGCGGGCGGTCCACGGTCGGCGACCGCGAGGTCCTGGACCTGGCGGCGGCGGTGCGCTGGGCGCGCCGGCTCGGCCATCGCCGGGTCGCCACGGTCGGCTTCTCGATGGGCGGCTCGGTGGTGCTCCGGCAGGCGGCGCTGTACGGACCGCACGGTGAGAACCAGCCGGTGCATTGCCTGCAGAAGGGGGAGCGCAAGGGGCGCACATGGCGCATGGAGGCGCACGCCGATGCAGTCGTCGCGGTGAGTGCGCCCGCCCGTTGGTACTACCGGGGCACCGCGCCGATGCGGCGGGTGCACTGGGCGATCACCCGGCCGGCGGGCCGTCTGGTCTCCCGCTACGGGCTGCGCACCCGGATCGACGGGGCCGGCTGGGACCCGGAGCCACTGTCTCCGGTGGCGGCGGTGCCGCTGATCGCGCCGACGCCGCTGCTGATCGTGCACGGCGACCGGGACGGGTACTTCCCGCTGGACCACCCCCGGATGCTGGCGTCGGCGGCGGATCCGTCGTCCACAGAGCTGTGGATCGAACCGGGCTACGGCCACGCGGAGACGGCCGCGTCGCCCGCCCTGCTGACCCGCATCGCCGAGTGGGCCGCGGCCCACGCCTGAGCGGGACAGCCCCGCGGCTCCACCCCGGACCCCGGTTCGCCGGACGGGCTGGATTTCCAGCCCGTCCGGCGAGTGAGGACAAAGCCGGGACAGGGGGAGCGGGAAAGCCCCCGACGGCGCGCCCCCGAAGCCCAGGGACGGGCACGCCGCCTACTCCGCCTCCGCCACCGGCTCGGCGAACTGGGCCGCGTACAGCCGGGCATACGCGCCCTCGGCCGCCAGCAGCGCGTCGTGGGAGCCCTGTTCCACGATCCGGCCCGACTCCATCACCAGGATGACGTCGGCGTCGCGGATGGTGGACAGCCGGTGCGCGATGACGAAGCTGGTGCGGCCCGTCCGCAGCGAGGCCATCGCCTGCTGGATGAGGACCTCGGTGCGGGTGTCGACCGAGCTCGTGGCCTCGTCCAGCACCAGGATCGACGGCTCCGAGAGAAACGCGCGGGCGATCGTGATCAGCTGCTTCTCGCCGACGCTGACGTTGGAGCCCTCTTCGTCGATCACCGTGTCGTAGCCGTCCGGCAGGGTCCGTACGAAGCGGTCCGCATACGTGGCCTTCGCCGCCCGCACGATCTTGTCATGGGTGGCCCCCTCCGAGCCGTACGCGATGTTCTCGGCGATCGTCCCGCCGAACAGCCAGGTGTCCTGCAGCACCATCCCGATGTGGGAGCGCAGCTCCTCCCGCGACATGGTGGCGACGTCCACCCCGTCCAGGAGGATCCGCCCGCCGCTGACCTCGTAGAACCGCATCAGCAGATTGACCAGGGTGGTCTTTCCGGCCCCGGTCGGGCCGACGATGGCCACGGTCTGGCCCGGCCGCACCGAAAGCGACAGCCCGTCGATGAGCGGCTTGTCCGGCTGGTAGCGGAAGGAGACGTCCTCGAACGCGACCTGCCCCAGCACGGCTTCCGGCCGCCGCGGCTCGGCCGCGTCCGGGGTCTGCTCCGGCGCGTCCAGCAGCTCGAAGACCCGTTCGGCCGAGGCGACGCCGGACTGCACCATGTTGGCCATGGAGGCCACCTGGGTGAGCGGCTGGCTGAACTGCCGGGAGTACTGGACGAACGCCTGCACGTCGCCGATCGACAGCGCCCCGCTCGCCACCCGCAGCCCGCCGACGACGGCCACCAGCACATAGTTGATGTTCCCGATGAACATCATCGCGGGCTGGATCAGCCCCGAGATGAACTGGGCCTTGAAGCCCGCCTCGTACAGCTTGTCGTTCTGCTCCCGGAAGAGCTCCGCCGACTCCTTCTCCCGCCCGAAGACCTTCACCAGCGAGTGGCCGGTGTACATCTCCTCGATATGAGCGTTGAGTCGGCCCGTGGTCTTCCACTGGCTGACGAACTGCGGCTGGGCGCGCTTGCCGATCCGCGTCGCGACGACCACCGAGACCGGGACGGTGATCAGTGCCACCAGCGCCAGCAGCGGTGAGATCCAGAACATCATCGCCAGCACGCCCACGATGGTCAGCAGCGAGGCCATGATCTGACTGAGCGTCTGCTGCATGGTCTGCTGGATGTTGTCGATGTCGTTGGTCGCCCGCGACAGCACCTCGCCGCGCGGCTGCTTGTCGAAGTACGACAGCGGCAGCCGCGCCAGCTTGTGCTCGACGTCCTCCCGCAGCCGGAAGACGGCGCGCTGGACGACGACCGTGGCCACACGCGCCTGAATGAAGCCCAGGAGCGAGGCGGCGAGGTAGATGGCCGCCACCCACAGCAGTACGGTGCCGATCGCGTCGAAGTCGATGCCCTGACCGGGCCGGACGTCCATGGACGCGACCATGTCGGCGACCGTGTCCTGACCCCTCCGGCGCAGCCCCTCGACGGCCTGCGCCTTGCTGACGCCCTCGGGCAGCCGCCGCCCGATGATGCCCGCGAAGATCAGGTCGGTGGCGTGGCCGAGGATCTTCGGACCCACCACCGACAGCGCGACGCTGACCGTGCACAGGGCCAGCACCGCCAGCGCGATACCGCGCTCGGGGCGCAGCATGGCCAGCAGCCGTCGGCCGGAGCCGCGGAAGTCCATGGACCGCTCGGTCGGCTGGCCGCCCATGAAACGGGCGGGCCCGGCGGCGGGCGCCGGGCCCCTGCGGGGCGCCGGGGTACTCATGCTCTGCCCTTCTCTCGCTCGTGCGGTCCGGTGGGCACGTCGGCTATGCCACTCACGCGGCCTCCTGCTCGGTGAGCTGGGAGAGCACGATCTCTCGGTAGGTCTGGTTGGCGGTCATCAGCTCGGTGTGGGTGCCGGCGCCGACGACGCGCCCCGCGTCGAGGACCACGATCCGGTCGGCGCCCCGGATGGTGGACACCCGCTGGGCGACGATGACGACGGTCGCGTTCTCCGTCTCCTCCGCGAGCGCCGCCCGCAGCCGGGCGTCGGTGGCGTAGTCGAGCGCGGAGAAGGAGTCGTCGAAGAGATAGACGGACGGCCTGCGCACCAGGGCGCGGGCGATCGCGAGCCGCTGCCGCTGACCGCCGGAGACATTGGAGCCGCCCTGGGCGATGGGGGCCTCCAGCCCGCCCTCCATGGACTCCACGAAGTCCCGGGCCTGGGCGGTCTCCAGGGCCCGCCACAGCTCCTCGTCGGTGGCGTCCGGCTTTCCGTACCGCAGGTTCGAGGCGACGGTGCCGGAGAAGAGATACGGCTTCTGCGGTACCAGCCCGATGGTCTGGGACATGACCTCCGGGTCGAGGTCGCGTACGTCCACCCCGTCGATGTGGACGCTGCCGTCGGTCGCGTCGAACAGCCGCGGCACCAGCCCGATGAGGGTGGACTTGCCGCTGCCGGTCGAGCCGATGACGGCGGTGGTCCGGCCGGGCCGGGCGATCAGCGAGATATCGCGCAGCACGGGCTCCTCGGCACCCGGGTAGCGGAACTCCACGCCCCGCAGCTCCAGCAGACCGCGGCCGCTGCCGGTGGGTTCGGCGGAGACGGGCACGAGCGGCGGTACGACGCTGGTCTCGGTCTCCAGCACCTCCTGGATCCGCTCGGCGCACACCTCGGCCCGCGGCACCATCATGAACATGAAGGTGGCCATCATCACGGACATCAGAATCTGCATCAGATAGCTGAGGAACGCGGTCAGCGCGCCGATCTGCATACCGCCGCTGTCGATACGGTGCCCGCCGAACCAGACGACGGCGACGCTGGAGAGGTTCACCACCAGCATCACGGCGGGGAACATGAGCGACATCAGCCGCCCGGCGCGCAGCGAGACGTCCATCAGCGCGGCGTTGGCGCCGGTGAAGCGGTCGCGCTCATGGGTGTCGCGCACGAAGGCGCGGATGACCCGGATGCCGGTGATCTGCTCGCGCAGCACGCGGTTGACGGTGTCGATGCGCTCCTGGACACCGCGGAACAGCGGCCGCATCCGGCGGACGATGAGCGTGACGATGATGCCCAGGGTCGGCACGATGAGCAGGAGCAGCCCCGACAGCGGGACGTCCTGGTCGAGCGCCATGATGACGCCGCCGACGCACATGATCGGCGCCGAGACCATCATGGTGAAGGCCATCAGGCAGAGCATCTGCACCTGCTGCACATCGTTGGTGGTGCGGGTGATCAGCGACGGCGCCCCGAAGTGGCCCATCTCGCGGGAGGAGAAGGACTGCACCCGGTCGAAGACCGCCGCGCGCACATCGCGGCCGAGCGCCATGGCGGTGCGGGCTCCGAAGTAGACGGCGCCGCCGGCGCACACGATCTGAACGAGCGTGACGGCGATCATCAGACCGCCGATGCGCAGGATGTAGCCGGTGTCACCTTTGATGACACCGTTGTCGATGATGTCGGCGTTGAGCGCGGGAAGATAGAGCGTGGCCAGTGTCTGCACCAGCTGCAGTAGCACGATCAAGGTGATCGTTCGGGTATAGGGCCTCAGATACGCCCGTATGAGTCGGACCAGCACACCGAAACAGTAAGGGAACGCCTGACGGAACGGCCCCGATTTTCGCCGTGGCGCGCGTGGTCCCCGGGGTGCGCCCGCACCCGTCATCATGGAGGCGGCAGATGACGGGAAAGGGATCGCGATGGCGATGGAGAACACGCCCGCCGGCACCATCCGGTACTGGGCCGCGGCACGCGCGGCGGCCGGTACCGCCGAGGAGCCGTACGCCGCGACGACGCTGGCCGAGGCGCTCGACGCGGCCCGGCGGCGGCACATCGAGCACCCGGAGTTCGCGCGGGTGCTGCTGCGCTGTTCGTTCCTGGTCGACGGGGCCCCCGTCGGCACCCGTGACCACAAGACGATCCAACTGGCCGAGGGCGGCACGGTCGAGGTGCTCCCGCCGTTCGCAGGAGGGTGACCCCAGGGTCATGAGCAACCAGCCGCACCAGCCGCACAACCCCCACCATCCGCAGCAGCAGCCGAACGAGCCCCATCCCCCGTACGAGCCGTACGAGCCGTACGAGACGCCGTATCCGGGATACGACCAGGGCGCCCAGCAACCCGCCCAGCAGTCCGCCGCCTGGTCCGGGTACGACGGCTATCCGCAGCAGCAGGGGTACGCCCAGACGCCGCAATACCAACAGCAGCCGCCGCAGTACCAGCAGCAGCCGTACGCGGACCCCTACGCCGCCCAACAGGCCCAGCAGGGCCGGCAGGGCCAGCAGCCGCAGCCGCAGCCGCAGCAGGGCCAGTACGCCCCCGGCTGGGACCAGCACCAGCAGTACCCACAGCAGCAGTACCAGCGGCAACCGCAGTACCAGCAGCAGCACTACCGGCCCGCCGAGCCGGCGCCGGCCGACCGTAGTACGGCCGCCGCGGCCGCCGCGCCCGCCGCGCCCGCGCCCGAGCCCCCCGCTGCGGGCAGCGGCAAGCCGCTCACCGCCGCCGAGAAGGCCCGCGCGGAGGGCCGCCCCCAGATCCTCCATCCGGGGCTGACCCCCGCCGCCGTGACCGCCGTCATCGCCGCTCTCCTGGCGGCCACCGCGCCACTGGGCCGCCCCGCGATCGCCGTCGTCGTGGCGCTGCTGCAGGCGGTCACGGCGGCCGGCTGGTTCCGGCTGAACGGCATGTGGCCCGCCCGGCAGGGCATCGCGCTCGCCTACGCCGGGGGTCTGGCCGCCGACATCGGCCTGCTCGCCACCGAGCGGGTGCACGCCCCGACGGTCGTCATCGGCACGCTCGGCGTCTGGCTGCTGCTGGTGCTGGTCCTCCAGCTGCGCAGCCATGCCTCACCGGACGAGCGGCTGTACGGGCTGACGGCCGCCGTCGCCTCGACCGCCGTCACCGTGCTCGCGGCCGGTCATCTGGCGGCGGTCGCCGAATCCTCCGACGCCGTCGTGGTGGGCGCGGCGGCCGTGGCCGTGGCCGTGCTGGTCCGGGCGCTGCCGCTGCCGACCGCCGCGGCCGTCGTCGTCGCGGTCGCGGCCGCCACGGGCGCGGGGGTCGGGGCCGGGCACTTCACCGGCACCGGCACCTCCACCGCCGCCCTGCTGGGGTTCGCGGCCGGAGTCTGCGCGCTGATCGGCCACCGGGTGGCGAGCTACGACTACCCGTCCCGGTTCGTCCATATGACGGCCGGCGTGGCGCTGCCGCTCGCGGCCGCCGCGCCCGTCGTCTATGTGATCGGCCGCGCACTGGTCTGACCGCCCGGCCCCCGGCTCCTGGCTCCGGTTAGGCTCACAGCCTCAGGCGACCGCCTGAGGCTGTGAGCCTGGGGGACCGACGCACATGCGCGCACTACGCATCACTCTGATCCTCGTCGTGATACTCGGCGGCCTCTTCGTGGCCGCCGACCGCATCGCGGTGTACTTGGCCGAGTCCAAGGCCGCTGACAGGATCAAGAGCTCTCAGGGGCTGACCAGCACGCCCCATGTCTCGATCAAGGGCTTCCCGTTCCTCACCCAGATCGCCGGCAAGGAGCTGGACGAGGTCGACGTCGGCGTGGACGGGCTGACCACGGACACGGGGGGCGGCCGCAGCGTCCGCGTCACCGAGCTCGACGCCCAGCTGCACACCGTCCGCATCTCGGGCAACTTCTCGTCCGCGACCGCCGACCGCGCCACCGGCTCGGCCCACATCAGCTACGCGGACCTCTCGCAGGCCGCGGGCCCGGGGGTCACGGTCGGCTACGACCCGGCCGGCGGCAACCAGGTCAAGATCACCGGCAATCTGCTGGGGTTCAACCTCTCGGCCCGCTCCAAGGTCACCATCGTCAATGGCGACACCATCCGGATGCACGCCGAGACCATCCCGGGCGGCAGCATCCCCCAGTGGGAGGAGAAGGTCCGCGAGCGGACCGATGTCGACCGGAAGATAGAGGGGCTGCCGCAGGGCATGCGGCTGGACACGGTGGTGACCGACAGGGACGGCATAGACGTGTCGGTCACGGGTAATAACGTCGCACTGACGGGCTGATCGACCGGCGCCCGAGAGCTTGGTCCATCCCCTGAGACGATCTCGTCCACGGGAAGGGGCGCCCGCCGCCGCCGGGCGCCCCGGCGGCCGCCCTCCGGAGCCGCCCTCTCTCCACTCATCCCATATAGCGGACAATCACGTCTCACCATCCGACACGCCGGTGACACGCCCGCCTGTCCGTCCCTACGATCGGACGCATGAAGCGACAGGCGGATCTCACGAAGCGGCGGGCAGTCGACCTGTGCCGCGTCGCCGCCATGCTCTGTCGCACTGTCTGACATGAGGACGCGGCCCGCATCCGACCGGGCCGGCGCCTCTTCGGCCCGCCAGCCGGGCCTTCCCGCACTCCGCTCGTACGCCGGCACCCAGCCTCGCGAAGCGCCGCGTGCCGAGCGTGCCCGTACCGCCGCAACTGCCCCGGAGGAGAGAAACATGAGCCGCAGTGACGTCCTGGTGGACGCCGACTGGGTACAGGCCCACCTCGATGACCCCAAGACGGTCATCGTCGAGGTCGACGAGGACACCTCGGCCTACGACAAGAACCACATCAAGAACGCCATCCGGATCGACTGGCGGCAGGACCTCCAGGACCCGGTGCGCCGAGACTTCGTGGACCAGGCGGGCTTCGAGAAGCTGCTGTCCGAGAAGGGCATCGCCAACGACGACACGGTCGTCCTCTACGGCGGCAACAACAACTGGTTCGCGGCGTACGCCTACTGGTACTTCAAGCTCTACGGCCACCAGGACGTGAAGCTGCTCGACGGCGGCCGCAAGAAGTGGGAGCTCGACTCCCGCGACCTGGTCGCCGAGGTCCCCACCCGCGCGAAGACCGCGTACCAGGCCAAGCCGCAGGACCTGTCGATCCGGGCGTTCCGCGACGAGGTCCTCGACGCGATCGGCACCCTGAACCTGGTCGACGTCCGCTCGCCCGACGAGTTCTCCGGCAAGCTGCTCGCCCCGGCCCACCTCCCGCAGGAGCAGTCGCAGCGTCCGGGCCACATCCCGACGTCCCGCAACATCCCGTGGTCGAAGAACGCCAACGACGACGGCACCTTCAAGTCCGACGAGGAGCTCAAGGCCCTCTACGAGGCGGAGGGTGTGGACCTGTCCAAGGACACCATCGCCCTGTGCCGGATCGGCGAGCGCTCCTCGCTCACCTGGTTCGTGCTGCGCGAGCTGCTCGGCCAGCCGAACGTCAAGAACTACGACGGCTCCTGGACCGAGTACGGCTCCCTCGTCGGCGTGCCGATCGCGCTCGGCCCGGCCAGCTGACCTCACTCCTCTCCCCGAACGTAAGGACAGACATCCATGTGTGGAGCCAAGGCCGGCGGTCCCGACGCCTCGACCATCAAGCCCGGCGAGACCACCATCCAGGGTTCGGTGACCCGCGACGGTGAGCCCGTCGTCGGCTACGTCCGCCTCCTGGACAGCACCGGCGAGTTCACCGCCGAGGTCCCCACCTCCGCGACCGGACAGTTCCGCTTCTACGCCGCCGAGGGCACCTGGACGCTGCGCGCCCTGGTCCCGGGCGCCACCGCGGACCGCACGGTCGTCGCCCAGAAGGGCGGGCTGGCGGAGGTCGCCATCACCGTCTGACGCCACACAACGCGTCGTACGCACGGCCGGAGGGCCGCACCCCGGGGTTGGACGCCTCGGCGGGGTGCGGCCCTCCGTGCTGTCGGCGCACGGCCGGCGCGGCCGTCCGCGAACTGTTCCCGCACCGGACCCGGACGTACGCTGGAGTCATGTACGCGCGACGCCGCCACGCATACTTCTTCCTGATGGGCGCGTGTCTGACGCTCTTCATCTCGGCATGGGCCTTCGTGCGTCTGTGGTCCGTCCCCGCCGCCGTCGCGATGTGCATCGTGGCCATGGTCATCCCGCCCGTGGCCGCCATCGTGGCCAATCGCCGGGGCCCGGGGGACCGGTGGTGGGACGAGTCGGGGGACGCGGAGTCGGACCGGTGGTGGCGGGAGCTGGACGAGAACAACCACCGCCACGGCCCGGACCGCCACTGAGCCGCCCTCCCCGAGCGACCTCCCCCTGACCGGCTCCGCGCCGGACCCCGCACCGGATCAGTAGACGAGCGCCTGGACCCCGTCGGGCATGATCTCGCTCACGAAGACCTGCGCGCCCGCGATCCGCGCGCCCTCGATCAGATCCTTCTCCTCGATGTCCCGACGGGCGGCGCACTGGGTGCACACCGTGATCGTGCCGCCGCCCGTGAGGATGCCGTCGATCAGGTCGGGCAGCGGCGCCGCGTGCGGCAGCTCGAACTCCGCCGCCCGCCCCGGGAGCGCGAACCACGACGACTCCCCGGTCAGCCAGAGCGAGACCGCCACCCCGCTCGCGACGGCCACCGCCGCCACCGTGAACGCCTGAGAGCACCGCTCGGGCGCGTCCGCGCCCGCCGTCACCTTGATCACCAGCTTCTTCGCCATGCGGCCAAGCCTAGGCGCGGCGCCTCACGGCACCTCGCGGCCCCGCCCTCCGGACCGCCGACTAGACTCGGGTGCGGTCCGTCATCTGTTCCGAGGAGCGCGCTCGTGCTTGAGGCAGTCTTCACCACCCTGATGATCCTGGTCGTCGTCGCCACGCTGGGCTTCGCCGCTCTGACCTGGCAGAAGCTGTACCAGGGCCAGCGCTGATCCGCCCCCGCCCCGCCGCCACGACCGCCCACCCACAGATCGTCTGAACTCATGATCGAGATTCCGTCCGACCTTCACCCGAGCCTTGTGCCGCTCGCCTTTCTCCTCGGCAACTGGACAGGCGCCGGCGTATCGGACTTCCCGGGCGCCGAGAAGTGCAACTTCGGGCAGGAAGCGACCTTCACCCACGACGGCCGCGACTTCATCGAGTACCTCTCGCACACCTGGGTGCTGGACTCCGAGGGCAAGAAGGTCCGTCCGCTGGAGACCGAGTCCGGCTACTGGCGGATCGACAAGGACCGCAAGGTCGAGGTCGTGATGGTCCGCGACCAGGGCGTCGCCGAGGTCTGGTACGGCGAGCTGGCGGAGGGCAAGCCGCAGATCGACCTCGCGACCGACGCCGTGGCGCGCACCGTCGCCTCCCCTCCGTACTCGGGCGGCAAGCGGCTCTACGGCTACGTCAACGGCGATCTGATGTGGGTCGGCGAGAAGACCACCCCCGAGGTCGAGCTGCGCCCGTACATGTCCGCGCATCTGAAGAAGGTCATCGACCCACGTGAGTGGGCCAAGGACCTCAAGGACATGGACCTGCCGGACGACGGCATCGCCTTCTTCCGCTGAGCCCGTTTTTAGTGAGGCTCGTCCCACTCCCGCCTACACTGGCACCGTGGCGACCACCGACTGGAAGACCGATCTACGGGAGCGCGGCTATCGGCTGACCCCGCAGCGCCAGCTCGTGCTCGAGGCCGTCGACCACCTGGAGCACGCCACTCCGGACGACATCCTCACCGAGGTGCGCCGCACCGCGAGCGGCGTGAACATCTCCACGGTCTACCGCACGCTGGAGCTGCTGGAGGAGCTGGGCCTGGTCAGCCACGCCCACCTCGGGCACGGCGCCCCCACGTACCATCTCGCCGACCGGCACCACCACATCCATATGGTCTGCCGGGACTGCACGGATGTGATCGAGGCGGATGTCTCCGTGGCCGAGGCGTTCACCCGTCAACTGCGGGCGGACTTCGGTTTCGACACCGATATGAAGCACTTCGCGCTCTTCGGCCGCTGCGCCTCCTGTACCGCCAGGCACAGCGCGGGAGAGGACGAGCTGGGCCGAGGCGCGGGGTCGTAGGCTGAGCTCATGAAGAGCCCTTTGCTGTCGCTGCCCGGCGCCGTCCCCGGCGAGGGCCCCGACGAAGGCGTCGCCGCCCACTACGGCGACCTGTTCCGCGAGCAGCGCGCGCTCGCCGACGGCACCGGCTTCGTGGACCTCTCCCACCGCGGAGTGGTCACGATCACCGGTGCCGACCGGCTGAGCTGGCTGCATCTGCTGCTCACCCAGCATGTCAGCGACCTCCCGGCCGGACAGGCCACCGAGGCCCTGATCCTCTCCGCCCACGGCCATATCGAACACGCGCTCTATCTCGTCGACGACGGCGAGACGACCTGGGCCCATGTGGAGCCCGGCAGCCAGGGCGGGCTGATCGCCTACCTGGAGAGCATGAAGTTCTTCTACCGGGTCGACGTCGCGGACCGCACCGAGGACTACGCGATCGTGCATCTGCCCGCGGGCAGCATCACCGAGGCCCCCGAGGACGCCGTCGTCCGCGAGACCCCGCACGGCCGCGATCTGTTCCTGCCGCATGAGCGGCTCACCGACTTCGCCGAAGCGGCCGGCCCGCCGATCGGTGTGCTGGCGTACGAGGCGCTGCGCGTCGAGGCGCACCGGCCGCGGCTCGGCCTGGAGACCGACCACCGTACGATCCCGCACGAGCTGGGCTGGATCGGCACCGCCGTCCATCTGCAGAAGGGCTGCTACCGCGGCCAGGAGACGGTGGCCCGGGTGCAGAACCTGGGGAAGCCGCCGCGCCGGCTGGTCTTTCTCCATCTCGACGGCAGCGAGGTCAAGCTGCCCGGCCATGGCGCGCCCATACGTCTTGCCTCCGAGGGCGAGGAGGGCCGTCAGCTGGGCTTCATCACCTCCTCGGCCCGCCACCACGAGCTGGGGCCGATCGCGCTCGCGCTGGTCAAGCGCAATGTGCCGGTGGACGCGGAGCTGATCGCGGACACCACGGCGGCGGCGCAGGAAGTGGTCGTCGAGCCGTAGCCGGTGCCCGGCCGTCGTTTGCTGCCGTACTTGCTTCAGATCAAGCGTTTTCTTGAGGGGTCCCCCGGACGCGGGATCGGCCCGGCGGGTGGCGACGGCGCCTCAGAGAAGCCCGACCCGCCGCACCCGGCCGGTCAGAGAACGTCGCTGGCGGCGTCCGCGAGGCGGCTGCGGGCGGCCCGCGCGGCCGGCAGGGCCGCTACGGCGACCGCCCCGGCCACCGCGGCGGCGCCGATCAGCAGCAGGATGCCCGGCGAGGGCGGCTGGGCGATGCCCGCGCCCATGCCGCTGCTGCGGCCCTGCAGGTCGATCATCCAGGCGGAGGCGAAGACCCCGAGGACCGTACCGGCCACGGCCGCGGCCAGCGCGATGAAGCCGATGGACGCGACGATCACCGCGGTGATCTGGCGCGGGGTCAGCCCGATCGCCTTGAGCGCGAGCAGATCGCGGCGTCGGTCGCGCACCTCCGCGCCGATCGTGGTGGACAGTTCGGCGAGGCCGATCAGCCCGAGCACCCCGATCAGCCCGAGGGTCACGCCGCGAACGGCGGAGAGGCGGTCGGCGGGGTTGGGGATCCGCCGCACCTCCAGGCGGCCGTGCGAGGAGTCCGCCAGGGCGTCGCTGACCGCCGCGGGGTCGGCCCCGCCGCGCAGCACCAGATGGTAGAAGTCCGGATGGAGCGAGGGGTCGCGTTCGCGCAGGGTGTCGATCGAGGTGGAGATCACCCGGCCGCCCTGCTCCGGTTCGATGCTGCGCCCGACGATGTGGAGCACCTGGGGGCTTCCGCCGACCATCATCCGTACCCAGTCGCCGACCTTGACGTCCAGCAGGTCGAGGAGGCCCTGCCCGGCCACCGCCTCGTCCTCGCCGTGGGCGGGCCGCCCCTCGGCGACGGAGAACGGGTAGGGGCGCCCCGTGGTGCCGAGGCCCTGCAGGGTGATCGTCCCGGTCTGGCCGGGGACCAGCGCCTCGGTCTCGGTTCCGGGGTAGGCGGCGGTCACGTCCGGGTTCGCCGTCAGCAGGGCCCGTACCCTGCCGTCGGGCAGGCCCTCGGCGCGCGCGGCGAGCGGGGCCGCGAGCCCGACCTTCTCGGGGTGGTTCTCGAAACCGTCCAGGGTGGTCCAGGCGCCCACGGCGACCGTGATCAGCAGCAGCGGCAGGGCGAGCCGCCCGATGGCCGCCACCGAACGCACGGGCCGGTGGAAGGCGCCGCCCCAGCCGAGCACCAGGGCGGGCGGAACCCGCATGCCGAGCGCCCGCCGGGCCGTCCCGGACATCCGCCGGCCGGGGGCCGTGGCCGCGCGGGCGACGGGGACCGGCGGGACACGGCCGGCCCGCCACGCGGCCAGACAGGTCGCCGCGGCGATGAAGACGATGGCGCCGCCCGCTATGGCGAACGGGGCCCAGGCGTGCTCCGGAAGCGCCTGCCACAGCGCCACCGCCTCCCCCGTCCGCCCGGGGAGGTGCGGGCCGAGCACCTCGGCGAGGACCACCCCGCCGACCACACCCAGCAGCGAGAGGCCGAGGTGCTGGACGAGGAACATGCGGACGACCTGGCCGGGCGCGAACCCGATCGCCTTGAGGACGGAGATGTCCCGCAGCTGACCGCGGACGCGCGTGGTGATCGCTCCGCCCACGGCCAAGGCGGCGGCGAGCAGCGCCCCGAGCCCGAACAGGCCGAGCAGCTGCCCGAGCAGCCGGTCGTCCCCTTCGGCCTCGGCCCGCGCCCGCTGCCACAGCGAGACGCCGGTGACCTGGTCGGCGCCCAGCTCGGTGACCGCCCGCTGCACCGCGTAGTCCGTGTCGGCGGGCTCCTTCAGCCGCAGCCCTATGGCCTGCCCGAGGCGCTCCGGGTGCGGTTCGACCGCCTTCAGGGCGGAGGGGAGCACCCAGGCGACCCCGGGGGTCTCCCCCGGGTCGAAGTGCGGCTCGGCGGTGTCCGCGATGCCCGCCACCCGCAGGGTCCGGGCCTTCGCCCCGGGGGCGCGGACGGTCAGCGCGTCACCCGGCTCGGCCCACAGCGCACGGGCCAGCGAGCTCTCCAGCACGATGCCGTCGTGCGCGCCCGAGGTCAGCCAGGTGCCGGAGGTGACCAGCGGGCGGGCGGTCCCGGGCTCCTTCGGCCCGGCGGCGCGCAGCTCCAAGGACGCCCGGGTGGAGCCGCGTTCGAGGGTGGCCCGGGCCGTACGGAAGGGTCCGGAGGCGGCCTCGACCCCGTCGAGGCGGGCCAGCGACCCGGCGTCCGCGCCGGCCCGGGTGTGGATCCACACATGGGCGCCGGAGGACTGGGTGAAGGCGCGCTGCCAGGGGTTGGCCGCATAGGCGAAGAAGGCCCCCGCCAGCAGCAGCGAGACGATGATCCCGGCCGTCGCGCCCACGGTGAGCAGGGCCGCGCCGCGGTGCGCCCGCAGGTCGGCGTGCGCCCAGCGCAGCGTGGCCCGCACCGCGGTCAGCCCTTCAGCTCGAGTACGTCGGCCACTCCGCCGCCGCGGCGTCCGCCGCCGCCCAGGGCCATGTCGTCGACGACCTGTCCGTCGAAGAAGCTGATCACCCGGTCCGCCGCGCTGGCCATCCGGGCGTCATGGGTGATCATCACGATCGTCTGTCCGCGCTGGTGGAAGCGGGACAGCAGCCGCAGCACCTCCCGGGTGCCCTTGCTGTCCAGACTGCCCGCGGGCTCGTCGGCCAGCAGCACCCCCGGCGCGTTCACCAGCGCTCGGGCGAGGGCCACGCGCTGCTGCTCACCGCCGGACAGCTCGGCGGGCATGCTCCGCTCCTTGCCGGTCAGCCCCAGTTCGGCGAGCAGCTCCTCGCGGCCGGCCCGGGCCTGCCGCGGGGTGGATCCGGCCAGCAGCGCGGGCAGTTCGACGTTGTCGGCCACGGTGAGGTTGGAGACCAGGTTGAAGAACTGGAAGACGACGCCGATGCTTCTGCGGCGCAGCACGGCCCAGCGGGCCTCGCTGTAGGAGTCGACCTGCCGGCCCTCCAGCCAGATGGAGCCGCTGTCCGGCCGGTCGAGCCCGCCGAGCAGATGGAGCAGCGTGGACTTGCCGGCGCCGGAAGGGCCGGTGACCGCGACGAACTCGCCGCGCTCCACCCGCAGGTCGACGCCGCGGACGGCCTCGACCGGGGCGGCGCCCTCCGCCCGGTAGGTCTTGACCAGCCCTTCGGCCCTGAGGACCGGCCCTGCGAGCGGCGCGTCGGCGCCAGAGGGTTCCGCGCGGCTCATCTCTGCTCCTCTTCCAGCTCCTCCTGACAGCGCTCCAACCAGTCGAGGTCGGCCTGCAGGTGCAGCATGGCACCCTCTATGAGCAGCTGGGCCACCCGGTTGTCCCGGTCTTCGGCCGCGGCCAGCCTGGAGAGGTCGCGCATGGCGTTGAGGTAGTGGCGGCGCTGCTTGTTGATCAGCGAGATCTGGTCGGCCGCCCCGGTCTCGGGGGCGAGGGCGAGCTTCATGAAGAACTCGTCCCGTACCCGCGGCTCATCCGTCGGCTCCTCGAACCATCCGTCCAGCGCCTCGCGCCCGGCGTCGGTGAGCCGGTAAATGCGCTTGTTGGGCCGGGTCGACTGGGCAACATCCTCGCCCTCGATCAGACCGGACTTCTGGAGCCGGTTGAGAGTGACGTAGATTTGTCCGATGTTGGGCTGAGGGTACGCCGAGCCCAGAAGCTTCTCAAGGGCCTGTTTGAGCTCGTAGCCGTGGGCCGGTCCGCGTGCCAGTAGCGCCAGCAGCGGGAGCCGCACGCTTGCCCTCCTCCGCCGAGCCGTACATGTCCGTTAGGGCCCATTTCCGGCTGTCTACCGGATCGCCCTCGTATCTTCCTGCGACGTCTAGTATCCCGCATGCCTAACAGGTATACAGGTGCCGGACACCGGGCATATCCGGCCGGCACCGGCGCGCAAGGAGGAACCGATGCGGTGGATGTACGCCGCGGGGCGGGGCCTCCTCATCGCCGCACTGCTCCTCGGAGGTCAGGCAGGCGCGCAGGCCCGGGTCGGTGACGCGGCGACGGGACAGCGCGCCGACCGGGGTCCGATGACCCTGGTGACCGGCGGGGACCTGACCCACTATCTGCGCGGGGTGCTGGCCGGGTGGAACCGGACGCACCCGGCGGAGAAGGTGACCCTCGTCGAGCTGCCGGACGCCGCGGACGAGGTGCGGGCCCAGATGGTCACCGGGCTGCGGTCGGGCAGCGACCGCTTCGACATCCTCAACATCGACGTGGCGTGGACCTCGGAGTTCGCGGCGGCGGGCTGGATCGCCCCGCTGGACGCCGACCGGTTCCCGCTGAGGCGCTTTCTGCCGCCGGTGGTGGCCACCGCGACCTTCGGCGGCCGGCTGCGCGCGGTGCCGTATGTGACCAACGCGGGGCTGCTCTACTACCGCAAGGACGTGCTGGACGAGGAGGGCGAGAAGCCGCCCCGGACCTGGGCCGAGCTGAGGCGGCTGGCGAGGACGGTCGCCCCCGCCCACGGGCTCGACGGCTACGCGGGCCAGTTCCTGCCGTACGAGGGGCTGACCACCAACGCCGCCGAGGCCATGCAGTCGGCGGGCGGGACGATCCTCGGCGACGAGGGCGCGAAGGTCACCGTGGACTCCGCCGCCTCCCGCCGCGGGCTGGCCTTCCTCGCCGACGGGGTGCGGGACGGCTGGATCCCCAAGGCGGCCCTCCACTACAAGGAGGAGGAGTCCCGGCGGGCCTTCCAGAGCGGCCATCTGCTGTTCCTGCGCAATTGGCCCTATATGTACTCGCTGGCGGGCGCCACATCCTCACCGGTCGCCGGGAAGTTCGGCGCGGTGCCGCTGCCGGGACCCGACGGTCCCGGCTCCAGCGTTCTCGGCGGCTCCAACCTCGCGATCAACGCACACTCGACCCACCAGAAGTCGGCCGCCGACCTGATCGCCTATCTGACGAGCGAGGCGGTCCAGCGCCGGGTCCTCACCGAGGGGTCGCTGCCGCCGGTGTGGGCCGATCTGTACACCGATCCGGGACTGGTGCGGAAGTACCCCTATCTGCCGACGCTCCGCAAGAGCGTGCTCGCGGCCAAGCCGCGCCCGAAGAGCCCCCGGTACGACCAGGTGAGCCTGGCCGTGCAGGCCGTCGTGTACGACGCGCTGGCCCAGCGGCAGACCCCCGATCAGGCCGTCACCCGCCTCAGGCGGGAACTCGAGGCCATCGTCCACCACGGCTGACCTTCCCGTCGCCCGACCCCGGCTACTTACATGTTAGGTAGCCGAGCGCTGGAATAATCCTCCGCAAATCTGGACAACTCTTCGCTATTTCTGCCCTTCTCGTTGACACCTGTTCGACATGCTTACTTAACATGCATGCACAACAGCAAGATTGGCGTGCCGGGCACGCCCCCTGAGAACGGGTAACGGCAGATGCTCACAGCCACGGCCGGAAACGGCCCCTCGCCCTCCCCTGTGGACACCACGCAGCGGCGCTGGTGGCGGGACGCGGTGATCTACCAGGTGTACATCCGCAGCTTTCTCGACAGCACCGGCGACGGCATCGGCGACCTGGCCGGGGTCCGGGCCGGACTGCCGTACCTCAAGAAGCTCGGCGTGGACGGCATCTGGCTCAGCCCCTTCTACCCCTCGCCCCAGCACGACCACGGCTACGACGTCGCCGACTACCGCGAGGTGGACCCCCTCTACGGCGATCTCGCCGAGTTCGACGCCGTGGTGGCCGACGCCCACCGGCTGGGGATGAAGGTCCTCGTCGACATCGTGCCCAACCACTGCTCCAGCGAGCACCCCTGGTTCCAGGCCGCGCTGGCGGGCCGGCCGGGCGGCCCGGAGCGGGAGTACTTCCACTTCGCGGACGGCCGCGGCGAGCGGGGCGAGCTGCCGCCCAACAACTGGCGCGCCATGTTCGGCGGCCCCGCCTGGTCCCGGGTCCGGGAGGCCGACGGCGAGGAGGGTCAGTGGTACCTCCACCTGTTCACCCCGGAGCAGCCCGACCTCAACTGGCGCAACCCCACCGTGGGCCCCTTCTTCCTCGACGTCCTGCGCTTCTGGCTCGACCGCGGCGTGGACGGCTTCCGCATCGATGTGGCGGCGGGCCTGTACCGCCACCCCGAACTCCCCGACTCCCCCGACCCCGAGGCGGACGAGCGGTCCCGCGACTCGGTCAACCCGCTGGCCTGGAACCAGCCGGAGGTCCACCAGGTGTGGCGCGACTGGCGCGCGCTGTGCGAGGAGTACACCGCGCGCGACGGGCGCGACCGGCTGCTGGTCGGCGAGGTCTCCGTGCCCACCGCCCGCGAGCACGCCGCCTATGTCCGGCCCGATGAGCTGCACCAGGCGTTCTTCTTCCATCTGCTCAGCGCCCGCTGGGACGTCGACGCCTTCCGCACGGTGATCAGTGAGGCGCTGCGCGACATCGCGGGCACCGGCTCCACCGTCACCTGGGTGCTCAACAACCACGACCAGGTCAGGACCGTGACCCGGTACGCGGGCGATCCGCCGGGCCCGGCCGACGCCCCGAGCGCCGCCGCCGACCTCGGCCCGGCGCGCGCCCGCGCCGCCGCCCTGCTGATGCTGGCGCTGCCCGGCGCCGCGTACGTCTACCAGGGCGAGGAACTGGGCCTGCCCGAGGTGCTGGACCTGCCCGACGAGGTCCTCACCGACCCCATCTTCCGCAGGACCGGCAGCCGCCGGCACGTCCGCGACGGCTGCCGGGTGCCGCTGCCATGGTCCGGGCTGGCCTCCCCGTTCGGCTTCACCACGGCCGAGGGCGGAGCCCAGCCGTGGCTGCCGCAGCCCGAGTGGTTCGCCCAGCACGCCACCGACCGGGCGCTGGCCGACACCCGTTCGTTCTGGCACCTGTACCGCGACGGGCTCCATCTGCGCCGCAGCCTGCCTCAGCTCGGCGAGGGCACGCTGCGCTGGCTCGAATCCCCGCCCCAGGTGCTCGCCTTCGTACGCGGCGACGGACTGCTGTGCACGGTCAACTTCGGCACCGAACCGGTCCCGGCCCCGGTTCCCGGCACCCCGCTGCTGGCCAGCGCCGACTGCCCCGCCGGAAGCCTCCCCGGCTCCACCGCGGCGTGGTGGATCAGCGACCTCGACCCCCGATAGACCCAGCGAAAGGAAGCACCGTGATGAGACGAGCAGCGATGAGACGCACCGTGGCGACGACGGCGGCCGCCCTCGGCCTCGCCCTGACCGCGACCGCCTGCGGCGGAGGCGACACCAAGTCGTCCTCGGGCGAGCAGGAGCTCAAGGGCCAGACCGTGAACGTGGCCGGGGTGTGGACCGGCGTGGAGATGAAGAACTTCAAGAAGGTCCTGGAGGCCTTCTCCGAGAAGACCGGCGCCAAGGCCAACTTCATCCCCACGGGCGACAACGTCTCCACCGTCATCGGCAGCAAGATCGAGGGCGGGAACGCGCCCGACGTGGTGATGGTGCCCCAGGTCGGCGTGATCAAGCAGTTCGCCCAGAAGGGGTGGCTGAAGCCGCTGTCGAAGGAGGTCAGCCGCAAGGCCGGTGCCACCTTCGCGACGGTGTGGAAGAAGTACGGCACGGTCGACGGCACCTACTACGGCCTCTACTTCAAGGCGTCCCACAAGTCGACGGTCTGGTACTCCCCGCAGGCGTTCGAGCAGGCCGGGGTCGAGCCGCCGAAGAGCTATGACGAGATGCTGAAGATGGGCAAGACCGTCTCCGACTCCGGCCTGCCCGCCTTCTCGGTCGGCGGCGAGGACGGCTGGACGCTCACCGACTGGTTCGAGAACATCTACCTCTCCCAGGCCGGCCCCGAGATGTACGACAAGCTGGCCGCCCACACGATCCCGTGGACCGACCCCAGCGTGGTCAAGGCCCTGACCACCCTGGGCAAGCTGTTCGGCGACAAGAACCTGGTGGCCGGGGGACAGTCCGGGGCGCTGCGCACCGACTTCCCGGAGTCCGTCGAGCAGGTCTTCGGCAACGAGCCCAAGGCCGGCATGGTCTACGAGGGCGACTTCGTCGGCGGTCTGGTCAGCGGCCAGTTCAAGAAGACGGTCGGCGAGGACGCCCGGTTCTTCCCCTTCCCGGCCGTGGACGGCAAGAAGCCGCCGGTGGTCAGCGGCGGTGACGCCGCCGTGGTGCTCAAGGCCGGAAAGAACCAGAAGGCGGCCATGGCGCTGGTCGACTACCTGGCCGGCGAGGAGGCCGCCGCGGTGTGGGCCAAGGCCGGCGGGTTCGTCTCCCCCAACACCCATCTGCAGTCCAGCGCGTACAAGGACGAGACCACCCGCGCGATCGGCGAGTCGCTGGTGGACGCGGGCGACAACGTGCGGTTCGACATGTCCGACCAGGCCCCGGCCGCCTTCGGCGGCACCGTGGGGACCGGCGAGTGGAAGGCCCTCCAGGACTTCCTGAAGGACCCCTCCGACCCGAAGGCCACCGCCGGCAAGCTCGAGGCCGCCGCGGCCAAGGCGTACAAGGACTGATTGCTCCGATGCCTGCCAATGCCCTGAAGGTGCCGCCCGCGAAGGCGGGCGGCACCCCGTCCCGGGCCACACCCCGCAGCCGTGCGGCACGACGGCGGAAGATCATCGCGCTGGCGTTCCTGCTACCCGCGCTGCTCCTGCTGGGCTCCCTGGTCGCCTATCCGATCGTGTTCTCGATCGGGCGCAGCTTCTTCGACGCCTCGGGCGACCGCTTCGTCGGCGGCGACAACTACTCCGAGATGTTCCAGGACGAGGCGACCCTCAAGGCGATCCGCAACAGCGCCATCTGGGTCATCGTCGCTCCGGCCCTGCTCACCGGGCTCGGTCTGATCCTCGCCGTGCTCACCGAGAAGATCCGCTGGGCGACCGCCTTCAAGGTCCTGATGTTCATGCCGATGGCGATCTCCTTCCTCGCCGCGGGCATCATCTTCCGCGTCGCGTACGAGCAGGATCCCGAACGCGGTGTGCTCAACGCGGTCGCCGTGAGCGTCCATGACACCTTCTCGGGGGAGTCCGCCGGATATCCGACCGCCCACCCCCGGGACCCCCGGGCGCTGCCGCGGCAGAAGGACGGCTCGTACCGCACATCGACCACCGCGTCCCCGGGCCGGACGGTCAATCTCGGTCTCGTCGGCGTCCCTCCCAAGGACGTCCCCAAGGACGCGACCCCCGCCCGTCAGGCCGCGTCGGTCCAGGCGGGCCACGGTGAGCTGCGGGGCGTCGTCTACATCGACTTCACTCTCGGCGGGGGCGGCAAGCCGGGCCGGGTGGACCCGACCGAGCACGGGCTGCCGAAGCTGACGGTCGAGGCGGTGCGGGACGGCAAGGTCGTCGCCACGGCCACCACCGGGAACGACGGTGGGTACCGGTTCTCCGACCTGCCCTCCGGCGACTACGCGCTGCAACTCCCCCAGAAGGACTTCGCCGAGGCGTACCAGGGCATCGCCTGGCTGGGCCCCTCGCTCGTCACCCCGGCGATCATCGGCGCCTACCTGTGGATCTGGACCGGCTTCTCCATGGTGCTCATCGGCGCGGGCCTCGCCTCCCTGCCGCGTGACACGCTCGAAGCCGCCCGGATGGACGGCGCGAACGAGTGGCAGATCTTCCGGAAGATCACCGTTCCGCTGCTCAGCCCCGTGCTGGGCGTGGTCTTCGTGACGACGGTGATCAATGTGATGAAGGTCTTCGACCTCGTCTACATCATCGCGCCGGGTCCGGTGCAGCAGGACGCGAGCGTGCTGGCCACCCGGATGTGGCTGGTCTCCTTCGGCGGCGGCAACAACCAGGGCCTCGGCAGCGCTCTCGGCGTCCTGCTGCTGCTCCTGGTGGTCCCCGCCATGGCCCTCAACATCCGACGCTTCCGCAGGAGCCAGTCATGACCCTCCACGACAGCGCCGGGCCGCAGCCCCTCACGCCTCCCGCCCCGCCGGTCTCGAAGGCGCCCGCCGCCCGCCGTCGCGCCCGGTCCGGCGGGGGGCCGGCGGCCTGGCTCGCCAAGCGGCTCAGCAGCGGGCTGGTCCAGGCGTTCCTGCTCCTCATGGGGCTGATCTGGCTCACGCCCGCCGCGGGGCTCTTCCTCTCCTCGCTGCGCTCGGAGGAGGACAACGCCACCTCCGGCTGGTGGACGGCGTTCACCAGCCCCGACCGGCTCTCCATGGACAACTACACGGCGCTGCTGAAGGATTCGGGCATCGTCCAGGCGTTCTGGAACACCGTGGCGATCTCCGTGCCCGCCACCGCCCTGGTCGTGGTGATCGCGGCGCTGGCCGGATACGCCTTCGCCTGGCTGGAGTTCCCCGGCCGGGACTGGGTCTTCCTGGTGGTCGTGGCCATGCTGGTGGTGCCCGTGCAGATCGGGCTGCTGCCGGTGTCCAAGCTCTTCGGCGCGCTCGGCCTGTTCGGCTCCATCCCCGGCGTCGTGCTCTTCCACGTCGCCTACGGACTGCCGTTCGCCATCTTCCTGCTCCGCAACTACTTCGCGGAGATCCCCCGCGAAATGCTGGAGGCGGCCCGCATGGACGGCGGCAGTGAGTGGCGGATCTTCACCCGTCTCATCGTGCCGCTCGGCCGTCCGGCCATCGCCAGTCTGTGCATCTTCCAGTTCCTGTGGGTGTGGAACGACATGCTCGTCGCGCTGATCTTCGCCGACAGCGAGTCCCAGCCGCTCACCGTGGCGCTGCAGACGCAGATGCGGCAGTTCGGCAGCAACATCGGGGTGCTGGCGCCGGGAGCCTTCCTGTCCCTCATCGTGCCGCTGGTCGTGTTCTTCGCCTTCCAGCGGCACTTCGTCCAGGGGGTCATGGCGGGGTCGGTGAAATAGCGGAGGCGGCCGCCCCGGCGGCCGCTCAGACCTCGACGATCACCGTGAACGGGCCGTCGTTCGTCAGCGAGACCTTCATGTCCGCTCCGAACCGGCCCGTTTCCACCTGTGCGCCCAGCTCCCGCAGCCGGGCCACGACCTCCTCGACGAGCGGTTCGGCGACCTCGCCGGGCGCCGCCGCGTTCCAGGTGGGCCGGCGCCCCTTGCGGGCGTCGCCGTACAGCGTGAACTGGCTGATGACCAGCAGCGGAGCGGCCAGGTCCGAGCAGGACTTCTCGTCCTGGAGGATCCGTACGGACCACAGCTTGCGGGCCAGCTGGGCCGCCTTCTGAGGGGTGTCGTCATGAGTCACCCCGACCAGTACGCACAGCCCCTGGCCGACGATCTCCCCGACCGTCTCGCCGTCCACGACGACGCTCGCCCCGTTCACTCTCTGTACCACAGCACGCATACCGACCATCATGCCGTGCGTCCATCCGGGGCCGATCGGGTGGAGAGCCGCTGCACAGGGAGCATCCATAGTGGCACGATGCGTGCAGGCGGTGCATGTGGGCAAAAACAGCAGGAATGACGCATCGCTGGAGGGGACGGACACCAATGATCACACCGGGCACCGGGCAGCCCACGGCTGCCGAGAGCCTGCTGCCGGCGCGGCCGCCCAGCCAGCGCGGCGGCCGCCTGGCCGACTCAGCGGCCGTGACCGCTGCCGGGCCGGCCGCCATGGAGCCCATGGCGGCCATGGACGCCATGGACCCCGGTCCGGGCGGACTGCACGATCTGCGGCTGCCGGAGCTGCGGGCGCTGCGCCGCACCGCGCAGCGGGAGGAGGCCGATCTGAGCTATGTGCGCAGACTGCTGCAGGGCCGGATCGACATCCTCCGCGCCGAGTTGGGCCACCGCCACGACCCCGCGCCGCCGGTGGCGGCGGACCGGCCGTCTTCGGCGCTGGTGGACCGGCTGCCGGAGATCCTCGCGGACGTACCCTCACGGCACCGTTCCTCCGCCCGCCATGTCACGCTCGGCACGCCGCACGGCGCGGAGTACGAGCGGCTGGCCGAGGAGATGCTGGCCGAGGTCGGCCTGTCCGACATGGGGGCCCGTACGGATGAGGAGCTGCACGGCGCGATGGGCCGGCTCGTGGGGTACGAGCAGCGGGTCTCACGGCGGCGGCAGGAGCTGCAGCGCACCGCCGACGGCTGTAGTGCGGAGATCGCGCGCAGATACCGTGAGGGAGAGGCGCAAGTAGACGACCTGCTCGCGTAGGCCTGCGCTCCGGCGTCGTCGACGGCCGGCGCCGTATCTTCTGAAGCCTGGGGAGCGTGTCTTCTGAAGCCTGGGGAGCGTGCGGAGCCTGGGGAGCGTCGTCGGGGCCGGCGAACTTCGGCGAAATACGCCACGGCAGCCGGCCGCCCGGCACCGTACCGCGCGGCCGGAGGCCCGGCGGGCGGCGCCGGCCGACGCGGGCGCGCCCGAGCCGATCGTCTCGCCGCTCGGCACGCCCGAGGAGCCGGCCCGCACGCCCGAGGAGCCGGCCCGTATGAGGGAGCTGCCCAGGGAGCCGGTCAGCAGCAGGACTTGAGCAGCCGGCGGGCGCCCGCGCCCTGTTCGCCGAGCTTGTCGTGCGGGTTCGCCAGCGCGCACTTGTCGATCGACAGACAGCCGCAGCCGATGCAGTCGGTGAGGTGGTCGCGGAGGTTCTCCAGCTGCCCGATGCGCTCGGTGAGGTTTTCGCGCCAGCACTCCGAGATCCGGGCCCAGTCCTCCTTGGTGAGGACGTGGTCCTCGGGGAAGAGCGCGAGGGCCCCGCGGATCCTGGCCAGCGGGATGCCGACCCGCTGCGAGGAGCGGACGAAGGCGACGCGGCGGAGCGTGTCGCGGGTGTAGCGGCGCTGGTTGCCCGAGGTGCGACGGCTGTGGATCAGCCCCTCGCGTTCGTAGAAGCGCAGCGCGGAGGCGGGGACTCCGCTGCGCTGGGAGAGCTCGCCGACCGTGAGCTCATGGGTCTTCCAGGTCAGTTGCGTCATGCCGCCGAGGGTAACTTGACTTCAACCTATCTTTAAGTACGAGTCTCTTCCCATGACTACCGACACCGCCATCCCCACTCCTCCCACCCCTCCCATCCGGCTCACCGTCATCGTCGGCTCCACCCGCGAGGGCCGCTTCGGGCCGAAGGTCGCGGGCTGGTTCGCCGACCACGCCGGACTCCGCGACGACATGAGCGTCGACGTCATCGACCTGGCCGAGACCCCGCTGCCCGCGGCCCTCACCCACCGGCCCGGCCCCGAGGACGCCGAGGCGCTGGGGGCCGTGACCCCCCGGCTGGCCGCGGCGGACGCGTTCGCCGTGGTCACGCCCGAGTACAACCACAGCTATCCGGCCGCCCTCAAGAACGCCATCGACTGGCACTACACCCAGTGGCAGGCCAAGCCGGTCGGCTTCGTCTCGTACGGCGGCATCTCGGGCGGCCTGCGCGCGGTCGAGCATCTGCGGCCCGTCTTCGCCGAGGTCCACGCGGTCACCGTCCGCGACACGGTCAGCTTCCACAACGCCGGGGAGCTCTTCGGACCGGACGGCCGGCCGAAGGATCCCGCCGGGCCGGGGGCGGCCGCCACGGTCATGCTCGACCAACTCGCCTGGTGGGCACAGGCCCTCCGCACGGCCCGCGCCGCCCGCCCGTACGGCACCTGACGGCGGAGCCCTTACGCCGTACGGCTGCGGAAGAGCGCCCCGGACAGCGCGACCGCGACCGCGAGGATCCCGCCGCACCACGCCAGGGCCTGCCAGGCGCTGTCGCCGACCGGCCGGTCCAGCAGCAGCGCCCGCAGCGCCTCGATGATCGGGGTGACCGGCTGATGTTCGGCGAAGCCGTGCAGCCGGCCCGGCATGGTGTCGATCGGCACGAACGCGCTGCTGGGATACGGCAGGAACATCATCACAAAGGTGAACCCGCCCGCCGCCTCGGGCGACCTGGCGATCACGCCGAAGCAGGCCGACAGCCAGGAGATCGCGAGGATGTACATCAGCAGGATGCCCTCCACGGCCACCCAGTCGAGCGGGCTCGCGTCCGGCCGGCAACCGATGAGGAAGGCGACCCCGAAGACCATGGCGGTCGCGACCGTGTTGCGCAGCACGCTCGCGGCCACATGGCCCGTCACGATCGGCGTGCCGCCGATGTCCAGCGACCGGAAGCGGTCGATGATCCCGCCCGCCATGTCGTGGGTGACGGTGACCGCGGTGTTCGCCGAGCCGAAGCCCGCGCACAGCAGCATCGCCCCGGGGACGACATAGGTGACGTACTCCGTGCCGGTGTCGATGGCCCCGCCGAAGAAGTAGACGAAGACCAGCATCAGCATGATGGGCAGCAGCATCGCGGTGAGGACCGCGTCGAGGTTGCGCCTGCTCAGCCGGATGGCGCGGCCGGTCAGGACGGTGCTGGTCAGCGCGCGGAGCTGACCGGTCGCCACCAGGGGCGCGCTGACCGGATCCTTGCACATCATGGCCATCCGGCCACTCGTCGGTGCCGGGGCCGGCTCGCCACGCTGGTCTTCATGAACGTGTTGTGGATATTCGCCCACCCCGAACAGCGCTCCCTGAGCGGGGCCTTGCGCGACGAGGGCATGCGCGCCCTTTGGGAATCGGGCCATGAATGCCGGCTGTCCGACCTCTACGCCATGCGCTGGAACCCCGTCGTGGACGGCGCCGACTTCCGCCATGACAAGGACGCACGCCTGATCGTCGGCGCCTCCTCGCAGCGCGCCTACGCCGACGGGACGCTGAGCGAGGACATCCGCGCCGAGCAGGAGAACATCGCCTGGGCCGATGCGCTCGTGCTGCAATTCCCGCTGTGGTGGTACGGCATGCCCGCCATTCTCAAGGGCTGGTTCGACCGCGTCTTCATCAAGGGCTTCGCGTACGGAGTCATCGGCCCCGACGGCCACACCCTGCGCTACGGGGACGGCAAACTGGCCGGCAAGCGCGCCATGGTGGTGCTCACGGCCGGGGCACGCGAGGCCGCCATGGGGCCGCGCGGCGTCAACGGCGACCTCGACCATCTGCTGTTCCCGCTTCAGCACGGCACCCTCTGGTACTGCGGCATCTCCGTCGTCCCGCCGTATGTCGTCCACGGCGCGGACCGGCTCCCGGCCGACGCCTACCGGGCCCACGCCGCCGCGCTGCGGGACCGGCTCCGCGCGCTGCCGACCGCCGAGCCGATCCCCTTCCGCCGCCAGAACGGCGGGGACTACGACGAGAGCCTGGTGCTGCGGCCCGAGGTCATGCCGGGCCGGTCGGGCCTTTCCGTGCACTACTCGACGCACCACCCAACTCCAGCCGCCAGTCGTTGCACCGCATCATCGTCCCCGGCGGGAATTCAAAGTCACACACCCCGAGCAGGGTGAAACCGGCCTTACGGCACACCCCGTTCGACGCGGGATGGCCGACGGACGGAAACGCGTGCAGATACCGGTGACTGCCCTCCGCCGCGGCCGCCACGGCGACCTCCCAGGCGGCCGCGGCCGCGATCCCCCGCCCCTGGAACGGCAGCAGCACGGCCCAGCCGGTCTCGTACACCGTCGCCTCCCGCCACTCCCTCTCCCAGAACCCGATGCTGCCGGCCACCTCGCCCTCCGGAAGCAGCACGACCCGGTACATCCGCCCTTTCCCCGTCCCCGACAGCTCGGCGTAGCGGCGGTGGCGCGCCAGGATCCGCTCCTCGCTCTCCGGCCCGCCCAGACGCTCCATCATCTCCGGGGCGTTGATACGGCGCAGCAGCTCCAGGTCGGACGGAATGTCCTCCCACGGCTCGAGCCGCACCCGCGGCCCGCCCAGCCCTCCGGCCATCCGCCCGCCTCCCGCCTGTCGGCACCGGCAACTGCCTCGTCCTCATTCGACCACGGGGGTACGACAACGGCCCGAGCCGATCCGGATCACGCCGGAAAGGCCCGGTCACGAGGGTCCGGGCCGGCCGCCGTCCCCTGAGCGTGCGGCCCGCTGAAGCAGCAGGGCGCGCTCGCGGGCGTTGTGGGTGAGCGATGCCGCGCGCGCGAATTCCGTCCGCGCCTCCTCGCCCCGGCCCAGGCGCTCCAGCAGATCGCCTCGGACGCTCGGCAGCAAGTGGTAGTCCTTCAGGGCCGGTTCGTCCACCAGGGCGTCCACCAACCTGAGGCCGGCCGCGGGGCCCTCCGACATCGCGACGGCGACGGCTCGGTTGAGCTCCACCACCGGAGACGGGGTCAGCGTCATCAGACGGCCGTAGAGGGCGGCGATCGTCGTCCAGTCCGTGTCCTCGTAGCGGATCGACTGGGCGTGGCAGGCGGCGATCGCGGCCTGCAGGGCGTACGGGCCGGGGCCCGCGCGGTGCAGGGCCTCGATGCCGCGGCGGATGAGCATACGGTTCCACTTGGTGCGGTTCTGGTCGGCGAGCAGCACCGGCTCACCGTCAGGGCCGGTGCGGGCCGCGATACGGGAGGCCTGGAACTCCAGCAGCGCGGCCAGCCCGTGGACTTCGGGCTCCTCGGGCATCAGCCCCGCCAGGACGCGGGCCAGCCGGAGCGCGTCCTCGCACAGGGCCGGGCGCACCAGGTCGTCGCCCGCGGTCGTGGAGTAACCCTCGTTGAAGATGAGGTAGATGACCTCGAGCACCGACGAGAGGCGGGCGGCCCGGTCCGAGCCGTACGGGACCTCGAAGGGGACCCTGGCCGTGGCGAGCGTCCGTTTCGCGCGGACGATGCGCTGGGCGACGGTCGGCTCCGGGGCCAGGAACGCGCGGGCGATCTCCTCCGTCGTCAACCCGCCCAGCAGCCGCAGCGTGAGCGCGACCCGGGCCGGTGTCGACAGCACGGGATGGCAGGCGGTGAAGATCAGCCGCAGCAGATCGTCGTCGATGTCGTCGGCGCCGGCGGCGTTCGCGACGTCCGCCGGATCGGGCGGCGGCACATCCTCCAGGGCCCGCCCGACCTCCGCCAGCTTGCGCGCGTACGTCTCCTTACGGCGTACGAGATCGATCGCGCGATGCTTGGCGGTGGCCATGAGCCAGGCGCCCGGCTTGTCCGGGACACCCGACTCCGGCCACCGCTCCAACGCGGCGACCAGAGCGTCCTGCGCGAGCTCCTCGGCCAGCCCCACGTCCCGCACGATGCGGGCGACACCCGCGATGATCCCCGCGGACTCGATCCGGAAGACCGCTTCGACGGTTTCGGCCGTTTCCTCCGCGCTCGCTGCCGTCACGAGCACCATCAGAGCAGCCGCGCGGGGACGGGGCAAGCGTGACCGGATCAGCCCTCGGCGATCTCCCGGACCTCGGCGGTGATGGTCCAGAACTCCTCGTGGACCTGCAGGAACCGCTTGGTCCACGCCAGGGCCTCGGCCTTGTCCTTGGCCTGGAGGATGGCGTAACCGCCGATGACCCGCTCTCGGTGAAGGGCCCGTCGGTGTAGCTGATCTTGCCGCCGGACCAGGTGACCCGGGTGCCCTCGGAGGTCGGGGTGAGCCCGGCCGTGTCCAGCATCACCCCCGCCTTGGTGATCTCCTCCAGCAGGGCGCCCATGCGCTCCATGAGCTCGGGGCTGGGCCCCTCGGCGGGGGCGTTCCGCTCGTCGATACGGATCATCGACAGATAACGCGGCATGGTGACTCCTCGATCGGGTAGGCGGGGGCTCTCCGCGCCTTTCACCTGTACGTCGAACGGGAGACGGCCGGATCGACACCACCCGGGGATTTTCTCCGGGGCGTCTCACACGTGGCGCGCGCCACTATTGCAAGCAAATGCTTGCAATAGTTAGCGCCCATGCGGCAGCATCGAGGCATGGCATCACTGAACGTCGGCAACCTCGGCGAGTTCCTGCGGGAGCAGCGGCGCAGTGCGCAGCTTTCGCTGCGGCAACTGGCCGATGCCGCCGGGGTGTCCAATCCGTACCTGAGCCAGATCGAGCGCGGGCTGCGCAAGCCGAGCGCCGACATTCTGCAGCAGCTGGCGAAGGCCCTGCGGATATCCGCCGAGACCCTCTACGTACAGGCGGGGATCCTCGACGAGCGGGGCCGGGAGGAGGCGGAGGTGCGCAGCGTGATACTCGCCGATCCCTCGATCAACGAGCGGCAGAAGCAGGTGCTGCTCCAGATCTACGAGTCGTTCCGCAAGGAGAACGGGCTCGCGACCGCCTCGGACGATAAGAACGGCACCCTCACCGCCGACGCCGACGTCGCCTCACCTTCGAACTGAATCCGGGAGGACCCTCAGATGGCCATCACCGACGACGTACGCAAGACCCTCACCGACCCGACCCCGCTCTACTTCATGGCGGGCACGGCGGACCTCGCCGCCCAGAAGCTCAAGGAGGTGCCGACGCTCGTCGAGAAGATCGTCGCCGAGGCCCCCGAGCGGTTCAACGCGGTGCGCAACACCGACCCCAAGGCGGTCCAGGACCGGGTCACCCAGCAGGCGAAGGAGGCGCAGGGCAAGCTCAACGAGATGCTGGGTTCGCTCGACACCGACCTCAAGCGGCTCCGGGACACGGCACAGGACCTCGCCCTGCAGGGCGTGGGCCGGGCCGCCGAGCTCGCCGTCAAGGCCCGGGAGCGGTACGACGAGGTGGCCGAGCACGGCCAGGAGGTCGTGAAGACCTGGCGTGGCGAGGCCGCCGACGAGGTCGTCGACATCGCCTCCGCGATCGAGCCCAAGGACGAGACGAGCCAGCCGAAGGCCGCGTCGCAGTCGGTCGCGGTGGACTCGTCCAAGGAGGCCCCGAAGGCCCCGGCCAAGCCGGCCGTCCCGGTCACCCCGGCCGGCCAGGCCGCCCAGGCCACTCAGGCCGCCCAGGCCGCCCAGGCCGGCCAGGCCGGCCAGTCCAAGAAGGCCCAGGCCCGTAAGCCCGCCCCGGGCAAGAAGTCGGCCGGCTGAGACGCGGGCGTCCACAGGAGGGCCGGGTACGCGCTGCGTGCCCGGCCCTGCCAGCGGGTACGGTGGCCCGAGAGACGCTCCCATTCATATCTTCTAGGCGGTGGACGGCGTGCTGGTGCAAGGGTTCGGCGAGTTGCTGTACTGGGTCTCCTGGGGCCTGCTCCTCTTCAGCCTGTTCGCCTTCATCGACTCCGCGATCCGTCGTGAGGACGCCTACCGGGCCGCGGACAAGCAGACCAAGGCGTTCTGGCTGATCATCCTCGGCCTCGCGGCCGCGGTGAACTTCTTCATGGGGATCCTCGACTTCCTGCCGATCATCGGGCTGATCGCGACGATCGTGTACATCGTCGACGTCCGGCCCGCCCTGCGGCAGGTCTCCGGCGGTGGCGGCCGGTGGAACCGCGGGCGCGGCTCCAGCTCCGACGGTCCGTACGGGCCCTTCAACCGGTAACCGGAAGACCCGGCAAGGGGAAGAGACGGCGCACAGCGCGGGCCACGGCGCTCAGCCGCGGTCCAGCAGCAGCACCGCCAGGTCGTCCGTCAGCTCTCCGCCGTTCAGCGCCCGCACCTCCGTGACGGTCGCGTCCAGCAGCTCCTCACCGCGCAGCCCGCCCGCCAGCTGACGGGCGACGATCTCGACCATCCCCTCCTGCCCGAGCCGCTGCACCCCCGCCCCGACGCGCCCCTCGATCAGCCCGTCCGTGTACATCATCAGGCTCCACGCGCCGCCGAGCTCGACCTGGCGGCGCGGCCAGCGGGCGTTCGGCAGCAGACCGAGGGCAGGGCCGTTCTCGTCGGTCGGCAGCAGCCGGGGCGCCATTCCGGGGCGGATGGCCAGCGGCGAGGGGTGCCCGGCCAGACAGACCCCGGCCCGGCGGCCGTCCGGCGCGATGTCGACGGTGCACAGGGTGGCGAAGATCTCATCGTCGGCGCGCTCGTTCTCCAGCACCTGCTGCAGCGTGCCGAGCAGCTGATCGCCGCAGAGCCCGGCGAAGGTCAGGGCGCGCCAGGCGATCCGCAGCTCCACGCCGAGGGCCGCCTCGTCGGGCCCGTGGCCGCAGACGTCGCCGATCATCGCGTGCACCGTGCCGTCCGGGGTGCGGACGGTGTCGTAGAAGTCGCCGCCGAGCAGGGCGCGGCTGCGGCCGGGCCGGTAGCGGGCGGCGAAGCGCAGCCCGGAGCCGCCCAGCAGCGGGGTGGGCAGCAGCCCGCGCTCCAGCCGGGCGTTCTCCTGCGCCCGCAGCCGGGACTCGCTGAGCTGGCGCTGGGCGACGTCGGAGCGTTTGCGCTCGACGGCGTATCGGATGGCGCGGCTGAGGATCCGGCCGTCGAGCTCACCGCGGAAGAGGAAGTCCTGTGCGCCCACCCGGACCGCCTCGGCGGCGCGCTCGGCGTCGTCCTCGGCGGTGAGGACGAGAACGGCGTGCGAGGGTGCGAGCTTCAGCACCGCGCGGAGCGTGGCCAGCGGGTCCTCGCCCTCGGCGTCGGGGCCGGGCAGGGCAAGATCGAGAAGGATGCACTGCACGCCGTCGGTGAGCAGCCGGGTGGCCTCGGTGAGGTTACGGGCCGTACGGATGCGGACGCGGTTACCCTCCGTGTCCAGCATTTCGGGCACGTTGAAGGCACCGGCCGGATCGTCCTCGATCACCAGCAGGGTGAGCCCGTTGTCGGGCAGGGTGGCGGGACGGGCCTGCGTGGCCGGCGCCTCCCGTTGCCTCGGCACGGGTACGGACATCGCTCGATTCCTTCCCTCCCCCCGAGGGCGCGGGACCCGCCACCGACCGGCGGACCGCACGGGCCCGGCACGCACACCGACCGGTCGGTCGCGAAGGTTTCACGGTCAGGGGTGCCGGATACTGCCAAGCGACCTTAGCGCTAGGCGCGGGCCCGATGGAATGACCTTCAGACCACGACTTTTGTCATACGCCCCACGTCAGGCGGCACTTGGCGACCTACGGGAGAATCACGGAATGACGAACATCACGCTGATTTTGGGCGATATCACGGATCAGACGGTCGATGCCGTCGTAAACGCCGCGAACTCCTCGCTGCTCGGTGGCGGCGGCGTCGACGGGGCCATCCACCGGCGGGGCGGATCCGACATTCTGGATGAATGCCGCGCACTGCGCGCCTCTCACTACGGCGGCGGGCTCCCGGCCGGCCAGGCGGTCGCCACCACGGCCGGCCGGCTCCCCGCCCGCTGGGTGATCCACACGGTCGGGCCGGTCTTCTCGGCGAACGAGGACCGCTCCGCCACACTCGCCTCCTGCTACCGCGAGTCACTGCGCGTCGCCGACGAGCTCGGAGTCCGTACGGTCGCCTTCCCGGCCGTCTCCACCGGCGTCTACCGCTGGCCGCTCACGGACGCGGCCCGGATCGCCCTCGACGCGGTCCGCGCGGCGGACACGTCCGTCACCGAGGCCCGCTTCGTCCTCTTCGACCAGCCCGCCTACGACGCCTTCGAGACGGCCCTGAGGGGCGACTGACCCGGCCTCGGGCCGCGGTCTCGGTCTCGGTCTCGGCCCGCGGTCTCGGTCTCGGCCCGCGGTCTCGGTCTCGGGCCGAGGTCTCGGTCTCGGGCCGAGGTCTCGGTCTCGGGCCGCGGTCTCGGGCCGAGGTCTCGGTCTCGGTCTCGGGCCGCGGTCTCGGTCTTGGGCCGCGGTCCGGCTACCTTCGGTCCGGGCGGACGACGCCCAGGATCGGCATGGAGCCGGCGCCGGCGATCGTGACCCGACGGCCGGGGCGCGGGGCGTGGACGACCGCGCCGCCCCCCACGTACATCCCGACATGGCTCGCGTCCGGGAAGTAGATGACCAGATCGCCCGGGCGCATGTCCTTGACGGCCACCTTCGGCAGCAGCCTCCACTGCTCCTGCGAGGTCCGCGGGATCGCGCGGCCGCCCACCGCCCACGCCCGCTGGGTCAGTCCCGAGCAGTCGTAGGTGTCCGGGCCCACGGCGCCCCACACATAGTTCTTGCCGATCTGGGCCGTCGCGAAGTCGACCGCGCGCCGGCCCGAGGAGGTGGCACTGGTGCCGACGTCCCGCAGTATGCCGCTGCCCAGCCACTTCGCCTGGGCGGTGCGCGCCTTCTCCTCCTCCAGCCACCGCAGCCGCTCCCGCTCCTTCTTCTCCAGCCGGGACTCCAGCCGCTGCGCGCGGGCGAGCTTCGCCGTGATCTGCTTCTTCGCCGCCGCCTTCTTCGCCCGGCTCCGGTCCAGCCGCTCCCACTCCCGGGAGGCGGACCGGGCGTAGCGGTCGAGCGCGGCCTGGGTCCGCTCCAGCCGGCTCATCAGCCCATGAGTCGCCTGCTGCCCCTTGCGCGCGAGCGTGACGCCGTCGAGGAAGTCGCCGGGGTCGCCGTTGAGGAGCAGCCGCGCCTCGGCCGGCATTCCGCCGCCGCGGTACTGCGCGCGGGCCATCGCCCCGGCCTGCTGCCGCAGCCCGGCCATTTCCTTCTGCGCCGTGACGACGGCGCGCGCGATCTTCACGATGGCCCGCTCCTGGCGGGTCTGTTTCTCCCGCGCCAGGTTGTACGCGTCGGTGGCCGATCCCGCCTTCCGGTAGAGGCCTTCCACCTCCTGGCGGACCTCGTCCAGGCTCTTGCCGCCGGATCCGCCCGGTTCGGGCCCCGGCGTCGGTTCGCCGGGCGCGGCGTACGCCGCCTCCGGCACGGCCGACATTCCCAGCGCGCACACCAGCGCGGTGGCCGCGGCGACGCCCGCACCCCTCCCTCTCCCGTCCCGCCTCACCCGCCGTCTCCTCTCGTCCGTCGAGGCCCTACGCGCTCCCGGCTCCTCCGGGCGCCAGACCTGACCTACCGGCACGTAGGGACGGATAGTGACATGCCGTACCGCAATTCGACAGGGACACGCGCCGGTTACCCCCGCACCGCCGAGATCGGGGCGACCGGACGGGCGTCGCACGAATTTCGGACGGACGCCGGGTTGACCTCGGCCCGGGGCTTTCAAGGGCTCGGTTCGCCTCCAGGGCGCTCCAGCCTCCCCCTGCCTTCGGGGGGGGACCCCCGGTCGACGGTCGACCGTGCTCGGCCACTCGCGCGGCGGTAGCCGCATGTCGACGGGAGCCCTCGCGGCCTCCGCGCGCTCTCCCCTTCGACAGCGCCGCGCCCCTTCGGCTCCGGGCCGGGGGCCGCCGAGCCGCGATCGGGCCGTGACCCGGCCGTGACCTGGCCACCACACTGACGGCCGAGGTTCACCGTCCGTTAACTCACCCCCTTCGGCCACTTCACCTGATCTGCCTAATTTCGGCCCTACCGAGTGCGAGCCGACGGCCGATGGTCGGCCGCGCACTCGTAGCACCACCCACACTGCGCCCCACCCATCTCGCGCCGTCCCCACCGGCGGCTCCTGGAAGGAACCCCTGAAAGTGAAGCTTCAGCGCAAGAACCGGCTTCGCGCCATCGCTGCCGGTGCCCTCGCCGTCTCCGGCGCCCTCGTCCTCACGGCGTGTGGTTCCGACAACAACAGCGGCCCGGACAGCGCCGGCGGCTCCAAGGCCGTCGGCAACATCAAGTGCGATGGCAAGGGGCAGCTGCTGGCCTCCGGGTCGTCCGCGCAGAAGAACGCCATGGATCTGTGGATCAAGAACTACGGCGCCGCGTGCAAGGACACCAAGCTCAACTACAAGGCCACCGGCTCGGGCGCGGGCATCCAGGAGTTCCTGCAGGGCAAGACCGCCTTCGCGGGTTCCGACTCGGCGCTGAAGCCCGAAGAGGTCACGGCCTCCAAGAAGATCTGCAAGGGCGGCCAGGGCATCGACCTGCCGATGGTCGGCGGCCCGATCGCGGTCGGCTTCAACGTCCCCGGTGTGGACAAGCTGGTGCTGGACGCCGACACCCTCGGCAAGATCTTCGACTCGAAGATCACCAAGTGGAACGACCCCGCGATCAAGAAGCTCAACCCGAAGGTCAACCTTCCGAGCCTCAAGATCCAGGCCTTCCACCGCTCCGACGAGTCGGGCACCACCGACAACTTCACCAAGTACCTCAAGGCCGCCGCCCCGAAGGCGTGGCCGCACGAGCCGGGCAAGGCCTGGGAGGGCAAGGGCGGCCAGTCGGCTGACGGCTCCTCCGGTGTCTCCTCGCAGGTGAAGCAGGTCTCCGGTTCTATTTCGTACTTCGAGCTGTCCTACGCGGCCGCCAACAGCATCAAGACCGTCGACCTGGACACCGGCGCCTCCGCCCCGGTCCAGGCCACCGTCGACAACGCCTCCAAGGCCATCTCCGAGGCCAAGGTCAAGGGCACCGGCAAGGACCTGGCCCTCGACCTGGCGTACGACACCAAGGCGGACAACGCCTACCCGATCACCCTCGTCACGTACGAGATCGCCTGTGACAAGGGCAACAAGTCCGGCACCCTCGCCGCCACCAAGTCCTTCCTGAACTACGTGGCGAGCGAGGACGGCCAGTCCTCGCTGAAGGAGCTGGGCTACGCCCCGCTGCCGACCGAGATCGCCACCAAGGTCCGCGAGAGCGTCAAGAGCCTCTCCTGACCCGAGTGCGGCTGACTCCGCCGCGGCGATCGCCGCGGCGGAGTCAGCCGCATCGTCCGGTGCACCGCCGCGCCAGGAGCCTCACCTCATCCGGCTCCGCAGACCGGAGAATCCATGAAAACGGACATAGAACCCACATCTTCACCCGCCGGGTCCCCGACCAAGGTCGCGAGCCGCTCCACAGGCCGCGCCGGTGACAAGATCTTCCTCGGTCTCTCCCGGGGTTCCGGTATCACCCTGCTGGTGATCATGGCGGCCATCGCCGCCTTCCTCTCGTACCGCGCCGCCATCGCGATCTCCAAGGACGACGCGAACTTCCTCACCGCCTTCGAGTGGAGCACCGGCACCACTCCGATGCGGTTCGGCATCGCCGTCCTCGCCTACGGCACGGTCGTCAGCTCGATCATCGCGATGGTCATCGCGGTCCCGATCGCGGTCGGCATCGCGCTGTTCATCTCGCACTACGCCCCGCGCCGGCTGGCCACCCCGGTCGCGTACATCGTCGATCTGCTCGCCGCGGTCCCCAGCATCGTCTACGGCCTGTGGGGCGCGCTCTTCCTGGTCCCTCATCTGACGGGCCTGTACACCTGGCTCAACGAGTACCTGGGCTGGACCGGGATCTTCTCGTACCAGGGCGGCGCCGCGCGCTCCATGTTCACCGTCGGCATCCTGCTGGCGATCATGATTCTGCCGATCGTCACCAGCGTGAGCCGCGAGGTGTTCCGGCAGGTCCCGAAGATGCACGAGGAGGCCGCGCTGGCGCTCGGCGCGACCCGCTGGGAGGTCGTCCGGATGTCGGTCCTCCCCTTCGGCCGCTCCGGCATCATCAGCGCCTCGATGCTCGGCCTCGGCCGTGCGCTCGGCGAGACCATGGCGGTCGCCACCGTGCTGTCCCCCAGCTACCTGATCAACACCAGCCTGCTGGACCCGGGCGGCGGCACCTTCGCGCAGAACATCGCCAGCCACTTCAAGGAGGCCAACGACAACGGTCGTGACGCGCTGATCGCCTCCGGTCTGGTGCTGTTCGTGATCACCCTGCTGGTCAACGGCGCAGCGCGAATGATCATCGCCCGCCGCAAGGAGTACTCGGGGTCCGCAGCATGAGCAATCTGACGATCAACAAGACCGAGGCCGCCGGCAGCGCGCCGCGCGCGTCGGCCCTCCAGCAGGCCCGGCTGCCCCGCTGGGCCCCGCTCGCCCTGGTGCTGGTCTCGGCCGCCCTCGGCGCGGGCATCGGCGCCGCCGCGGGGCTCGGCAACACGATCCAGTGGGGCCTGATCGCCGCCGTGCTGTTCCTCCTCGGCTCGTACGGCCTCGCGGTCGCGGTCGAGGGTCGCCGTCAGGCCAAGGACCGGCTGGCCACCAGCCTGGTGTGGGTCTGCTTCGTGCTCGCCGTCATCCCGCTGATCTCGCTGATCTGGGAGACCGTCGACCGGGGGAAGACCGTCCTCGACGGCTACTTCCTGGGCCACTCCATGGAGGGTGTGCAGACGATCCTGCCCGGCGGTGGCGCGTACCACGCGATCATCGGCACCCTGGAGCAGGTCGGCATCGCCACCCTCATCGCCGCCCCGATCGGCCTGCTGACCGCCGTCTACCTGGTGGAGTACGGGCGCGGCCGGCTCGCGAAGGCCGTGACCTTCTTCGTCGACGTCATGACGGGTATCCCCTCGATCGTCGCCGGCCTGTTCATCCTCAGCTTCTGGATCATCATCCTGGGCTTCGGCTACTCCGGCTTCGCGGGCGCCATGGCCCTGGCCATCCTGATGATGCCGGTCGTCGTCCGCTCGACCGAGGAAATGCTCAAGCTCGTCCCGGACGAGCTGCGCGAGGCGTCCCTCGCCCTCGGCGTGCCCAAGTGGCGCACCATCCTCAAGGTGGTGCTGCCCACCGCGATCGGCGGAATCACCACGGGTGTGATGCTCGCGGTCGCCCGTGTCGCCGGTGAGTCCGCGCCCATCGTGCTGCTGGTCTTCGGCGCCGCGGGGATCAACAACAACCCGTTCGAAGGCGCACAGTCGTCGCTGCCCTACTACATCTACGAGCAGTGGCAGCTCGGCAACGAAGCCTCGTTCGACCGGGCCTGGGGCGCGGCACTCGTGCTCATCGCCTTCGTCATGATCCTCAACCTGGTGGCCCGCGGTATCGCCCGCTGGAAGGCCCCGAAGACCGGCCGCTGAGGCCAAGAAGAAGAGAAGTGATTCACATGGCCAAGCGCATCGACGTCAGCGGCCTGACCGCCTACTACGGCAACCACAAGGCCATCGAGGACATCTCGATGACCGTCGAGCCCCGCTCGGTGACCGCCTTCATCGGCCCGTCCGGCTGTGGCAAGTCGACCTTGCTGCGCACCCTCAACCGGATGCACGAGGTCACCCCCGGCGGCCGGGTCGAGGGCAAGGTGATGCTCGACGACGAGAACCTGTACGGCACCGGCGTCGACCCGGTCTCCGTGCGGCGCACGGTCGGCATGGTCTTCCAGCGCCCGAACCCGTTCCCGACGATGTCGATCTTCGAGAACGTCGCGGCCGGGCTGAAGCTGAACGGCTCGTACAAAAAGAGCGAGCTGGAGGCCATCGTCGAGAAGTCCCTCAGGGGCGCCAACCTCTGGAACGAGGTCAAGGACCGGCTCAACAAGCCGGGCTCCGGCCTCTCCGGCGGTCAGCAGCAGCGGCTGTGCATCGCGCGCGCTATCGCGGTCGAGCCCGATGTGCTGCTGATGGACGAGCCCTGCTCGGCGCTCGACCCGATCTCGACCCTCGCCATCGAGGACCTGATCGGCGAGCTGAAGGCGCGCTTCACGATCGTCATCGTGACGCACAACATGCAGCAGGCGGCGCGCGTCTCGGACCGTACGGCCTTCTTCAACCTGGCCGGCGTCGGCCAGCCCGGCCGGCTCATCGAGATCGACGAGACCGAGCGGATCTTCTCCAACCCGTCGGTCCAGGCGACCGAGGACTACATCTCGGGCCGCTTCGGCTGAGTCAAAGACCCCTCGCCAACCGGCGAGGAGGAGCCGTCCTGCGGTGCTGCATGGCGGTGCCACCGCAAGACGAAGGGCCCGCCCCTGGCTCCCGGGGGCGGGCCCGCTGCGTACCAAATCCCTGTTGTGTGCCAAATCCCCGCTGCGTACGGAATCCCCGCTGCGTACGGAATCCGAGCTGCGTACGGAATCCGAGCTGCGTAGGGAATCCCCTTGGGGCCGGGTGTCCGGCCGGGCCGGGCGTCCGGCCGTCAGCCGAAGGCCAGGTTCACGATCCAGTAGCTGAGCGCAGCGACACCGGCCGCCGCAGGCATGGTGATGAACCAGCCGAGAATGATGTTCTTCGCGACCCCCCAGCGCACCGCGTTCACGCGCTTGGTCGCCCCCACGCCCATGATCGCCGAGGTGATGACATGCGTCGTCGAGATCGGCGCCTGGAACATGAACGACGCCGTGTACATGACCGAGGCCGCCGTGGTCTCGGCGGCGAATCCCTGCGGCGGGTCCAGCTCGATGATCCGCCGTCCCAGCGTGCGCATGATGCGCCAGCCGCCCGCGTAGGTGCCGAGCGAGAGCATCGCGGCGCAGGCGATCTTCACCCAGACCGGAATCGCGTCGCCCTGATCCTCGACACCGCCGATGACCAGGGCCATCACCACGACACCCATGGTCTTCTGGGCGTCCTGCAGACCGTGACCCAGCGCCATGGCGGCCGCCGAGACGGTCTGCGCTATCCGGAAGCCGCGCTTTGCCTTGTGCGGGTTGGAGTTCCGGAACAGCCACAGGATGGCCACCATCACGAGGTAGCCCAGCACCAGACCGACGACGGGCGACAGGAACATCGGGATGACGACCTTCTCCAGCACCCCGCCCCAGTGGACGGTGCTGGCACCGGCGAGCGCCGCGCCCACCAGGCCGCCGAAGAGCGCGTGAGAGGAGGAGGACGGCAGGCCGAAATACCAGGTGACCATGTTCCAGGTGATCGCGCCGATCAGCGCGGCAAACAAGATCATCATGCCTTGTTTGCCGGTCGGGGTGGCGATCAGGCCCTCACTGACGGTCTTGGCGACCCCGCTGCCCAGGAAGGCACCGGCGAGGTTCATCACCGCGGCCATCGCGAGCGCTGCCCGCGGGGTCAGTGCCCGGGTGGAGACGGAGGTGGCGATGGCGTTCGCCGAGTCATGGAAGCCGTTGGTATAGGTGAAGAAGAGCGCGACCGCGATGGTCACGACAAGCGCGAAGGTGTCCATGCCGGGGCTCAGGACTCCTTGACAACGATGGTCTCGACCGTGTTGGCCACATGCTCGAAGGCGTCGGCCGCCTCTTCCAGCACATCCACGATCTGCTTGAGCTTGAGCACCTCCATCGCGTCGTACTTGCCGTTGAAGAGGTGGGCCAGCAGCTTGCGGTGGATCTGGTCGGCCTGGTTCTCCAGCCGGTTGACCTCGATCCAGTACTCCGTGAGGTTCGTCATGGTGCGCAGATTCGGCATCGCCTCGGCGGTCAGCTCGGCCGCCCGCGCCAGCACCTCGATCTGCTGCTCAACGCCCTTGGGCAGCTCCTCGACCTGGTAAAGGACGACCAGGTCGACGGCCTCCTCCATGAAGTCCATGATGTCGTCGAGGGACGAGGCGAGGGTGTAGATGTCCTCACGGTCGAACGGCGTGATGAAGGAGACATTCAGCTGATGGAAGATCGCGTGCGTGGCGTCGTCCCCCGCGTGCTCCGCGGCCCTCATCCGCTCGGCGATCTCGGAGCGAGCGGAAGAGTCCGCCCCGAGAAGTTCCATCAGGAGCTTCGAGCCCGTGACGATGTTGTCCGCGGAGGCGGAGAACATGTCGTAAAAGCTCGTCTCCCTGGGGGTCAGACGAAAGCGCACTGGGGATCCTCGGGATGCAGCGGATGGGGACTTCTCGATGCTAGGCGCATCTTCCGGCCACGGTAACCGGCGGTCCCAGTGTCGCCCATCAGGCAGAGTGCTCCTCACAGGGGCCCGGTTCGGCCGGAAAACCCGGTAGTATATACCCAGTGGGGGTATATACGGACATGAGTGACAACGGGAGGACGCCATGATCACCACGGCAGCCGACACCACCGCGCCCGGCGAGGGCGACGAGCGGGGCCAGGTGTCCGGCCATGCCTCCGCTACCCACGGCGGCCATGGGTATGCCAAGCAGAAGGACCAGCACCTCAAAAGGCTGCGCCGGATCGAGGGCCAGGTCAGGGGGTTGCAGCGGATGGTCGAGGAGGATGTCTACTGCATCGACATACTCACCCAGGTCTCGGCGAGCACCAAGGCGCTCCAGTCCTTCGCGCTCCAGCTGCTCGAGGAGCATCTGCGGCACTGCGTCGCCAGCGCGGCCGTCGAGAGCGCCGCACAGGGCGAGACCGAGGGCGGGGGCGAGGTCGACGCCAAGGTCGCCGAGGCCACGGCGGCCATCGCACGGCTGCTGCGGACCTGACCAGCCGCGACGCCACGGTGCACGGTGCGGGCATGAGCGCATCCTCGCCGGACGGGGCGCTCGGCGCCCGCCGACGAGGCGGCGACCTCTGTTACCGGGCGTCCGGACCCTCGGCTTCTCGGGAGTCGTTGTCCTTCCGGGCGGTTTTTTCGGGGTTTTTCCCGGGTTTCTTCCCGGCGCCCTTCCCGGCGCCTTTGACACCCTGGGCGCCCTTGGCGCCCCTGGCACGCTCGGCCGAATCTGATCGGTCGGCCTCCACCCGGAGCACCTCGTCGATGCGGTCCGGACTGAGCCTGTCCTCGTCCGCGCTCGACGCAGCGATCATCAAATCACCGTAGAGATCGATCTCGACGAGGGCCACGGGGTCCGGGCCCGACGAGCCGCGACGCGCAACCACGTGTTTCACCTCCTCCTGCGAGCACCTGCGAGCACTTTCGAGCAGCGGATTCCCAGCGTAGGGAGCGGTACACACTCCGCGCATGGCACGGATGGGCCATTTCGAAGGGCAGAGCGGGCCCCTCCGACTACTTCTGAGGTGATCCGACCTTTCCTGTGTAGATATCCGCGGGCTTGGGGAGCTCGACGACGGCCGGCGCCCCGAAGTCGTACAGCTCGGTCGTCGAGGCGACCTCCACCGCGTGCCGCGCCATGGCGCCCCGGCCCCGGGGCTCCTCCCAGCCGCTCGCCCGGCGGCTCACGGTGAAGCGGTGCCGGACCTCGCGCGGCCGTCCGAACCCGTCGAGATACGCGTCGAAGGGCACCGTGGCCTCGTCGAACCCCTTCGCCGCTGCCGCCAGCGGGCCCCGCACCCCCGTCGACGCGACCCGTGCGGCCCGGCCGATGTCCGTGGTGCCGCGGTAGTGACGCACCAGGGCCCCATCCAGCCCCTCCTCGCCCACCAGGCTCGCCTTCCGCACCCCGCGCAGCAGTTCGACGGCGGTCAGCGGGTCGGTCGCCCCGCCGGTGACCAGATTGCCGTCCGGGATGTCCGTCGTATCCACGCGCACCCACTTGTCGCTGGGGATGCCCGCGCCACGGTTGCGCATGAAGAGCGCCCCGGAGGCCAGGAGTTCCGTGATCGGCGCATGTTCGGCGGCCCCCATCGCATCCCTCGGCAGCAGCAGCCGCAGCCGGCCCAGCCGCTTCTCGAAGTCGTACGCCCCGCTGCCCCGGATGGACACCCGGGTGCCGCCCGTCGCCGTCTCCATGGTCGTACGGACCCGTGAGCTGCCCGATCTGACCAGCACGTCGGCCGCCCGGTGCAGCACCGCGACCGCGGTCTCCTCCCGGGCGCCACCAGGGCGTTCATCGGCCACCGTCTCGGAGGAGCAGCCGCTTACGGCCGCCAGCAGCGCGGCCAGCAGGCCGCCCGCCACGACCCCGGCGACCGCTCTCACCCGTCTCCGTACGCCGAGCCCGCGCTGCTGGAACTCCATCGACCGCCGACCCCCTGGCCACGCTCGCTTGATACTTGTTCGTTTAACGATCCGCCCCGGTGGCTCGTCACGGCCCGATAGCGTGGTCATGTGCTCGACTCAGGCGACAGGGGCCCCGGACGGAACCGCACCACCACCGTGGAGAGGGGTTCCTTCTGCATCGCCCGCTGCTCGTGCGGCTGGTCCGGCCCCGCTCGTCGCGCCCGCGCCCTGGCGCGCGACGACGCCGCCGCGCATACGACGGTCCGTCACTCCCCGCCCGATACGGGCGACTCATCGGACTCATCCGACGAGTCCGGCTCGTCCCCCGTGCGCAACGCCTCGCATGCGAACGGAACCACACCGCCCGGTTCCCCTCTCTGACCAAGGGACCGGGCCGGATTCACGCCGGCCCGGCCGACCGGTGGTACGCAGGGCGACAGGGAGGGGACACCGCCATGAACCGGCGGACACTACTGGCAGCGGGCACGGGACTGGCGGCCACGGCCACCTGGGCCGCCGCCTGCAGCAACGACTCAGGACACGCCGCCGCCGACCGGGCCTCCTCCGGCTCCGCCGCGGCGTCGGACGCCCGTTCGGCCACCGCCGGCGGCAGGCGCGGCGCCCTCGACGGCAAGCCGAAGTCCGCCGACTGGAGCGCGCTCGGCAAGGACCTCCACGGCGATCTGGTGCGCCCCGGCGACGCCGACTACGCCTCCGCCCGCCGCCTCTACAACACCCGCTTCGACCATCTGCGCCCCGCCGCCGTCGCCTATATAGGCAATACAGCGGATATATCGGCCTGTCTGTCCTTCGCCCGACGCCATGGCGCACCCGTCTCGATCCGCAACGGCGGCCACAGCTACGCCGGTTGGTCCAGCGGCGACGGCCGCCTCGTCATAGACGTCTCGGCGCTCGCGTCGATCCGTACGACGTCGGGCGAGGCCCGGATCGGCGCGGGCGCCAAGCTCATCGACGTCTACACCTCGCTCGGCGCGCGCGGCGTGACTGTCCCCGGCGGCTCCTGCCCGACCGTCGGGATCTCGGGGCTCACCCTCGGCGGCGGCCATGGCGTGGTCTCCCGGGCGTACGGGCTGACCGCCGACAACCTCACCGGCGCACGCATCGTCACCGCGGACGGCAAGGCCCTCGACGTCTCCAAGGACGACGAGGCCGATCTCTTCTGGGCCCTGCGCGGCGCCGGGAACGGCAACTTCGGCGTCGTCACCGAGTTCCGCTTCCGTACCCATAAGACGGCCGACGGCGTCACCGCCTATATGTCATGGCCATGGTCTAAGGCCGCGAAGGTGCTGAGCGCCTGGCAGAAGTGGGGCCCGGACCAGCCGGACGAGATCTGGTCGGCGCTGCACTTGTCGGCCGCCCCCGGCCGCGCCCCCACCGTCTCCGTGAGCTGCTTCTCGCTCGGCACCTACGGTGCGCTGCAGAACGCGGTGGACCGGCTCGCCGACGGACCGGGCGGCCCCGGCCCCGCCTCCCATGTGACGCTCCGCCGCCAGCGCTACGTCGACGCGATGCGGATGTACGCGGGATGCGGCGACACCTCGACGACCAGCTGCCATCTGCCCGGCACCACCCCCGGCCGCAGCTCCTCCGGAGTGCTCCAGCGCGAGACCTACGCGGCGCGCTCCGACTTCTACGACCGCTCGCTGAGCCAGGCGGGCGTCCGCGCGATGCTCGGCCAGTTGGAGAACTACGGACAGCGCACCGGTGGCGGGGGCGCGGTCAGCATCGCGCTCACCGCGCTCGGCGGCGCCGTGAACCGCGTCGCACCCCAGTCCACCGCGTTCGTCCACCGGCGCTCGCGGTTCCTCGCGCAGTACACCGCGTCCTGGGCGGCGGGTGGCTCGGGCGCCGTGCAGAACGCCTGGCTCGACGGTGCGCATACGGCGATGCGGCGGTACGCCTCCGGGGCGGCGTACCAGAACTACACGGACGCGTCCCTCAAGGATTGGCGCTCGGCGTACTACGGATCGGCCGCCGACCGGCTGACAAAGCTGAAGAAGCGTTACGACCCGGACCGGCGCTTCGACTTCCCGCAGGCCCTGTGAGTCCGTCACGGCGGCAGTACATGCGGCAGTACAGACGGACGGCCCGGCACATGCCGGGCCGTCGGTGTGCGCCATAAGGCGCTCATGCACGCCGTAAGGCGCTCACGAACGCGGAAAGGCAGAGCTAGGCCGCCAGGTCCTTGTTGCCGCGCTCGCCGCCGGGCGTCCGCGGCTCGGGGAACCCCGGGAGACCCTCGCCCTCGACCGGTCCCGCGACGGAAGCGGGCCCGTGAGCCCGTATCAGCCAGCCGGCCCGCGAGCTCGCGATCGTCGTCGTCAGCGGCGTCAGCAGCATCATCGCGAGCGGCGCCAGCAGCAGCGCGACCGCTGTCCCCAGTGCGAACCCGCCGATCACATCGGTCGGGTAATGGACGCCCATATAGACGCGGCAGAAGCCTTCGAGCAGCGCGAGCGCCATCGCGGCCACACCGTACGCCCGGCTGGCCATGAGGACCCCGACGGCGACGGCCATGGTCAGCGTCGCGTGGTCGCTGACGAAGGAGAAGTCGGTCTTGCCCGCGACCAGGACATCGAGTCCCTGGTGGTCCTTGAAGGGCCGTGGCCGCTGGACGAAGCCGCGGATCGGGATGTTGGCCATCAGCGCCAGCCCGGCGGCCAGCGGTGCCCACACCAGCCCGGCGACCGCGGACGGCGCGTCCTGCGACCGCTTCCGCACGCTCCACCAGGCGCCGAGGGCCACCAGGGCGAGCCCGATGATGATCCCGAACTCGCCGACGAACTCCATGACGCGGTCGAACCAGTGCGGGGCGTCCTTCGCAAGCCCGTTGATGTCGTAGAGCAGGCTGACATCGGGGTTCGACCCGTCCAGCGCGAGTCCAGCCATGTGCCGTGGCCCCTTATCTCTTGCCTGTCGCTACGTGCGGCTGCCGACCCCCGTGGTCATCGCGATCGGTGGGAGTCGCGCGATCGACGCGAAGAGTCCGCCGTCGATCCACGCCGTCCACGCCGATCCACTTCCAGGGAACGCCCTCTTTCCGCCGAGCGTTCCGTTCTCCACCCAACGATCACCGGGACGTTATCGAAGGGTGATCGATCGTCGCAGCTCAGGGGAATCTTTACGCCGAGTTCGCCTTTGGCAACGCTTTTGCGCCATCTTGCGTCACCCGCGTGGCACCGATGTAGTCCGGCGAATCGATCTTGTCGAAGCGGATCACCGCACCGGTGTAGGGCGCGTTGATCATATATCCGCCGCCCACATAGATCCCCACATGGTGGATCGATCTCGGATCGCTGAGATCGTAGGCGAAGAAGACCAGGTCCCCGGGGAGCAGCTCGTTCCGCTTGGGGTGCGGTCCGGCGTTCCACTGGTCGTTGGCGACGCGCGGGAGGTCGATCCCGACCGTCTTGTACGCCGCCTTCGTCAGCCCCGAGCAGTCGAACCGCCCGCCCTGCTCCGGCGTGCCGTTCCCGCCCCACAGATACGGCTTGCCGAGCTGCTTCTGCGCGAAGTAGATCGCCCCGGCCGACTGCCGCGAGGGCTGCACCCGCTGGACCGGCGCCTCGAAGCTCTTGGCCAGGGTGGTGATGGTCTTCACGTAGTTCTGCGTCTCGCGGTACGGCGGCACACCGCCGTACTTGATGACGGCATACGCGCCCGCGTTGTACGAGGCCAGCATGTTGTGCGTCTGATTGCCCGGCACATCCTTCACATACGTGGCGAGCGAGCAGTCATAGGCGGCCGCCGAGGGGATCGCGTCCATCGGGTCCCAGATGTCCTTGACGCCGTCCTTATTGCCGTCGACGGCGTGCGACGCCCAGGTGGCGGGGATGAACTGCGCTATGCCCTTGGCGTTGGCCGGGCTCCGCGCCTTCGCGTTCCAGCCGCTCTCCTGGTAGAGCTGCGCGGCCAGCAGCGCGGGGTTGATGGCGGGACAGGAGTTTCCGTAGCGCTGGATCAGCGGCTCGTACGAGGCCGGTACGGCCCCCTTCGCCAGCCCGACACTCGCGCCGCCCCCGCCGCCGGTCAGGTCCGCGGCGACCATGTACGTACCGACGACGAGCAGACCGACGAAGGAAAAGGAGACCCCAAGACCGACACTGACACCCAGCCAGACCTTACGCACCCGGCCATCCTCCCCCATCCACCCGCGCTACGAACGCCTTTCCGTACGCACGGCGAAAACCAGCCGCTCCCCAGCCGAAACCTTACGGCGGGCCAGCGCCGCGCGCCCCCCGTGCCTCGCCGCTCCACCCCGGCCGCCTCCCACCGGACCGTGGAGCGCGTAAAGTCCGGCGCGTCCGAGCACTTCACACCCTAGGGACCACGGATGACACAGCTCGACTGGCAGCGGGCCTCGCCCGCCGAAGGCGAGGAGGGGGCCGCCTACCTCGAGGTGGCCGCCGGGCCGGACGGCCGGATCCATCTACGCGAGAGCACGGACCCGGACACGGTCGTCGTCACGACCCAGGCCAAGTGGGAAGCGTTCCTCAAAGGGGTCAAGGCCGGCGAGTTCGACGACTTCGCCGAGGAGTGAGGGGTCGCGTCCGCGACCGGGACCCGGGAGCCGCGCGCTCGCCCCATCACCGATCGTTGCCCGGCGCCCACCCGCGTGATACACAGAGTGACCATACGACCCTCCAGTGACACGCCTCGCACGGCCATCAGGCCATCGTGGTCCACAACACGCACCGGATCCGCCAAGAAATGCCGCCAAGTCGACATGCGGAAGCGGATTCGTCAGCGAAGATAGAGGCTGACCGACACCATGCCGGCGAGACACACAACTACCCATAAGGGGCGGTGAGTTCATTATGTTCCTAGCGGCCGAAAAGGGCGACATCAACACCATCATCGGCGGAATCGCCCCAGACTGGGGTCCGTTCGGCAGCCTGGGCAGCGAGGCCCGCGTCATGATCGAGGTCGTGATGGCCGTGGCGCTGCTGCTGTGCTTCGGCATCGCGATCTGGGGCGCCGCCAAACAGCGGATCGGCGCCACGGCGCTGCGCGACACCTTCAGCGCGGAACAGGGCAAGGGGCTGATCGTCGCGGGCCTGACCGGCGTGTTCATCATCGGCTCGCTGGGCACCCTCTTCACGATCGTGTACGGCATGGCCATCTAGCCGCGCCCCCTGTCCGCCCCCGGAGCCGACCCCGCGCGCGGCGCACTCCCCCGTCTCCAAGCCTCCGCCCCCGATCCCCCCTACCGGCCCCACTCTCCGTACCCGAGGCTGCTGCCCGATGCCCGCTCCCCTCGCTGAGGTCGTGTCAGCTTGATGTCCACTCACACCACCACGCCCACACGTCAGTCCGCGCCGCTACCGTCGTACCCGGACGGCGGAAGAGCGACCACGGCTGACGCGGTCGGCAAGGCTGGCACGGTTGGCAGGCTTGGCACGGTTGAAGGGGCGTACGCGCGATGAGTCTCGGCGGCGATGACGGATACGGCGGTGACTACGACGGCCGCGAGGCGGGCCCCGAAGGCCATCTGACGCGCACCCGCCTGCCCGAGGGCGACGGCGACCCGTACGGCCCAGCCCGCCGCCCCGGCCGCACCGGCAGGCCCAGCCGGAACCTGGTCACCGTGGTCGGCGTCGTCGTCCTCCTCATCGCGGCCATCGCCTTCGCCAACCGCGGCGGCGGCAAGGACAACGCCTCGGGCAGCACCGACACCAGCGGCACCAACGCCGAATCCCACCCCACCGCCCCCACGGGCCGGCGCCCGGTGGAAGGCAAGAACACCACCACGGGCATCGCGTCGGGCTTCGCCAAGTCGCAGCAGGGGGCCCAGAGCGCGGCGGCCAATTACGCGGTGGCGCTGGGGTCCGCGGACATGTTCAACCGCGAGCGGCGCCATCGGATCGTGCCCCAGATCTTCACCAGCGCGGCCGCGGGCCCGCTTCAGACCAAGCTCGACAAGGCCTACTCCGCGGCCTCCCTGGAGAAGATCGGTCTGGACGCGAACGGCAAGGCGGCCAACGGCATGACCTACGTCTCGCGCACCGCCCCCCTCGGCACCAAGATCGGCAAGTTCGCCGGCACCACGGCGACGGTGGAGGTCTGGTGCACGGGCGTGTTCGGCACGGCAGGAGAGGGATCGAAGAACCCGGTCACCAACGACTGGTTCACCCTGACGCTGAAGCTTCGGTGGGTGAACAACGACTGGAAGGCCGAGGGCTACTCGCAGAAGGACGGTCCGGCCCCCGTCAACAGCGACCGCACCGCGTCCACGGCCGATGAGATCGCCAAGGCAGTCGAGCAGTACGGAGGGTTCACCTATGCCCGCTAGCCCCCGCCGCCGCGCTCTCACGCTCACGGGCGTCCTGGTAACCGTCCAGACGGCTGCCGTGCTCCTGGCCACCCGCGCCACCGCCGCGCCCTCGCCCACTCCGACCCCGTCGGCCAGCAAGAACGACGACTGCGCCCTTCTCCTCGGTCAGGTCCGGGAGCGCTGCGAAGAGGGTGGCGGCAGCGGTGGCTCAGGCGGCCCGCCTGATACCTCCAACCCCCTCGACCCCGCCGCCTCCCTGGCCCGCGGCTGCGCCGACGCCGCCTCCTGGCTCATCGGCAAGCTCTCCAAGCTCGTCAAGGAGACGGCGAACGTCGACTTCACCAACGAAGCATTCCTCCGCCAGTACGCCGTCGTCTTCGCCGCCTCGACCGTCCTCACGCTCATCCTCTGGCTCCTCGCCGTCGCCAAGCGCGCCATCCGCGGCGTCCCGCTCGGCGAGGCGCTCTCCGAGGCCATAGGTTTCCTCTGGCTGACGGTCCTGGCCTCCGCCTTCACCCCGCTCATCCTCTATACGGTCGTCACGGCGACCGACGCCGTCACCGACGCCATCGCCTCCGGCACCGGTGCGGACAACGACGCCTTCTTCGGCTCGTTCGCCCAGGCGCTCAAGCGGGACGAGGACATCGGCGGCGGGCCGATCATGCTCATCGTCGTATCGCTCGTGACGATCCTTGCCGCCGGCGTGCTCTGCCTCGAACTCGTCATCCGCGCCGCCCTCCTCTATGTGGGCGCGCTGCTCGGCACGGCCGTCTACTCGGGCCTCGTCGACAAGAACATGTGGGGGCATGTCCGCCGCTGGGCCGGGATCATGATCGCCGTGATTCTCGTCAAGCCAGTGATCGTGACCGTATTGGCCCTGGCCGGGGCGCTCTCCGCCTCCGGCGGCAAGCCCGACGCCTTCTCTGCCGTCGTCTCTGGCCTGTCCATCATCATCCTCGCCATCTTCGCCAGCGCGATGATCTACCGCTTCGTACCCGGCTTCGGCGACGAGATCGTCAAGGCTCGCAGCGCCAGTGCCGACCCGGCCTCCCGTCAGGCCGCCGCCATCATCAGCTCCCCGGCCGCCCTGGTGAAGCAGGGCATCAACACCCACAGCGCCCGCGGCGGCGGTGACGGCGGAGGAGGCGGAGCCCGCCCCGCGCAGGCCAAGCCCGCCAACCCCGTCTCGGGCGGCGTGGCCGCCCACAGCACCCGCCCTGGCGGAGGCGGCGGCGGAGCAGGCAGCGGCACCGGCAACGCAGGCACCGCCCCCGCCAGCCGCACCGGCCACCCCGGCGGCTCCGGCGGCTCCGGCGGCTCCGGCGGCGGCGCCCCCCGTACCCCCCGCCGCGGTTCCGGCAACACCTCGGGAGGTGACCGACGGTGACGATCGAGACCCAGTCCCACCCCCTCGCGCCCCGCCGCACATATCTGATCGGGCGCCCCCGCCCCAGCGCGATCGTCGGCAAGAACCGCGAGACCGGCGAGATCGCACTGATCATCGGGGGCGCGTTCATCGGAATGATGTGCGGGCTGCTGGTGCCGATGCTGACGCTGCGCATCGCAGCCCTCGTCGGCTTTCCCACCCTCGCGCTCGCCGCCGTCTACGTCCCCTACAACGGACGGACCTTCTACCGGTGGTTCGAGATCAACCGCTCCTACAAGCGCAGCGTCCGTAAGGGCACCACGGCCTACCGTTCCACCGCCACCGAGGCCGGCACCCGCATCGACGGCCGCGAGGTCGAGGTCGGCCCACCCCCCGGCATCGGCCGGATCAACTGGCTGGCCGCGCCCTTCGGCCCTGACGAGATCGCCGTGCTCCTGCACGCCGATCGCCGCACCGTCACCGCCGCGATCGAGATCGAGGGTCCCGGCGTCGGGCTGCGGGACAGCGAGGACCAGGAGACGCTGGTCGACCGGTTCGGCACCCTGCTCAAGCATGTGGCCAACGGCGACGGCTTTGTGACACGTCTACAGATGCTGGCCCGCACCCTCCCCGCCGACCCCGACGCCCACGCCAAGGACGTCGAGCGCCGCGGCCACCATGACGCCCCGAACTGGCTCAAGGACTCCTACGACCAGCTGCAGTCCATGGTCTCGACCTCCTCCGAGCAGCACCGCGCCTATCTCGTCGCCTGTATGCACTACACCCGCGATCTGGCCGCCGAGGCCCAGGCCATCGCGCGCGCCACCCGCCACAGCGGCGGCGGCCGCAGGCTCGACAAGGACGCGGGCCTCGCCGTGGTCATGGCGCGCGAGCTGACCGACATCTGCGCCCGGCTGGCCGAGGCCGACATCCGGGTCCGGCAGCCGCTGGGGCAGGGGCGGCTGGCCTCGCTCATCCACTCCATGTACGACCCGGACCACCCCATCGACCACATCCAGGCGATGACCAAGCGGAACGCCTGGCCGGCCGAGCTGGACGCGATGGAGCCCACCTACCTCCAGGCCAAGACGCGGGAGTCGAGCACCCGCGAGCCCTGGTGCCACGCCACCGCATGGGTGAAGGAGTGGCCCATGACGCCCGTCGGCGTCAATTTCCTGGCCCCGCTGCTCGTCCACACCCCCGATGTCATCCGTACGGTCGCGGTCTGTATGGACCTGGAGCCCACCGAGATCGCCATCGAGCGGATGCTGACCGAGAAGACCAACGACGAGGCCGAGGCCAGCCGCGCGGCGAAGATGAACCGCACCGTCGACCCGCGTGACATCGCCGCCCACGGCCGTCTCGACCAGCGCGGCGAGGACCTCGCCAGCGGCGCCGCCGGCGTCAACCTGGTCGGCTACATCACCGTCTCCTCCCGGTCGCCGGAGGCACTCGCGCGCGACAAGCGGACCATCCGGGCCTCGGCGGGGAAGAGCTATCTGAAGCTGGAGTGGTGCGACCGCGAACATCACCGGGCCTTTGTGAACACGTTGCCGTTCGCGACCGGCATCCGCCGATAGAGACGACTGGGACGATAGGGGCTCCGCCGTGGCCGATCCGATGAGCGCCGTCACCGAAGCGTTCACCAGCTTTCTGTTCGGAAAGGTGGAGACGACGCGGCAGCCGGTCCGTACCTCAACGGGCCAGGCGCAGGCCGTCTATCTGCCCACCGCGGCGCCCGGTCTCGGCGACTCGGGCGTGATCATCGGCCGCGAGGTGTACTCCGGCAAGGGCTATATCTACGACCCCTTCCAGCTGTACGGACAGCAGCTGCCCGCCCCGCACTGGCTGGTGCTCGGCGAGTCCGGAAACGGCAAGTCGGCGCTGGAGAAGACGTACGTCCTGCGCCAGCTGCGGTTCCGCGACCGCCAGGTGGTGGTGCTGGACGCCCAGGGTGAGGACGGGGTGGGCGAGTGGAACCTCATCGCCCAGGAGCTGGGGATCATGCCCATCCGGCTCGACCCGATGGCGGCCCTGGACGGCGGAATCCGGCTCAACCCCCTGGACCCGTCGATCACCACGACCGGTCAGCTCGCCCTGCTCCGTACGATCATCGAGGTCGCGATGGGGCACGGGCTCGACGAGCGCTCCGGGTTCGCCCTGAAGGTCGCGCACGCCTACGTCAACGAGACCATCGTCGACCGTCAGCCGGTGCTGACCGACATCGTCGAGCAGCTGCGCCATCCCGAGGCGGAGTCGGCCGAGGCGATGAACGTCGATATAGACGATGTACGGGCCTGGGGCCTGGATGTCGCCCTGGTGCTGGACCGGCTGGTGGACGGTGATCTGCGCGGCATGTTCGACGGGCCGACCACGGCCGGAATCGACCTCGATGCGCCCCTTATTGTCTTCGACCTCTCCCATATCGACCGCAACTCGATCGCGATGCCCATCCTTATGGCCATCGTGGGCGTGTGGCTGGAGCACACCTGGATCCGGCCCGACCGTAAGAAGCGCATCTTCCTGGTCGAGGAGGCGTGGCACATCATCAACTCGCCCTTCGTCGCCCAGCTCTTCCAGCGGCTGCTGAAGTTCGGGCGCCGGCTCGGTCTGTCCTTCGTCGCCGTCGTCCACCATCTCTCCGATGTGGTCGACGGCGCGGCGGCGCGGGAGGCGGCCGCGATCCTCAAGATGGCGTCGACGCGGACGATCTATGCCCAGAAGGCGGACGAGGCACGGGCGACCGGGCGGGTGCTGGGTCTGCCGCGCTGGGCGGTGGAGATCATTCCGACGCTCTCCCCCGGTATCGCGGTATGGGACGTCAACGGCAACGTACAGGTCGTCAAACACCTGATCACCGAGGCCGAGCGCCCCCTCGTCTACACCGACCGGGCGATGACGGAGGAGTCGCTGACCGTCCAGTTGACCGCCGAAGCGGAGGCCGAGGAGCGGGCCGCCGCGGCGGTCGAGGCGGTGGAGGCGGAGACCTACGGCGGGCCGTCGTACGGCTCCACGGTGGCGTGAGATGGCAGCGGGTCACAACCGCGGCGGGCCCGCGGAGCACGGGAGATCTCCGTCCCCGGAGCGCGGCATTCCGGACGGGCTGCTGATCGGCATCATCGCGTTTCTGCTGGGGCTGACGGGGCTGGTGTGGTCGGCCACCGGGATGGCCGGGCTCTTCTCCCACGGCGCGTGGCCGGACGGCGTGGCTTTCATGCGGACGCCCCTGGCGCTGCGCCATCTGGTGGAGCATCCGCATGACCTCGCGACGGCATGGCCTGAGACCCCGAAGGAGCAGCTGTCGGGGTACGGGCTGTTCTGGGGACTGTTCATCAGCGAGCTGATGGTGCTGATCGTGCTGGCGATCTTCGCGGTCGGCACGCTGACCCGCTACCGGGTGGTCCGCGCGAGGCGCCGCGCCGTCCGCGCGGAGGCCGCCGAGGGGAAGCGGCGGGGTGACGTGGGCGCTCCGGGCGCCGCGTCCGGCCCGGCCGCCGGTACGGGCACGGAGCCCGGCACGGGAATCGAGGCGGCCCCCCGGGGCGGGCGACCGGGCGCGGACGCGGCGTACGAAGGCCGTGGGCACACTGCCACGGCCTCAGGAGCCGCCTCCGGGCCCCGGAGCGGCTACCCGTCTCCACCGGCCCCGGAGGCCGCCCCCGGCCCCGTAAGACCCAACGGCGCGGCGACCTCGGCCCCATGGCCCGAGGTCGCGGCTCCCGGCCGGGCCATCGTGCCCGGCCCACCCGGCACGGCCGACGTGGTGCCGGCCAACGAAGCCGCCGCCCCCGCGGGCGGCCACCGCCCTGAGCCCGGCGCCGTCCCCTCCGGACCGGCCGGTCCCCCGCTCGCCGCGCACAACGCGGCCACCGCGCCCGAACCGCATCGGCCCATCGCCGAGCAGCGGGCGGGCGCGCGGGGCATCACCGCCGCGTCCGGCCCGGAATCAACCGGACACACCCCGCAGCCCCCGCACGGCGCGGCGGCCCCACAGCCGCTGCCCACGCCCCGCACCGGCGGCCCCGTGGCCGCCGCCGCGTTCCCCGACGGCGAACCGGCCCGCTCCCGTATCCTCTTCGGCGCCCAGCGCGGCGAATCCGCCGCCCACGCCGTCCTGGAGGCCGCAGGCCCCGTCCTCGTCGTCACCAGCGATCCCGCCCTGTGGGCCACGACCAAGGACGCCCGCGCCAAGTTCGGCCCCAGCCATGTCTTCGACCCGTCCCACCTCCTCGACACCCCCGCCCGGCTGCGCTGGAACCCGGCGGCGGACTGCGGCTCCCGCGATACCGCGGCCGCCCGCGCCACGGCGCTCCTCGCGCCCGTACGCCCCGCGCACGCGATGGACAAGCCCATGGCGGAGGCCGCGGAGACCATGCTGCGCTGCTGGCTGCACGCCGCCGCCGTGGACGGCCGCCCCTTCCGCCATGTGCACCGCTGGGCGCAGGGCAGCTCGGCGCACGAGCCCGTACGGATCCTCAGGACGCACTCCAAGGCGGCGGGCGGCGCAGCCGGCGAGCTGGAGGCCACGCTCACCGCTCACCCCGAACGCCGCGATATGGCTCAGGAGCTGACGGCCCGTGCCCTCGGCGCGCTCTCCTCGATCCACATCCGGGACGCCTGCAATCCGGGACGCGCCGATGCCCTCGCGCTGGAGTCATTCATCGGCGAAGGGGGAACGCTCTACGTGATGGGTGAATCCATCGAGGATCCCCGGACCCAGCCGGGTGCGATGCCCTTGTTGACCGCACTCGCCTCGCACGTGGTCGAGCACGGCCGGCGCATGGCCGAACGGTCATCCTCCGGTCGGCTCGACCCACCACTCACCCTCGTCCTGGACGACATCGCCGCCGTGGCGCCGCTCCCGGCGCTCCCCGATCTGCTCACCCAGGGCGCGGCGCAGGGTCTCCCGACGCTGGCGCTGATGCGCTCCCAGGAGCAGGCGCGGGCGCGCTGGCCGCACCGCACCCTGGCCGGCCAGGAGCTGAGCTGAGGGGTAGCGCAAGGATGACCTGGAGGGGTGGGGCAAGTTCCACCCCCGATTCGCCTGGCAGGCCCAGTGTTCCCACGCCTCGTCCCCGCCAGAGTGGTGGATGTCGGCGAAGAGCGGACAGCGGGCATCGACGAAGGCAAGCGAGTGGGCATGTCCGAGAGGACGGCACAGCGGCGTACAGGGCGACGTGGTTTCTGCGGGGAGCGGCGCCACTGGCGAGCATGGCGACGGCGGGCATGGCGACGGCGGGCACATCGGCGACGGTCGCCTCCCGGGCGGCTTCCGTGACCCCCTCGGACCGTGCCCGTACGGGCGGCAGCGGCGCACGGTCCGGTGACGCGCTGGCGCTGACGCATGTCACCGTGATCGACGCGACCGGGGCCGCCCCCGCCCACGACATGACGCTCATCTTCGAGGACAAGAGCGAGCCCCCGAAGACGGCGGGAACGACTGCGGCCCACGCGGGATGCGGCTGCGGCACCCACCCGAAGCCCTAGCCCCAAGAACGGTGGCGGGGGCGGGGCAGGGTCATCTCGTATTCCAGAGCCGAGGGCTGCTTGGGGCCGGCCATGCTCCTGCCGGTCCTGACAAAGCCGAGCCGGCCGTACAGCGTCTCGGCCCGGGCGTTCTCCTCGTGCACCCACAGCCGTACACGCTCGATACGCGGTGTCTCCAGCTCCCAGGACCAGTCGATCGCCGGGCCGAACAGCTGCTGGGCGAGGCCGGTGCCCCGGTGTTCCGGGCGCACATACACGGCGACCAGATGAGCCGTCGGCACCGGCTCCTCCGTCTCGACCAGAACCACGACCATCCCCGCCAGCCGGCCGACTCCCTCTTCCTCGCCGTCATCAGCCGCGCCGACAAACGTCGTGATGCCGTCCCCGATGGCGCTCCGCTCGGCACGGTCCCGCCAGACGTCGTCCGGGTAGGCGGCTGCCCTCTCATGGGTCTCGTTGAAGGCGATACGCGCGATCGGATCGGCCAGCGCGGCCAGCCGCAATTCCTTGATCTGCGGCCATTCATCGGCCTTGACGGTCCTGACCAGATACCCCATGGCCCCATGCTGACAGCGAGGCCCTGGACGGCCACAACGGGATTTCGGCAGTCTGAACGCAAAAAAGCCTCGGTCCCGAGCACTGAGTGCTCGGGACCGAGGCTAATAATTGTTCGGCGGCGTCCTACTCTCCCACAGGGTCCCCCCTGCAGTACC
>NZ_JBEXFG010000028.1:0-98864 GCF_040606675.1 Streptomyces sp. NPDC005393 | reverse complement strand
TCGACGCCGACGACCGGACCGGTGCGCGGGCGGACGGTGAGAACCTCACCATCAACCTCGACCACAAGGAGGCGTTCCGGCGCATCCTCGTCTTCGTGACCATCTACGAGGGCGCCCGCAGTTTCGCCGATCTTCATGCCGCGGTCACCCTGCAGCCGCAGTTCGGCGCCCCGGTCGACTTCTCGCTCGACGAGTGCACCGTCCCATCCCCGGTCTGCGCGCTCGCGCTCATCACCAACACGGGCGGCGATCTCGTCGTCCAGCGCGAGGCCCGCTATCTGGTGCCGGAGCGCGGCGTCAGCCCGCAGCGCACCCTGGACTACGCGTACGGGTGGGGCATGAACTGGACACCCGGCCGCAAGTGAGGCGACCGCGCGGGTGAGGCGGCCCGTGGCCGCCGTGCGGGCGGTCAGGGCGCTGTGTGGGCCGTCAGGGCGCTGTGTGGGCCCGTCAGGGCGCGGCGCTGGGGCGGGCGTACGTGCGCCCCTTCCAGGCCGCGCCCCGCCCCCGCCAGTGCTGCACCGCCGAGTCGACGGTCATCAGCAGATAGAGAAAGGCCGTCAGGGGCAGCAGCGGCGCGAGCCACAGGGTCTGCCGGTAGTAGCGCAGCATCGGGATGTACGTGGCGGCCATCAGGGCCCAGGCGGCGCCGCCCGCCGCGAGCAGCGCGGGGCGGCCCGTCAGCACCCCGGCGCACAGGGCGACGGGCGGCGCGAGATACACCACCGCGAGCCCCGCGACCGTCGCCACCAGCAGCAGCGGGTGGTGGCGTAGCTGGGCGTAGGCGCTGCGCGAGACCATCCGCCACAGCTCGCTCAGCCGTGGATACGGCCGCACGCTGTCGACCTGGTCGGCGAGCCCCAGCCAGATCCTCCCGCCGGACCGTTTCACCGCGCGGGCCATCGCCACATCGTCGATGACCGCCTGCCGGATGGCCTCCGGGACCCCGGCCCGCTCGGCCGCCTCCCGGCGCAGCAGCACACATCCGCCCGCGGCCGCCGCCGTGCGCGCCCGGGGCCGGTTGACCCACCGGAAGGGGTAGAGCTGGGCGAAGAAGTAGACGAACGCGGGCACGATCAGCCGCTCCCACCCGGTCGCCACCCGCAGCCGCGCCATCTGCGAGACCAGATCCAGATCCGCGTCCCGGGCGGCCCGCACCAACTCCCGCAGGGAGTCCGGCTCATGCGCGATGTCCGCGTCCGTCAGCAGCAGATACGTGACATCGCCGCCGTCCTTATGGCCGGTGGCGAGCGCCATACCGTGCCGTACCGCCCACAGCTTGCCGGTCCAGCCCGGCTCCGGCTCACCCGGGGAGTCGACCGTCAGCGGCAGCCCGCCGTACTCCTCGGCGAGTTCGCGGGCCAGCTTTCCGGTGCCGTCCGAGCTGCCGTCGTCGATCAGGAAGATCTCCGCGCGCCCCGGGTAGTCCTGGGCGAGCAGGGACGGCAGGCTCACCCGCAGGACCGCCGACTCGTCCCGGGCGGGCACCACGACGGCCACCGGGGGCCAGTCGCCGGGCTCCGGGGGCCAGTCGCCGGGCTCCGGGGGCCAGTCGCCGGGCTCCGGGGGGCGGTCGCCGGGCCCCTGGCGCGTGGCCTTGGGCAGTCGGACGTCCGTACGCCAGAAGAACCCCTGGCCCAGCAGCAGCCACACCCATGCGGCCAGGGCCGCGGCGGCGATCCACGTCAGCGCGCTCACCCGCCGCAGTCTGCCCGAAGGTGTGCCCGGCTGCCGGGCACACCTGACCAATCCATTAAGGTGACCGGGTGAAGATCGCGCTTATGGACTCCGGAATCGGCCTGCTGGCCGCCGCGGCCGCGATGCATCGACTGCGACCGGACGCCGATCTGGTCCTCTCCTCCGACCCCGACGGCATGCCGTGGGGGCCGCGTACTCCCGAGGACGTCACGGCCCGCGCCCTGGCCTGTGTCCGCGCCGCCGCCGCACACCGGCCCGACGCCCTGATCGTCGCCTGCAACACCGCCTCCGTCCACGCCCTGCCCGCGCTCCGCGCCGAGCTCGAGCCCGCGCTGCCGGTGATCGGGACTGTGCCCGCGATCAAGCCGGCGGCGGCCGGGGGCGGGCCCATCGCCATCTGGGCCACGCCCGCCACCACCGGCAGCCCGTACCAGCGCAGGCTGATCCGCGACTTCGCGGACGGCGTCGAGGTGATCGAGGTGCCGTGCCCGGGGCTCGCGGACGCCGTCCAGCGCGCCGACATGGCGGCGATCGACGCGGCCGTCGCCGCGGCGGCGGCCCGTACTCCGCGCGACATCAGGGCCCTCGTCCTGGGCTGCACCCACTACGAACTGGTCGCCGAGCGCATCCGGGCCGCCGTACAGCCGCCCGGCGCGCCGCCGATCGCCTTCCATGAGTCGGCCGGGGCCGTCGCCGCCCAGGCGCTGCGCCGGATCGGGGCCGACCCCTTCCCGCCGGACGCGGTCGCGCCGGCCGGAGGTCTCACGGTCATCCTCAGCGGGCGCGAGGCCGCCCTGCCGGAGGCTGCCCTGGCGTACGCCGAAGGCGGGCTCCTGGCGCCCGTCACCCCGGCGCGGGGCTGACCGGAACGCCCCGGACCAGCGGATTCGTCCGCCCCGCTGCCGTGGCGGGGGAACGTGAGTACGCTGCCAACCATGAGGCACCACGAGCACGGGAAGGCGACCGCGGACGGAGAGCCGCCCCCGGTCTGGACCGGGCGCGCGCACAATCGCGTGCAGTGGCTGCTGGCCGCCGCCGGCGCCGCGTGCCTGGCGCTCGGCGTCGACCTGGCCGTCGAATCGCCCTGGGGCTCGGGTCTCGCCCCGCTGCTGATGTCGGTCATCGGCTGCGTCGCCGCCGGTCTGCTGATGCTCTTCGGCACCCTCGCCTTCGTCCATGTGGCGGTACGGGTCGACGAGGAGGTCCTGGAGATCCGCTGCGGCCACATGGGCCTGCCGCGCCGCCGTATCCCTCTCAGCGATGTGGTCGACGCCGATGTCGCCCACAAGGTCACCCCCTGCCAATGGGGCGGCTGGGGCTACCGCTGGCGCCCCGAGAAGGGCACGGCGGTGGTGGTCCGCCGTGGCGAGGGCCTGGTGGTCCGCCTCGGGGACGGGCGCGTCTTCACGGTGACGGTGGACGACGCCGAGGCGGCGGCCCGAATCATCCGTGACCGCCTGCGGCTGATCGCGGCGCGCGCCTCGCAGGTCTGACCTCCGGCCCGTCCGGCGTCCAAGGCCCGAAGGATGCTCCGGGGCCCGGGGCAAGGCCCCGGTCACGGCTCCGTGCCGGCCTCCAGTCGGCGGGCCGTCGCCAGACCGGCCAGAAGGCCCGCGCCCGCCGTTATCTGAGGGAAGCTGAGCGCGTTGCCCAGGGACGACTCGATCGCCAGGGCTGTCAGGGCCGCCGCGGCCGTCAGCACGATCGGGGTGGCCCGGGGCGACCGCCAGAGGGCGTAGAGCATCCAGCCGAAGGCCGCGCCCAGCAGGACGACCCCCGGCAGACCCTGGTCGGCGGCCAGCTGGAGCGGGGCCGAGTGCGGGGTGGCCTCCGGGCCGGCGGACTGCGCGGCCGTGCGGCTCAGCTCGCCAAACCGGTCGGGCCCCGCACCCCGTACCGGACTCGCCTCGGCGATATGGGCCGCGTCCTGCCACAGCCGGATCCGGTGCTCGGTGAGCTGGGCCCGCAGCGCGGGCGGGAGGCCGCCCGGCACGGCGTCCTGCGCCACCGCCCAGCAGCCGCCGACGGCGACGGCGGCGATGAGCGCGAGCGTGACCAGGCCCAGCAGCCGCTGCCGCAGCCGGGCGGCGACGAGCGCGCACACCAGGACGCCACCGCTCGCCAGCCAGTCCGCATCGGAGCCGCCCACCGCGGCCGTCAGCGTGATCGCCACGGCCAGCGCCCACAGCGCGAGCCGGAGCACGGACTGCCGGGCGGCCCACGCCGCGCAGCAGGCGGAACCCGTGGCCAGCGTCCATTGCGCCGCGCCCAGGCCCTCATGGCCGGCGAGCCCGTTCAGAGTGGTGGTGCAGGCCAGGCCGAGCCCCGCGAGGGCGGCGCCGGTCGCCGCGGCGACCGGCAGCAGCGATCCGGCGATCCGGCCGCATGCGTAGCCGGCGGCGACCGCCAGTACGGCGAGCAGCACCCCCTCGGGGCGGGCCAGGCGACCCATGGCCGAGACCAGTGCCCAGACGGCGCAGCCGCCCAGTACCGCGGCGCCCGCGAGATCGGACGCGCCGCTGAGAGCCGGTCTGTCGTGGTCCCCTCTGCCGTGATCCTTTACGACAGGTCCCACCGCTGATGACGTCATCCCGTCGACCCCCCCGTCGTGACGGGCACCGCACGGCGACCTCGAGGCCGGGGTGCGGGCCATGACACCGGGAACGGTAGCGCTTGTGACGAGGTATGTGTATATGGTGCGCAGAAACGATGCGTCAGTGATGAAAACGGGGCCGGGTGTACGGAACGGCCGCCGGGCGCGCGCCCGGCCCCGCCCGATACCCTCACCGCATGGCGACCCCCGACTTCATCCGTGACCTCAGGGCCACCGCTGGCCATCAACTGCTGTATCTGCCGGGCGTGAGCGCCGTCGTCTTCGACGACGAGGGCCGGGTGCTGCTGGGCCGCCGGGCCGACAACGGCCGCTGGGCGATCATCTGCGGCATCCCCGAGCCCGGTGAGCAGCCCGCCACGGCGGTGGCGCGCGAGGTGGAGGAGGAGACCGCGGTGCGCTGTGTGCCCGAGCGCCTTGTCCTCGTACGGACCGTCGAACCGGTGACCTACCCCAACGACGATATGTGCCAGTTCGTGGACATCTGCTTCCGCTGCCGGGCGGTGGGCGGCGAGGCGCGGGTCAACGACGACGAGTCGCTGGATGTGGGCTGGTTCCCGCTTGACGCGCTGCCCGAACTGCAGGACTTCTCCCTGACCCGGATCAAGCAGGCGCTCGACGACGGTCCGGCATGGTTCGAACCCATCACCGCGGAGTGAAGTGTGTGCCACGCCCACATCGGTCCGGCCGCGGCCGCTGCCTAATCTGCCCCTCATGAGCGCGTCCACCACACCAGGCCCCGCCCCCCGGCCGCCCGCCGCCCTCGACCTCTCCGGCCGTACCGCACTCGTCACCGGCGCCGCCGGGGGCATCGGCCGGGCGTGCACGCTGCGGCTGGCCGCCGCCGGGGCGCGGGTACGCGCCGTCGACCTGGACGCCGAAGGGCTCGCCGATCTGGTCGCCGCCTCCGCCGCCGCCCCCGGCTCCGCCCCCGGCCGGGCGCCGGGCACGGTCGAGGCGTACGCCCTCGACCTGACCGACCTCGACGCCGCCGAGCGGGCCGCCGAGGGCGCCGACATCCTGGTCAACAACGCCGGACTCCAGCTCGTCCGCCCCATCGAGGACTTCCCGCCCGAGGTCTTCTCCCGTGTGCTCACCGTCATGCTGGAGGCCCCGTTCCGGCTGGTGCGCGGCGCGCTGCCGCGGATGTACGCGCAGGGCTGGGGCCGGATCGTCAACATCTCCTCCGTGCACGGGCTCCGCGCCTCCCCGTACAAGTCGGCGTACGTGGCCGCCAAGCACGGTCTGGAAGGGCTCTCCAAGGTGGCCGCCCTGGAGGGCGCCGCCCATGGGGTGACTTCCAACTGCGTCAACCCCGGCTATGTGCGCACCCCGCTCGTCGAGCGGCAGATCGCCGACCAGGCCGAGGCCCACGGGATCTCCCCGGAGCGGGTCGTCTCCGAGGTCATGCTGGCCGATTCGGCGGTCAAGCGGCTGGTCGAGCCGGAGGAGGTCGCCGAGGCCGTCGCGTATCTGTGCGGTCCGCACACCTCCTTCGTCACCGGCGCCTCGCTCAGCATGGACGGCGGATGGACCGCCCACTGAGATGGACGGCCCACTGAGTGGTCACTTGGCTCAGCCACCGGACCGCCTGCCCGGCCGTCCGACGGCTGGCGCCCGCGCCCCTGGCCGGAGTATGCCTGTGCCCATGCCCGAGGATCAGCCGGAGACCCCGTATCTGGAACTGCTCGCGCGCGGCGCGCCCGCCGAGGCGTACGAGCGCCCGGTGCTGCGCGCCCGCGCCGACAAGGCGCCGGCCGACCGGCTGGCGGCCCTGGAGCGCGCCAAGCTGCTCGCCCTGCGGGTACGCGGTGAGCTGGAGGGGCGCAGGCGCCGCGAGGCCGAGCTGTCCGCGCTCTTCGAGACCGCCCACGACCTCGCCGGGCTGCGCGATCTGGACGCCGTACTCCAGGCCATCGTCCAGCGCGCCCGTTCGCTGCTGGGCACCGAGGTCGCCTATCTGACGCTCAACGACCCGACGGCCGGTGACACCTATATGAGGGTCACCGACGGCTCGGTCTCCGCCCGCTTCCAGCAGCTGCGGCTCGGCATGGGGGAGGGGCTCGGCGGTCTGGTCGCCCAGACCGCCCGCCCGTATGTGACCGAGAACTACTTCGACGACCCGCGGTTCCAGCACACCCGCACCATCGACGCGGGCGTCAGCGACGAGGGCCTGGTCGCCATCCTCGGCGTGCCGCTGCTGCTCGGCAGCGGCGTCATCGGCGTGCTGTTCGCGGCCGACCGCCGGGCCCGGGTCTTCGAACGCGAGCAGATCGCGCTGCTCGCCTCCTTCGCCGCCCATGCGGCCGTCGCGATCGACACCGCCAATCTGCTCGCCGAGACCCGTACGGCGCTCGCCGAGCTGGAGGCCGCCAACGAGATCATCCGGGCCGGCAGCGGCGTCATTGAGCGGGCCTCCGAGGTCCATGACCGGCTGACCGAGCTGGTGCTGCGCGGCGGCGGGGTGCATGACGTCGCCGCCGCCGTGGCCGAGGTGCTGAGCGGGTCCGTGGAGTTCGTCGAGGCCGATGAGGCACCCGCGGCCGCCGTGGACCGTTCGCGGGCCGACGGTCACGCGGTACGGCACGAGCAGGACTGGGTCGCCGCCGTCTCCGCGGGCGGCGAACTGCTCGGCGCGCTCGTCCTGCGCGGCCACCCCCGGCTCGACCCCGTGGACCAGCGCACCCTGGAGCGGGCCGCGATGGTCACCTCGCTGCTGCAGCTTGCCCGCCGCTCGGCGGGCGAGGCCGAACAGCGGGTGCGCGGCGAGCTGCTGGACGACCTTCTCGACGCACCGGACCGCGAACCGCGGCTGCTGCGGGAGCGCGCCGCGCGGCTGCGGGCGGATCTGGACGCGCCCCATGTGGTGCTCGCCGCGTCCGTCGACGCGGCCGGCGCGCCCGCCGAGGACGCCGCCGACCGGCAGCGGCTGTGGTCCGCCGCGTCCCATCTGGCGGTCACCCGGCACGGACTGGCCGCCGCGCGCGACGGCGGCACCGTACTCCTGCTGCCGCTCGCCGATGGCGACAGCGCCGACGCCCTCGCCCGCCGGACCGCCCGGCAGCTCGGCACCGCCGTCCACACGGCGGTCACCGTCGGCGCCTCCGCGCCGGTCCGCGCCCCCGCCGCCCGGCCCGGTGAGGTCGCCTCCTCCTACGCCGAGGCACGGCGCTGCCTCGCCGCGCTGCGGGTGCTGGGACGGGCCGGCCAGGGCGCCGCCGCCGAGGACTTCGGCTTCCTCGGCCTCCTGCTCGCCGGCACCCGCGACGGCGCCCCGGACGGCACCCGCGTCCAGGACTTCGTGACCCGCACGATCGGGGCGGTCCTCGACTACGACGAGCGGCGCGGCACGGATCTGGTGCGCACCCTGGACGCGTACTTCGCGAGCGGGATGAGTCCGGCGCGTACGAAGGACGAACTCCACGTGCACGTCAATACGGTGGCGCAGCGGCTGGAGCGGGTGGCGCGGCTGCTCGGTCCCGACTGGCAGTCGCCCTCCCGCTCCCTGGAGATCCAACTCGCCCTGCGGCTGCACCGCTTGGCGTCGGCGGTGGTCCACCACTGAGAGGGCCGTGCCCCGCGGACGCCGGGGCGCCCAAGGTCCCCGGGGCGTGGACGCGGCGCCCACGCCCCGGGGCGGGCCTGCCGGGGCCTACGAGGCCGAGGCCGAGCGCGGGGCGGGGTCCGGGGCTTCGGCCGGGTCCGGCGCGGTGCGCGGGGCGGGGGACGTGGTCGGCTGGATATCGGCCAGGTCCCGTTCGCGGGTCTCCTTGGCGGCGCCGACCGCCACCAGGGTCAGGAGCGCCGCCGCGATGACATACAGGGCGATGGGGGTCGCGCTGTGGTGGTCGGCCAGCAGCGCGGTGGCGATCAGCGGGGCGGGGGCGCCGGCCGCCACCGAGGAGAACTGGGCGCCGATCGACGCGCCCGAGTACCGCATCCGGGTCGCGAACATCTCGGAGAAGAAGGCCGCCTGGGGCGCGTACATCGCGCCGTGGAAGACCAGGCCGACCGTGACCGCGAGCAGCAGCGCCCCGAAGTCCTCCGTGTCGATGAGGGCGAAGAACGGGAAGGCCCAGGCGCCCACGCCCGCCGCGCCCAGCAGATAGACCGGACGGCGTCCGATACGGTCCGACAGCGCGCCCCAGGCGGGGATCACCGCGAAGTGCACGGCGGAGGCGATCAGTACGGCGTTGAGCGCGGTCTGGTTGTCGAGGCCGACGTGGCCCGAGGTCGCGTAGACGAGGACGAAGGCCGTGATGACGTAGTAGCTGATGTTCTCGGCCATCCGGGCGCCCATGGCGACCAGCACATCGCGCCAGTGGTGGCGCAGGACCGCCACCAGCGGCATCTTCTCGGCCGGCGCACTCCGGTCGGCCGCCTTACGGGCCTCGGCCTGGGCCAACGCCGCCTTGAAGACGGGTGATTCATCGACAGAGAGACGTATCCACAAGCCGACCAGCACCAGCACGCCCGAGAGCAGGAACGGCACCCGCCACCCCCAGGACAGGAACGAGGCGTCCGAGAGCAGGGCGGTCAGCGCGGAGAGCACACCGGTGGCCAGCAACTGCCCGGCGGGGGCGCCGGTCTGCGGCCAGGAGGCCCAGAAGCCGCGCCGTCGCGCGTCCCCGTGCTCGGACACCAGCAGCACCGCGCCGCCCCATTCGCCGCCGAGCGCGAAGCCCTGGATCAGCCGCAGTACGGTGAGCAGGACGGGCGCGGCGAAGCCGACCGTGGCATAGGTCGGCAGCAGCCCGATGGCGCAGGTCGCGCCGCCCATCAACAGCAGACTCAGGATCAGCAGCTTCTTACGGCCGAGCCGGTCGCCGTAGTGGCCGAAGACCAGGGCGCCCACCGGCCGGGCGGCGAAGCCGACCGCGTAGGTCAGGAACGACAGCAGGGTGCCGACGAGCGGATCGGAGTCCGGGAAGAAGAGCTTGTTGAAGACGAGCGCGGCGGCCGACCCGTAGAGGAAGAAGTCGTACCACTCGATGGTGGTGCCGATAAGGCTCGCGGCGACGATACGCCGCAGGGAGCTGGGGGTGGTCGGGGGAGAGGAGGCCGGTGAAGCCGGGGCAGCCATGGTCACCACTTCCGAGCGCGGGGACGGATTTGTGTCGCCACACCGTAGAAATGCGCAAGTCAGCTCGGATATGTAGGCGGACTACACACTTCGCCCGCCCACTGTGGTGCCGGAGGGGGCCAACAGGGCCGGCAAAACTAGTCGGGACGCCCCGTCCGCGGCCGCCGAGCCTTGCCGAGCTGGTGCATGACGACGCCGAGCTGATCGGCGGTGAGCGACGGGGCCGGGAGCGGGCGGGCCCCGTCGGGGCGGAGGCCGTCCAGCAGCAGGGCCAGATAGCGGCGCCAGGCGCGCGGCGCTGCGGTGGCCGAGCCGGGGACGGCCCGGCCGAGCGCGGCCAGCAGGAACAGCAGGTCCTCCGCGGTGAGGTCGTCCCGTACGGCGCCCTGCTTCTGGGCGCGTCGCAGGAGGGCGTCGATGGTCTTGGCGTTCTCCTCGCGGAGGGCGTCGAGCGAGGGGACACCCTGGATGCCCGTGGTCATCAGGTCGTTGGTGCCCCGGTCGCCGGCGAGCAGCCGGAATATGCGCTCCAGATAGGCGGTCAGCCCGGCCCATGCGTCGGTGCTCGACCTGGCGTCCTCCGCGGCCCGCAGAATGTCCTTCAGGGAATCGCCGAAGACCGCTTCGATGAGTTCGGCCCGGCCGGCGAAGCGCCGGTAGAGGGTGGCGCTGCCGACCCCGGCCCGGCGGGCGATGTCATCGAGGGGTGCGTCCACACCCTGATCCGCGTAGATTTCCCGGGCGGCTGCTATCAGCATCTCCCGGTTGCGTTGCGCGTCCCGGCGCAACGGTGTCTCTTTCTCCACACGGCTGCCCATGGCGCGCAACCCTAACATTAACCGGGGAAATCTCTCCGGTTAGGGATCTCCCTCGCCAGGCCCGTAACTCCCGTCCGGGATCTGTCGGCACCGCATACCCCCGGTGCGGCTGAGCACGCCGAACGGACCGCGGTGGGCCTCCACCGCGGTCCAACGGCCCTCGTCTCAGCGCGGTTCCGGCACCATGTGCAGCGGGCCGGCGGTGAGGCTCATCTGCGGCCTTGGCCGGATCTTCGTACCCGGGAGGGGGCGCATCCGCCAGCGGGACGCGATGGCGGCCAGGGCGAGTGTCGCCTCCGTCATGCCGAAGACATCGCCGATGCACTTGCGGCTGCCGCCACCGAACGGCAGATACGAGCCGCGCGTCACGTCCTTGGCCCGCCCGGGAAGCCAGCGGTCGGGGTCGAAGGACTCCGGCTCGGGGAAGAGACCGGCGTGGTGATGCAGCACATAGGGGCTGATCAGCACGTCGGATGCCGGGGGCAGCCGCCGTCCGCCGAGCTGTGTGGACTCGGTGGTGGTCCGGGTGAAGAGCCACGCGGGCGGGAAGAGCCGCAGCGCCTCGGTGAAGACCCGCTGGGTGTAGCCGAGCCGGGGTATGTCGGCGTAGACGGGGGCCCGCCGGCCCAGCACTTCGTCGACCTCGGCATGCAGGGCGGCCTCGGCCCGGGGATCGCGGCCGAGCAGGAACCAGGCCCAGGTGAGCGCGGAGGCCGTGGTCTCGATGCCGGCCAGCAGCAGCGTCATGACCTGGTCGTGGATCTCCTGGTCGGACATCTTGCCGCCGGTCTCGTCGTCCCGCGCGGCGAAGAGCGCGGACAGCACATCGCCGCGGTCGCCGTCGGCCGCCCGGTAGTCGCCGATCATCCGGTCGACCAGCCGCCGCAGCCGGGACAGCGCGTCCTCGAAGCGCCGGTTGGCCGCGATCGGGAGCCTGGCGAGGAGCCCGGTGGGGTCGATGGCCTGCCGGTAGGCGCCCTCCACGACGACCGGCAGACAGTGCTGGATCTCGGCGACGGCATGCGGTGCCATCTCGGTGGAGAAGAGCGCACGGGCCGTCACCCGCGCGGTGAGCGCCAGCATCGCATGGCTGACGTCGAGGGCCCGGCCCGCCCGCCACGACTGCGACTCGGCCTCGCATTCGCGCTCCATCACCTCCGCGTAGGTGGCGATCCGGGCGGTGTGGAAGGCGGGCTGCACCAGCCGCCGCTGCCTGCGGTGGTCCGCCCAGTCGGAGGTGATCAGGCCGTTGCCCAGGATCGGCCGGGCCTTCTCCTTCACCGGACCGCCGGTGTCGTAGACCCGCGCGTTCACCAGCACCTGCTGGACCAGCTCCGGATGGCAGGGCAGATAGGCGCGCCGGGGTCCGAGCCGTAGCTCGACCAGATCGCCATGGGCGGGCAGGGAGGCCAGGAACTGAAGCGGCCGGCGGCCCATGAGCAGGGCATGGCCGATCAGCGGAAGCCCGCCGGGGGCGGTGGCGAACCTCCCGTCGTGCGTCGCCGTGTGCTGCGCGGTCCTCATGAGGAGACGTCCTTCGCTCGCGAGTGATGGGGGGTACGGAAGGATGGGGGTACGGAAGGTACGGGGCCCGGCCCGTGCGGCGGCGCCCTTACGGCGGGCGCGCTCAGCGCGGCGCGCACACCATGGGCAGCGGTCCGGGTTCCAGCGTCGCCTTGGGCTCGGGCCGCAGCGTCGTGCCGGGCACCGGACGAAGCCGCCACCGGCTCGCGATCGTGGCCACGATCAGGGCGGTCTCGGTGAGGGCCAGCACATCCCCGATGCACTTGTGGCTGCCCGCGCCGAACGGGAGCAGCGCCCCGCGCGGCACCTCCTTGGCGCGATCGGCAAGCCAGCGCTCCGGGTCGAACCGCTCGGGGTCGGGGAAGAGCTCGGGGTTGTGGTGCAGCGCCTGGGCGCTGTAGAGGATCATCGTGCCCGCCGGGAGCGTCCGGCCGCCGAGTTCGGTCTCGGCCGCCGTGACCCGCATGGACATCCACGAGGGCGGATACAGCCGCAGCGACTCGGAGATGACCCCGCGGGTGTACTCCAGCTTCGGCAGATCCTCGAAGGTGGGCGAGCGGTCGCCGAGGGCCTCGTCGATCTCGGCGTGCACCCGCGTCTCGGCCTCGGGGTGGGTGCCGAGGAGATGGAAGACGAAGGCGAGGGTCGAGGCGGTGGTCTCGCTTCCGGCGACCAGGAAGGTGACCACCTGGTCGAGGATCTCGCGGTCGTTCAGGCGCGCTCCGGTCTCCGGGTGTTCGGCGCGCAGCAGCGTGGAGAGCAGATCGCCGTGGCCGGCGCCGGAGCGCCGGCGGTCGCTGATCATCCCGTCGACGATCTGCCGCAGCCGGGCGTTGGCCCGGTCGTAGCGCCGGTTGCCCGGGGTGGGGAGCTTCTCCATGATGCCCAAAGGCGCCATGGTGCGCTGGTAGATGCCGTGCGAGACGATGCGCAGACAGTGCCGCGCCTCGTCGATCGTCGCCTCGTCGACCCCGGTGGAGAACAGCGTCCGCGCGGCGACCCGCATCAGCAGGGCGTGCATGGTGTCGCTGAGGTCCAGGGTCTGCCCCGCCCGCCAGGAGCCGATCGCCGTACGGGTGTCATCGGCGACCGCGGCGGTGTAGTCGGCGATGCGCTGGATGTGGAAGGCGGGCTGGATCGTCCGCCGCTGATAGCGGTGGTCCTCCCCCCGGGAGACCGAGAGGCTGTTCCCGAGCAGCTGCCGCGCCTTGTCGAAGACGCCGCCCTTGTCGAAGACGCGGGGGTTCAGCAGCACATGGCGGACCAGCTCGGGATGGCAGACGAGATAGGCGCGGCTGGGGCCGATCCTGACCTCCACCACATCACCGTGGGCCGGCAGGGAGGTCAGGAACGGAAGCGGGCGGCGCCAGAGCGCGAGGGTGTGGCCCAGCAGTGGCACCGCTCCGGGCGCGGTGCCGCTCGACCAGGGACGCGCCGGCTGTTCGGAGGTCTTCGCGGGAGTCACGGTCCCCGTTTCCTTAACTGATGCGGGAGTTGACGTCGTTGACGGCCGCCTTGTACCGCTTGTTGCTGGCGGTCCAGATGAAGTTGCCGTAGAGGAGATCCAGGAAGACGTCCTGGGAGACCTGGTCGAACGCCTTCATGCATGCGATGTCTTCCACCATGTCGTCCAGCCTCGCCTGGAAGAACTCTTTGAAGGCCCTCTCGTCGGTCACATCGCAGAGCCGGAAGCAGTTGGTGATCTGGCCCAGCGCGACCTCGCGGTCATAGGAGTAGAAGTCATTGACGATGGTGAGGCCGCGGGTGGTCATCCGCGCCGCGAGGCTCGTCTTTGCGTGCTCGGTGAACTCCGGGTGCCGGTAGATCGGGTACGACATCTTCATCCAGAAGTCGACACCGATGTCCGTGACCCGGAACCGGAAGTACTGTTCCGGGGAGGTGGTGCACAGCGCCGCCTTGATGGGCGAGTCGCGGAACATATGGTCGCTGGTGACGAAGGCGCGAGCCGCCTCGTACGCCACCTCCGCGTCCTCGGCTCCGTAGTACTTCTCGCAGACCCGGCGCAGTTCGGGCAGGAAGAGATCGAAGTCGTGCAGCGCGGGATCCATGTCGTCCCACACGAAGGTCACACAGTTCAGGACGCAGACGGCTTTGAACGCTTCCCTGTCCTTGATGTGGCGCGGGCTCTGGGACCACAGCACGACCCCCATATAGGAGATCCAGCGCTCATCGGAAACGGTCGTTCCAAGGGGGGCCACCGCCGTGTTGCAGTCCGCTATGACCTCGCGGAGTTCGGTGTCGGTCAACTCGACCACGGTGGGCCGGGACTCGACATGCCGAGTGAACATCTCCTGGAAGCGGCGGGTGCACTCCTCCAGGTAAGGGCGCACGCTGTGCCCGCTGAGGTCCCGGGCACCGGCTGGGGAAAGGTCAGTGGTCATGAGTTCCTCACAGTGGCCATGCGGGCGATCTGCTGCAGCGCGTTGACCGCGTCCGCGGTGAAGGGGGCGTCGGCGAGAGCCCGCAGAGCCTGGTGCCGACGGTCGTCGATCATCTGCTCGACGGCTTCCCGGGCGGTGGTGGCGGCGAAGATCTCCTGGATGATCGCGGCGTCCTCCTCGTCCAGCAGCGGATCGCCGATCAGCCTGCGCAGCCGCTCGGCCTGGACGCTGTCGGCGCCGCGCAGGGCCAGGGCGATCAGGGTGGTGTTCTTGCCCGCCCGCAAATCGTCCAGCTGGGACTTTCCGGTCGACTCCGGATCGCCGTACACGCCCAGCAGATCGTCGCGGAGCTGGAACGCCTCGCCGAGCGGGAGGGCGTAGGCGGTGAAGGCCTCCATGGCCCGCGCGTCGGCGCCCGCGATGGCGGCTCCGACGTGCAGCGGGCGCTCGATGGTGTATTTGGCGGTCTTGTAGCGGTTGACCGTGAGCGTGGCCTCGACATCGTCGGTCAGCTCGCCGGTGGCCCGCAGATCGAGGTACTGGCCCAGCATCACCTCGGTGCGCATCTCCGAGAGCAGCGGAAGGACGGCGCCCAGCTGCGTGGGGGTCAGCCCCGCCGAGTGCAGGATCTCGTCCGACCAGGCGAGGGCGAGGTCGCCGAGCAGCACCGCGCCGCTGACGCCGAACCGCTCGATCTGGTCCGGCCTCCGGTCGGCGGCGCAGAGCGCGGCCAGGGTGCGGTGGATGGTCGGCCGGCCGCGCCGGGTGTCGCTGTCGTCCATGACGTCGTCGTGGATGAGCGCGAAGGCATGGAACATCTCCAGGCAGGCGGCCACCTGGACCACGGCCTCGGTGTCCTCGGCGCCGCCGACGGCCCGCCAGCCCGTGACACACAGTAGGGGCCGTATGCGCTTTCCGCCCGAGAGGAAATCCTTGAGCAGTCCGGAAAGATACGGCAGATGGTGCTGTGGAGTGGTGCGGGCCTTCCTCGTCAGAAACTCTTCGAGTGCGATGTCCACCGACTCGCGGACGGCGTCCGTATCCAAGGGGCCGGGGATGAGCGTGGGTGTGGCCATGAGACTGACTCCTCCACGTCGAACTGTCGAAATCGTGTGGTCAAGAAGAGGAAAAAGGCATGCGGAAACCGTTGGATCGGGTAAAGGCGGATTGTTGGTTTGCGCGCCATGTGGGCACGGTCAATGCGGGTGCGCAAGAGAAGTGGGTGGCCGGTCCATCGGCCGATACGCCGACGCTTCGCGGGTGTGCGCGGTCGGGGCGGATCAGGGGCCAGGTGACCGTCGCGGTCAGGTGGCTACCGTGCGCGGAAGGTCCGCCGGGCCGCGGTGCTTTCCCGGCTTTCGCGACACCTGGTGGTTACCGTCGGTTCGATGGGTGTCAGGTGTGAGCGGGCCCGCATGAATGCGCCCATGAATTTCCCCCTGAATGCCGTGCTGGTCCCCCCACTCGGACGCCAGCAGTCTAGTCACAAGATCGACGGATCCGGAAGCCCGTTCTGCCCATCCGGACAGAGCCCACAACGGGGCGACTCGCCCCGTACGCGCGGAGTATCAGCGAAATAAGCCGCCACCCCACTGGGTTCGGGGATTCGTTGAAAACCGAACGGGGCCCTGCCTTCATCGGCAGGGCCCCGTGGGAATGGGAATAGTGCGGTGGCTCAGACCTTGCGGTACTCGTACGCCTCCGAGGCCGCCTGGGCGACCGCGTCCACATCCGCCCCGGTGGAGGCGGTGACGACAGCCGCCACCGCGCCCTCCACGAGCGGCGCGTCCACCAGCCGGGTGCCCTCGGGCAGTTCATCGCCCTCGGCCAGCAGCGCCTTGACGGCCAGTACGGCGCTGCCCAGGTCCACCAGGACCGCCACGCCCGCGCCCTGGTCGACCCCGTGGGCCGCCTCGGCGATGAGCTCCGGGCTGGTGCCAAGGCCGCCGTCCGGATTGCCACCCGCGGCGCGCACGGGCGCGGTGCCCCCGCCGGCCAGCCCCGTGGCCAGCTGGGCGACCGAATCGGCCACCGCCGCGCTGTGCGAGACCAGGACTATCCCGACCCGCTTCTCCTGGTCGTCGCTCATCGGGCCGCCTCCGCGAGCGCCGCGATGATCATGGCCGACGAGGTGGCGCCCGGGTCCTGGTGCCCGACGCTGCGCTCACCCAGATAGCTGGCCCTGCCCTTGCGTGCCAGCATCGGCACGGTGGCCAGCGCGCCCTTCTCGGCCGCCTCGCCCGCCGCCGTGAAGGTCCCGGTGCCGGCGCCCAGTGCCTCGACCGCGGGGATCAGGGCGTCCAGCATGGTCTTGTCGCCGGGCGCGGCGCCGCCCAGCTGCGCGACCGCGTCGACGCCGGCCCGCAGCGCGTCCGAGAGCTGCTGTGGGGTGACCTCCTCGGCGTCGCCGAGCGCCTTGCCCGCGCGCCGCAGCAGCGTCCCGTACAGCGGCCCGGAGGCGCCGCCCACCTTGGAGATCATCTGGCGCCCGGCCAGGATAAGCGCGGCCCCGGGGGAGCCCGGCGGCTCCTTGTCCAGCGCGTCCGTCACGGCGGCGAAACCGCGCTGCATATTGGTGCCGTGGTCGGCGTCGCCGATCGCGGAGTCCAGATCGGTGAGCCGGGCCGCCTCACGGGTCACGGACGCGGCCGCGGCGGTGAGCCAACGGTGGAAGAAGGGGGTATCGAGCACGTGTTCGACGGCGGATTCACTGCTGGACACGGACGCCTCCTCAGTCGATAACAACGCAGACAGCGTACGTAGCGGGGGACGGCCCGGGTCAGCAGCCCCACCGCAGCCCGGCGGTCCGTACGGGCGCGTCCCACAGCCGCAGCAGATCCTCGTCCACCTGGCACAGTGTGATCGAAGCGCCCGCCATGTCGAGTGACGTGACGTAGTTGCCGACGAGCGTACGTGCCACGGCCACCTGGCGCTCGCCGAGCACTCGGTGCACCTCCGCCGCGAAGCCGTACAGCTCCAGCTGCGGGGTCGCCCCCATGCCGTTGACCAGCAACAGCACCGGACTGTCCGGGCGCAGGTCCTCCAGCACCACGTCCACCGCGTAGTCGGCGATCTCGCGGGAGGTCATCATGGCCCGCCGCTCGCGCCCCGGCTCGCCGTGGATGCCCACGCCCAATTCCAGCTCCCCGGCGGGAAGGTCGAAGGTGGGGCCGCCCTTGGCGGGCGTCGAGCAGGGGCTGAGCGCGACACCGAAGCTCCGCGAGGAGTCGTTGACCCGGCGGGCGATCGCCTCCACCCGCTCCAGCGGCGCGCCCTCCTCGGCCGCGGCGCCCGCGATCTTCTCCACGAATAGGGTCCCCCCGGTGCCGCGCCGGCCCGCCGTGTAGAGGCTGTCGGTCACCGCCACGTCGTCGTTGACGAGCACCTTGGCGACCGTGATGCCCTCGTCCTCGGCGAGCTCGGCCGCCATGTCGAAGTTGAGTACGTCGCCGGTGTAGTTCTTGACGATGAACAGGACGCCGTTGCCGCTGTCCACGGCCGCCGCCGCGCGCACCATCTGATCCGGCACGGGGGAGGTGAAGACCTCGCCGGGGCAGGCCGCGTCGAGCATCCCGTGCCCCACGAAACCGCTGTGCAGCGGCTCATGCCCCGAACCGCCGCCGGAGACCAGCCCCACCTTGTCGGCGACCGGCGCGTCCCGCCGGACGATCACCCGGTTCTCGATGTCCACGGTCAACTCGGGATGGGAGGCGGCCAGTCCGCGCAGGGCGTCGGCGACCACGGTCTCGGCGACGTTGATCAGCATCTTCATGAAAGGGTCCGTCCTCCACCGGATGGGGGCTGTGCACCGCTGCAACAGCCTACGGATCCGGAGCGTTCATGGCACCCCTTGAGCGCTGAGCCGAACGGCCTAATAGGCCGAAAAAGGTACATAGATATCATATGGTGCGCGCATGGAGAATACTGCCGCACCGGCGGCCGCCGCCCCCCGCCCGCGCCCGCTTCCTCCACAGCCGCAGCGGTACCGGCTCCCCGCGCCCTGGCTCGGGCTGGTCGCCGTCGGGTACGCCGTCGTCCAGCTCGCCGTGGTGATTCCGCACACCGGGCACGCGCTGGGCTGGGACGAGTCCGTGTATGTCTCCCAGGTCGACCCGCGCACCCCGCCCGCGTACTTCAGCGCACCCCGCTCGCGCGGCATCAGTCTGCTGGTCGCGCCCATCGTGGCCGCGACCTCCTCCATCCCGGTGCTCCGGATACTCCTCATGGTGCTGTCCGCGGGCGCGCTCTACGCCGCCTTCCGCGTCTGGACCCGGCTGCTGCCCCGGGGCACGGTCGCGCTCGCCGCGCTGCTCTTCTCCGGGCTGTGGATCACCCAGATCAGCGGGCCCGCGGTGATGCCGAACCTCTGGGTGGCGCTCGGCGCGGTGGCCGCCGTCGGCTGGTTCCTGCGCGTCCCCGACGAGCGCAACGCCCGCTGGTGGCTCGCCGCCGTCCTCGCCGGCGTCACGCTCATCCGCACCCCCGACGGGGCCTGGCTGGGACTCCCGCTGCTCGCCGGCGCGGCGTTCGTACGCGCCTGGCGGCCCGCCCTGCCCACGCTGGTGGGCGGGCTGCTGCTGGGCGCCGCCCAGTGGATCGGCGAGGCCTACGACCGCTTCGGCGGCATCCGCGGGCGACTGAACGTCTCCAGCGACGTCGAGGGCGGCATGGGCCTCCACTTCAGCGTGGGCGCCGCGCTGCGCAGCCTCAACGGGCCGCAGCTGTGCCGCCCGTGCGAGGTGCCGCTTCGCCATCCGGAGCTGACCGTATGGTGGCTGGCGCTGCCGGTGCTGACCCTCGCCGCGGTCTCCGTCGCCCTGCGCGACCGCCATGAGCTGCGGACCCGGGTGCGGGTGGGGCTGGGGCGGCCGGGCTACCGCCGGCCCCCCTGTGTGCCGCTGACCGTGCTGCCCATCGTCTGCGCCGGTGCCCTCGCCGTTCCCTATCTGCTGCTCATCGACTACTCCGCGCCGCGCTTCCTGATGCCCTCCTACGCCCTGCTGGCGCTGCCCATCGCCGGGCTCGTCCTGCGCGCCGTACGCGGCGCGCGGTCGCCCCAGCATCTGGCCGTCGCGCTCGGAGTGGTCATCACGCTCCAGCTCGTCAGCCAGCTCGCCGTCCTCGGGCATGCCGCGGCGAGCACCGACACCACCACCGGGCGCTACCGCACCGCCGCGAAGGCGCTGCAGCGGCTGGGGCTGCGGCCGCCCTGTCTGGTGGTCGGGGACCGCGCCCTGCCCGTCGCCTACCACGCGGGCTGTGCCTCCGCCCAGACCAGCGGGAACAACCGGTCCACCACCGTGCCCGCGCTGCTGCGGCGCGCCACCCATGAGCCCACCGCGCTGCTCACCCGGCGCGACCAGGCCCGGCCCCCGGCCTACGCCCGTACCTGGGTCGCGTATCCGCTCCCCGGCACCGAGTGGAGCGCCCATCTGCCGCCGGATCAGGCGCGGGAGATGGAAGCGGAGAAATCCCGACAGGAGATGTCCGGTAACGGCGCCAGTATGGGCGCCATGCCGATGTCCACGACCACCAGCTGGGCCGGATTCCAGGCCGCCGAGCCCGGCTTCGCCGCCTTCGCCCAGGGCCGCTTCCAGGGCTACCGCCACCATGTGCTGGCCACCCTGCGCCAGGACGGCTCGCCGCGCGTCACCCCGCTCGAAGTGGACTTCCGCTTCGGCGAGTTGTGGCTCGGCATGATGCCGGACTCGCGCAAGGCGCTCGATCTGCGCCGCGATGCGCGGTTCTCCATCCAGGCCAACCCCGGTCCGGACGCCGGGATGGCCGAGGGCGACGTACGGGTCAGCGGCCGGGCCGTGGAGGTGACCGACCCCGAGTCGCTCACCCGCTTCGCCGAGGCGGTCCGGCCGCCCGAGCCCTTCCAGCTCTTCCGCGCCGAGGTGACCGAGGTGGTGCACACCGCCGTGGAGGGCCAGGACCTGGTGCTGCGGACCTGGCGCCCGGGCGGGCCGGTACGGGTCGTACGGCGGGGCAGCGACGACAGCCCGCCGCGCGTGGAGGGGAGTGAACAGCGGGGCTGACGACCGGGTCCACGGCCCTTCCGTATTGGTGGAACACGTTCTACCGTGCCCCTCGATCCCAGGACGCTCCCAGGCCGCCGCGCGGCGCACGCGAGTGAAGGTGCTCAACTGGCAGATGGTCGACGCCCTCCAGCGCGAGACCCTGACCCCGCAGGACGCCTCCGCCCTCAAGGCGTGCGGATCCGAGGCCCGCCGGGACGCCTGCGCCTGGCTGATGGAGGTCGTCGGCGCGGCGGGCCCGCTCAAGGAGGTCTCGGCGGGCGCGGTGCTCCACGGCGAGCTGGAGCGCGGCTATCGCAGCAGCGTCGTCTTCACCTTCGGCGGCGGCATCCACGAGGTGCAGCGGGAGATCATCTCCTGGATCGGCCTGGGCATGCCGAGGGTGCGCCGCTGAGCCGCCGGCGGGCCGGGGATAGCCTGGCCGCAGGAGGTGGTGGCCATGGCGGCGGCTCTACGGCCCGGTTCGTCCGACGTCGACGCGGGGCTCTTCGGGCCCCGGTCGGTCACCTGGCAGATGCACGGCGACCCGATGATGTGGATCGCGGGCGTACGCGCGCTGTACCTCCAGGCGCTGCATCCGCTCGCGGTGCGCGGCGTCACCCAGAACTCCGACTTCCGCAAGGACGCCTGGGGCCGGCTGATCCGCACCGCCCGGTTCGTCGCCACCACCACCTACGGCACCATCGAGGCGGCGGAGCGGGCCGGCGCCAGGGTCCGTTCCATCCACCGCAGGCTGTCGGTGACCGACCCCGTCACCGGCATCCGCCGCGGCGTCGACGAGCCCGAGCTGCTGTTGTGGGTGCACTGCGCCGAGATCGCCTCGTATCTGCATGTCGTACGGCGCTCCGGCTTTCCGCTCACCGACGCCCAGGCGGACTCCTATGTCGCCGAGAACGTCGTATCCGCCCGGCTGGTCGGCCTCGACCCCACCGATGTACCGGCCGATACGGCGGCGCTCGCCGCGTACTTCGAGAAGGTGCGCCCCGAGCTGGCCGACACCCCCGAGGCACGTGAGGTCGACGCCTTTCTGCGCAGACCCCCGGTTCATGCCGCGCTGGTCCCGGCGCGTGAGGTGATCTGGGGGCGCTTCGCCGCGCTCGCGTATGCGTCCCTGCCTCCGTACGCCCATGAGCTGTACGGGCGTCTCGCGCCCGCTCCCGCCGTCGTCACCCGCCGTCTGAGGGCGACGGGCAGGGCGTTGCGCTGCATCCCCCCGAAGGTCCGCTGGCAACTGCCTTCCAAGCACATTCTGCGGGCCGTCGAGCGAATCGGTCCCGGTAGTCGTCCCTCGCCCTACAAACTCCGCAGAAACGCGGCCATACTGGACAGCGGGGACGGGCCGGGGGCGGCGTGGCGCGCGGCCGGCATCCACGGGGGCGGCGGGAGGGAGCACCTTCCGCCGGAGGCAGGGGGAGAATGGCGGACACCAGGCTGATCCAGGGCCGGTACCGACTGCTCGACCTGATCGGGCGCGGGGGAATGGGCGAGGTGTGGCGGGCGCGTGACGAGTCGCTCGGCCGGCGCGTCGCCGTCAAATGCCTCAAGCCGATGGGGCCGCAGCACGACCAGTCGTTCACCGGGGTGCTGCGCGAGCGCTTCCGCCGCGAGGCGCGGGTGGCCGCGGCGCTGCAGCACCGCGGGGTGACCGTGGTGCATGACTTCGGCGAGCACGAGGGCGTGCTGTATCTGGTCATGGAGCTGCTGGAGGGGCGTAACCTCAGCCAGCTGCTGGAGGACAACAAGCACCATCCGCTGCCGGTCCCCGATGTGCTCGACATCGGCGGGCAGGTCGCCGCCGCCCTCGCCTACACCCATGATCAGGGCGTCGTGCACCGCGATCTCAAACCCGCCAACATCGTGCGGCTGGCCGACGGCAGCGTGAAGCTCTGCGACTTCGGGATCGCCCGTCTCGGCCATGACGTCGGCCTCTCCTCCCGGCTCACCGGCACCGGCATCGCCATGGGCACCCCGCACTACATGTCGCCCGAGCAGATCGCGGGCGGCTCGGTCGACCATCGCAGCGATCTCTACTCGCTGGGCTGTGTGCTCTACGAACTGGCCACGGGCGTGCCGCCGTTCGACCTCGACGACGCCTGGGCGATCCTCGTCGGCCATCGCGACACCCCGCCCGCCCCGCCGCGCCGGCACCGCCCCGAACTCCCCGAGCGGTTCGAGCGCGTGGTCCTCGATCTGCTCGCCAAGGCCCCGGAGGGGCGGCCGCGTGACGCCGTGGACCTCGCCGAGCGGATCGCCCTGGCGCGGGCCGCCCGGCAGCCGACGGCACCGCCCTTCCCGGAGACCCGTGGGGGATTCGGGGCCACCGGCCCGCCGGCGCCGCGCCTCCCGGCCTGGGCCCGCCGTATGACCACCGGCTCCAAGGCGAGCGTCACCGCCTGCGGGATCCGGCAGGCCACCCCGGCCGACCCGGCCGCGGCGCTCACCGGAGCGTGGACCGGCGGCCCGGCCCCGCGCCCCGCGCCACCGCCCGAAGCGGCCGCCCGGCTCGCCGGCCGGCACAGCGCCGCGCTGGTCCTGGGGCGGCTGGGCCGCTGGGAGGAGGCGGCCGACGCGCACCGCGCGGTCGCCGCCGAGTGCGAGCGCCTCCTGGGCCCCGACCACCCCTCCGCACTGACCAGCCGCTATGAGATCGCCTTCGCCCTCGGGCTGCTGGGCCGCCCCGGTGACGCGCTGCGGGAGTACGAGCGGGTCGCGGCGGGCCGCGAGCGGACGCTGGGCCCCGGCCATCCGGACACCCTCGCCGCCCGGCAGGAGACCGCGTTCGCCCTGGGCTGCCTCGGCCGCTACGCCGGGGCCCACGAGGTCTATACGGCCGTGCTCGCCGTCCGCGCGCGCACCATGGGCGCCGACCATCCGGACACCCTGCGCTGCCGCCACAACCTCGCCTTCAACCTGGGCTGTCTGGGCCGGCTCGACGACTCGTACCGCATGGCGCGCGAGGTGGCCGCCGCCCGCGCCCGGGTGCTGGGCCCCGACCACCCCGACACCCTGGTCAGCCGGTACGAAGTGGCGTACGCCCTCGGCCGGCTGAACCGCTGGGACGAGGCGCTGCGGACCTACCGCGAGGTGGCCGCCGCCCGCGCCCGGGCGCTGGGCCCCGACCACCCCGATACCCTCGCCGCCCGCTATGAGGCCGGCATCAGCCTGGGCCGGCTGAACCGCGGCGCGGAGGCCCTGACGGTCTACCGCGCCCTCGTGGACGACCGCACCCGCGTCCAGGGCCCCTCCGACCCGGAGACCCTGCGCGCCCGCCACGGCCTCGGCGTCAACCTCGGCCGCCTGGGCCGCTGGGAGGAGGCCCTGACCGAGGCGCGTGACGTCTGCGCCCTCCGCGAGCGCACCCTGGGCCCCGACCATCCGGACACCCTCGTCAGCCGTCGCGAGATCGCCGTCGCCCTCGGCTGGCTCGGCCGCTGGTCCGACGCCCTCGCCCAATACCGCCATGTGGCCCGCGCCCGCACCCGCGTGCTGGGCCCGGACCACCCCGACACCCTCACCAGCCGCGGCGACGAGGCGCACTGCAGGGAGCAGCTGGGCCGCCCCCAGCCGGCCGCGCCGCCCGAGCCGCCGCGCCGGGTGGCGGTGCCGCACCAGCGGCAGGGATGATCGCCGAGGCCTGGCCCTGGCGATCACGGCGTGCTAACCAGGAGGCATGTCTCACAGCGATGCGTACGACGTCGTCATCGTGGGCGGTGGCCACAACGGCCTGGTCGCCGCCGCGTATCTCGCCCGGGCCGGGCGCAGTGTGCTGGTGCTGGAGCGGCTGGACCACACCGGTGGTGCGGCCGTGTCCACCCGGCCCTTCGCCGGGGTCGACGCGCGGCTTTCGCGCTATTCGTATCTGGTCAGCCTGTTGCCGCGGCGGATCGTGGAGGATCTCGGGCTGCGGTTCGCGGTGCGCAAGCGGGCGGTGTCCTCGTACACGCCCGATGTCCGGGGCGGGCGGGCCACCGGGCTGCTGGTGGACACCGGCGGTACGGCGCGCACGCGGGAGGCGTTCGCGCGGCTGACCGGGTCGGACCGGGAGTACGAGTCCTGGGAGCGCTTCTACGGCATGACGCAGCGCGTCGCCGAGCGGGTCTTTCCGACGCTGACGGAGCCGCTGCCCAGCCGGGACGCGCTGCGGGCGCGGATCGGGGACGAGGCCGCGTGGGAGGCGCTGTTCGAGCGGCCGGTGGGGGAGGCGATCGAGGCGGCGTTCACGGACGACCTCATCCGGGGCGTGGTGCTCACCGACGCGCTGATCGGCACCTTCGCGCACGCCCACGATCCGTCGCTGCGTCAGAACCGCTGCCTCCTCTACCACGTGATCGGGGGCGGTACCGGCGACTGGGATGTACCGGTCGGCGGGATGGGGGCGCTCACCGACGCGCTCGCCAACGCGGCCCGCGCGGCCGGCGCGCGGATCGAGACCGGCCGCGAGGTCACCGCGATCGCCACCGACGGGACCTCGGCGGAGGTCACGTACGAGGGCGAGGAAGGCGGCGGCACGGCGGCGGCCCGGCATGTGCTGGTCGGGGCCGCGCCGCGGGAGCTGGCGCGGCTGCTGGGCGAGGAGCCGCCCGCCCCGCCCGCCGAGGGGGCGCAGCTCAAGGTGAACATGCTGCTGCGGCGGCTGCCCGCGCTGCGGGACCGCGAGGTCGACCCGCGCGAGGCGTTCTCGGGGACGTTCCATATCGCCGAGGGGTACCGGGCGCTGGAGGAGGCGTACCGTCAGGCCGCCGCGGGAGAGCTGCCGGGCCGCCCGCCGTCGGAGATCTACTGCCATTCGCTGACCGATCCCTCGATCCTCGGGCCGGAGCTCGCGGGCCAGGGCTATCAGACCCTGACCCTGTTCGGACTGCACACCCCCGCCCGGCTGTTCGCCGAGGACAACGACGGGGCGCGCACCGCGCTGCTGGATGCCACGCTCGCGCAGCTCGACGCACATCTCGCCGAGTCGATCGCCGACTGTCTCGCGTACGACGCCGACGGCAGGCCCTGCATCGAGGCGAAGAGCCCGCTGGATCTGGAGCGCGAGCTGCGGCTGCCCGGCGGCAATATCTTCCACCGCGACCTGGCGTTCCCGTACGCCCAGGAGGGGACCGGCCGCTGGGGTGTGGAGACGCGCCACGCCAATGTGCTGCTGTGCGGCGCGGGCGCGGTGCGCGGCGGCGGGGTGAGCGGGATCCCCGGGCACAACGCGGCGATGGCGGTGCTGGGGAAGTAGGCACGGCACGGCGCCGAATAATCTGACGTTCCGTCAGAAAAACCCTTCCTTCGTCCCGCCCCCTGCGGCATCCTGCCGCCCGTGGAGACGGAGCTGAGCACAAGGCTGGGTGTCGAGCACGCCATCTTCGGCTTCACGCCGTTCCCCGCCGTGGCCGCGGCGATGGCCCGAGGAGATCCGGCGGTCCTGCGACGTCTCCTCGATGCGTCACGCCATCCACGGCGCCGCGCCCTGCCCCGACCACATCAAGCGCGCCATGATCGACTGGTGGGGGACCTGTGTGGAGGAGTACTACGCGGCGAGCGAGGGCGGCGGCGCCTTCGCCACCGCCGAGGACTGGCTGAAGAAGCCCGGGACGGTCGGCAGGCCCTGGCCCATCAGCGCCGTCGCCGACGCCGCCGCCTTCGGCGTACCGCACCACGACTGGGGCGAGCAGGTCAAGGCTGTCGTGGAGCCCGCCGAGGGGCATGTTCCGGACCCTGAGCCGGCCGGCTCCATCCTCGACCACTGCGCACAGCGGCTGGCGGGCTACAAACGCCCCGAGTCCGTCGACTTCATCGCGGAGACGCCACGCGACCCCAACGGCAAGCTCTACAAGCGGCGGCTGCGCGAGCCGTACTGGGAAGGCCGTGAGCGCCCAGTGTGACGCGCGTTACACCGGTCGTATCCTCGCCCTATGCACACACTTGACACGGTCGAGGTGGACGGGGTCGAGCTGGCGTACCGGGTGTGGGGCACCGCGGGCGACCCGCCCGTCCTGCTGCTGCACGGCCTCGGCGAAGGCGGCGTCGACTGGCTCACCATCGCGCCGCGGCTCGCCCCGGGCCGCCGGGTGTACGCACTCGATCTGCGTGGCCACGGTGCCAGCGACTGGCCGGGGGAGTACGCCCTGGAGCTGCTGCGGGACGAGGTCGCGGGGTTCCTCGCGGCGCTCGGCCTGACGTCCGTCACACTCATCGGGCACTCCTACGGCGGCGTGGTCGCCTATCTCCTCGCCCAGCGCTTCCCGCGTCTCGTGGCACGACTGGTCGTCGAGGACGCCCCGCCGCTGCTGCCCCAGGACCCGCCGCTGGCGGTGCCCCCGCGCCCCCAGGGGCGGATGGCGTTCGACTGGGCCGTCAAGACGCAGTTCACCGCACAGCGCAACGCCCCTGACCCCCGGTGGACCGAGGACCTCTCGGCCATCACCGCACCCACCCTGGTGATCGGCGGCGGGCCGACCAGCCATATCCCGCAGGAGCTGCTCGTCGGGATGGCCGAGCGCATACCCGACTGCCGACTCGTCACCATCGACGCGGGCCATCTCGTCCATGAGCGGTGTCCCGAGGAGTTCCTGACCGCCGTAGGGGCCTTCCTGGAGGACGGCATGTAGGTCTCCACGCGTCGCCGCGCCCGGGATTCACCCAAGTCACCTCCTGCCTTGAGTGTGGGCTTGTCAACTTTATGTCGGCCACGCTATATAAAAAGGCAGAGGGCATCGCACGCAGCGCGAGAGAGATGAGGAGTGATCTGTGATGCTCATGCGTACTGACGCGTTCCGTGAACTGGACCGGCTCTCCCAGCAGATGCTGGGCACCGCCGTACGCCCGGCCGTGATGCCGATGGACGCCTACCGGGCAGGCGACGAGTTCGTCGTCCACTTCGATCTGCCGGGCATCAACCCGGAGACCATCGACCTCGACATCGAGCGCAATGTGCTGACCGTCCGGGCCGAGCGCCGCTCGCCGGCTCCCGAGGGCGCGGAGATGATCGCCTCCGAGCGCCCCGTCGGCGTCCACACCCGCCAGCTCATCCTGGGGGACACGCTGGACACCGAGCGGATCGACGCCTCCTACGACGCGGGGGTCCTGACCCTGCGTCTGCCGGTCCTGGAGAAGGCCAGGCCCCGCAAGATCAAGATTGGCGACGGGTCCGGAGCGCCTCACCAGCTCACCGCCTGACCCACCCCCACCCCTACTACGAGAAAGGCGCTCCAGCACCCATGTTCCACCAGCGTCGGCCGGGACGGCAGGAACACGGCATGACATTCGACGAGCTGATCGAAGCGGTGAGGTACGACGGTCTCTATCCCACCAGGGAGAGGGCCGAGGAGGTCACCCGTACCGTACTGGCCGCTCTGGGACGGCAGCTCACCGGTGACGAACGCGTAGCGCTCGCGGCCCTGTTGCCCAGGAAGGCGGCACGCGCGTTCGCCGACGAGATTCCCGGCCCCGAGCCGCTGACCGGCTGGGGGTTCGTCAAGGACATCGCCGCGCACACCCCCGGCGCCACCCGGGCGACCGCCCGCTGGGACGCCGGATCGGTCCTGGGGGTCCTCGCGCGGCTGGCGGGACCCGAGCTGCTGGCGCGTATCCTCGGCCAACTGCCCGACGGCTACGCCCTGTTGTTCGGACAGGCCCAGCTGGTACGTTCGCAACCCGTCTGATCCGGCAGCGTTCCGCGGGGCCGGCCCCGATGGTCCGGGGCCGGCCCCGCGGGTCGTCCACGGCTCGGGCGGCGGCGCGAGGTGAACGGTCACCTCTCGTGCGGGAGCCCGCCGCGCTCTACGCTCGCCCGGTGGGAGACCACCGCGCCGCCGAGAAGAGAGGTCCCGACCGTGCGACTGCCCCATTCCCTCCGCCACGTGATGATCGCGGCCACGGCCACCGCCGTGCTCGCCACGGGGGCGGGCGCGGCCGTCGCCGCTCCGGCCGCGCCCGCCACGCGTCCCCACGGCCGGCTTCTGCCGGTGGCCGAACTGTCCGCCGACCGGGTGCTGGTCGCCGACAACGTCGCCGCCGCCAAATGGGGTACGGACAGCCCGATCGACGATCCGGCGCGCGAGAAGCAGGTGCTGGACTCGGTCGCACAGCAGGCCAAGGAGGTGGGCGCCGACCCCGGGGCGACCGTTCGGATCTTCCGCGACCAGATCGAGGCCAGCAAGGTGGTCCAGCGCGGTCTCTACCGCCGCTGGGACGCCGACCCCGCGCAGGCACCCACCGAGCGCCCCGACCTCGGGAAGGTCCGGCTGGAGATCAACCGGATCAACGGCGAACTCGTACGAGCCATCGCGGATTCACCGCAGGCGCGTGAGGCCCGCTCCTGCGCCGGGCGGCTGGCGGCCGGCGCCGTGGTCGTGGGACACGAGAAGCGGCTGGACACGCTGCACGCGGCGGCGCTGGCCCGCTCGCTCCCGTCGGTGTGCGAGCGCCCGTAGTGCGGCGGACCGGCGCGCCCAGCGGCATCGGCGCGCTCGTCGCCTACAAGGACCGCCGCAACGCCCTGCGCAACCCGTACGCGCATCTCCATGAGCACGATCTGACCCTGGAGAAGGTGCGCTCGTCCCCGATGCTGTGGGACCCCATCCGCTACTCCGAGACCTGCCCCTCCTCGGACGGCGCCTGCGCCATGGTGCTCACCGACCGCGCCGGCGCGGCCCGCGCGCCCCGTCCGCCCGCCTGGGTGCACGGCGGCGCCATGCGCAGCGAGCCGACGCTCTTTGCGGGCAAGGACTTCGTCTCACCGCGCGCGGGCAAGGACTGCGCGGCCGATGTCTACCGGCAGGCCGGAATCACCGACCCGCGCCGGGAGATCGACGCGGTCGTGAGGTATGTGCCGTTCAGCTGGTACGAACCCATGTGGCTGGAGAACCTGGGCTTCGCCGCCGAGGGCGAGGGCTGGAAGCTCACCGAGTCCGGCGTGACCGAACTCGGCGGCGAGCTCCCGGTCAACCCCTCGGGCGGGGCGGGGTGCTGTCCACCAACCCCATCGGGGCGTCCGGCATGCTCCGCTTCGCGGAAGCGGCGCTCCAGGTGCGCGGGCAGGCGGGCGAACACCAGGTCGAAGGGGCCCGTAAGGCGCTCGGCCACGCCTATGGCGGGGGCGCGCAGTTCTTCTCCATGTGGGTGGTGGCGGCCACGCTTCCCACCGGCTGAGCGCGGTGGAACGTACTTCTTTCGTGGCCTGTCCGGCACCGGCCGCGCTCGCTAGGGTGGGGCCCGGACGACGACCCGGGAGGAGCCAGGACGTGGCCGACACCACCACTACCACACAGCCACTGACAGGAAGCGGCGAGAAGCCAGAACTCGACCTCGCGGGAGCTCATTGGCGGTCGAGCAGCCAGGGCGTGGGCGATGTGGAGATCGCCTTCGTCGAGGGCTTTATCGCGATGCGCCACGGCCGCCGTCCCGAAGGTCCGGCCCTGGTCTTCACCCCGGCCGAGTGGCGCGCCTTCGTACTGGGCGCGCGCGAGGGCGAGTTCGACCTCACCTGAGCCGTCCGATGTCACGGGCCGGGCCGTCCGGGAGCGCCGGGCGGCCCGGCCCGTAACACGACGCCAGGCGGGTCTGGTGAGGTCCGGTGCGGTTGGGCAGCGCCCCAAAGAGGCGCGGAGCTGTATCGATATGCGGCTCCGCCGCGGGGCGCGACCAGCCACGACGGACCCGCGGGCGACGCACCGGACTTCCAGCGGAGCGCTTACGTGAGCACGACGCACCCCTTGTCCCGGAGCGCCTGGACCGCCCGCGAGCCGTCGGTGTGGTCATCGAGGGGATTCCAGCGCAGATCGAGCTTCTCCAGGGCGGGCAGCTCCGCGATCCAGTCGGGGAGCGTCCGCAGCCGGTTGGCGCGCAGATCCAGGTGGCGCAGCAGCGGCAGCGCGCGCAGTGGCTCGTCCACGGCGGTGAGCGCGTTCTCGCGCAGCTCCAGATGGCGCAGCCGGCGCAGCCCGGCCCAGGCCGCGGGCAGACGGGTGATCCGGTTGCCGCGCAGCCACAGCTCCCGCAGCGAGCCGAGCCGCCCCGCCGACTCCGGCAGCCCGGCCAGCTCGCTGTGCTGGGCGCGCAGTTCCACCAGGCCCGTCATGGAGCCGAGCTCCGAGGGGAGCCGGCCGAGCGGGTTCTCGCCGACGTTGAGATAGGCCAGCCGGTCCAGCCGACCGAGCGAGCGCGGCAGCCGGGCGAGGCGGTTGTCGTGCAGATACAGATACCGGGTGAGGCCGCCGGCCAGATCGCCGATCTCCTCGGGCACCTCGGCGAGGTGGTTGTGGCCGAGGTCGAGGGTGTGCAGCCGCCGCAGCCGCCCGATGGCGGCGGGCACACGGGTGAGGGCGTTGTCCGCCAGGATCAGGACCCGCAGCCCGGTGCGCTGCCACACCTCGTCGGGCACGTCCGTAAGGCCCGCCTTCCACAGGTTGAGCGTCTCTACGGCCATGGAGCCAACTCCGGGAGCGGCGCCGCGCCGTCGAGGCGGCCGGTCACCTCGCGCCCCGCCAGCCACGCGGTCAGATCGCCCAGCCGGCCCCGTACGGTCAGCGGTTCGCCGGATCCGCAGTCGCGCCGCTCCGGCCCGTCGGTGGCCTCCAGCGTGAGCCGTACGCCGTGGGGCGCGCGCGGTGCGAGGAAGTCCAGCGCGTGGCCGCAGAACTCCCGTGACCAGCCCCCGGGGCCGCGGCCGAGCCGGGCGTCCACGGTGTGGATCTCCAGCTCCCGCCACCAGGCGTGGAGGGCGGAGCGCACGTCGCCGTCGCGGTGGCGTACGGGCCGGTCCCAGTCCCGCGGACCGACCGCCGCCCAGGTCTCCTCCGCCTCGGCGAGGGCCTCGGTCACGGCGGCGCGCAGCTCGTCCGCCGTACGCCTCGCACCGGCCTCGATCGCGGCGTCCCTGGCCGGGCGGCCGCCGTCGTAGACCTCGACCAGCTCGCCCTTGAGCGCGTAGCGGGCCTGCCGGGCGAGCGCCCGGGCCACGCCGTCGAGATGCGAGAGCACCTGCGCGCGGCTCCAGCCGGGCAGCCCGCTCGGCTCGCGCACCGCGGCGTCGGTGAGGCCGGTGAGCAGCTCACGCAGCCGAGTATGGCCGTCCAGCACGGCGGTCCGCACCTCTGCGGTGTCCATGGGGCCCCCTGACTCCTCGGCTCATGGCGAGGGGCTAATGGTTATGGCGGGACGTTACCATTAGGCCCCATGTCCGGGAACCGCCTCGCCGTCGCGCTCGTCGTCACCATCCACCACGACGGGCGCGGCGGCGTCGCCGACGACCTCGACACCGCCGAAGGGCTCACCGCGTGGGTACGGGAGCGGGCCGAGCCGCTTGAGGACGCGCTGGACGCCCCCGGCGCCTTCACCGCGGACGCCGTCGCGCTCGACGCCGTACGGGAGTTGCGCACCGCCGTCCGCGCGCTCTTCGCCCACGCGGTGGCGCCGCCCGCGCCGCTGAGCTCCGCCGGCGCGGCGGCCCTCGGCCTCCTCAACGCGGCGGCCGCGGCGGTGCCGCGGGCGCCGCGTCTGGACTGGCCCGATGGCGGTGCGCCCGGGGTCCGTACGGTGCGTTCGGGGCCGGCCCCGGAGCGGGACCGGCTGGTTGCGGCGGTCGCGGCCGATGCCATCGCCCTGCTCGGCGGGGAGGAGCGGGAGAGGTTGCGGGCATGCCCCGCGCCGCGGTGCGTGCGGTACTTCGTCAAGGAGCATCCGCGGCAGGAGTGGTGCAAACCGTCCTGCGGCAACCGCGCGCGGGTGGCCCGCCACCAGCGCCGCCATCGAGGCCTCTAGGTGCGGCCTGGCGCGGCGGGCCGGCCTGCCCCGGCCGTCAGATCGACGACCGCCCCGCCTGGATCAGTTTGTCCAGGCTCGTCAGATGGGCCCAGGGCCGCTGCCGGCCACGGCTGACCGCTTCGATGCCCCGGTCGTCGTAGCGGGCCGTGCGCAGGGACCACCCCAGGTTGCCGCTCATCACATGCCGCATGCCGTCGACGTAGCGCCGTACGGCCGGGCGTACGTCCGGGCCCGCCCCGGCCTCGGCGAGCAGCGCCGGCAGCCCGGCGGCGGTCTCCTCGAACCAGCGGTGGCGCGCGTTGGCGAGGTCGGCGATATGCCGTACGGCGTCCTCCAGGTCACCACCCGCGCGCTCCCGCTGGACGATGACGCTGTTGTGGACGTCCCCGGCGGCCAACTCCTTGTCCAGGGAAGCGATGTCATTGGTGAAGACCACCACATCGTCCGTAGCCTCCCGCATCCGGGCGAGCGGGAAGCCGCCGTGCAGCGCGGGCGGCAGAGTATAGCCGCCGAAGGGCTCGTTCAGGTCGAGGCAGGGCTGTACCCCGATCGAATGGCGCCGCAGGGCGAGGACGGCGTCCACCGAGCGTGGCGGGGCTCCCGCCCCCGCCCCCGTCCCGGTACGGCCGAGCGCCTCGCGGTGGTAGGAATGCAGATACTCCAGCCAGTGGTGGCGGAAACGGTCCCGCCACACCGCCGTCCGACCGGAGTTGATGCGACGCCACAGGTCGCGGAAGCTCTCCAGGAGAGGGCCCTGGCCGCCGCCCCCCGTACGGCCGTCCTCCTCCGTTATCCGTATGACGGCCGCCACCAGCCGCGCCACCTCCTGCGGCCGGCACCCCAGTTCACCGTCGAACTGATCGTCGAAGACGAAGTACCAGCCGACGAGGTCATTGCCCAGGTCCAGGTCGGCGCCGGTGGCCCGGGGATAGAACAGGCCCGTCAGCAGGTCGAACCGCAGCGCGTCGTACTCCGCGACGGCCGCGCTGTCCTCGAAGACGCCATGATGCGAGAGCCATTGGATCGTGTGGAGCCTGGCCGCCTCGGCGTCGGGACTGACGTCGGCGGAGGCCGGGAAGTCGAGCAGGGCGGCCCGCCGCAGCAGGGCCGCGTGCCGGGCGTGAGGTCGCGAAGCGTGCGTGTCCATGAGTCGTGTCCGCCCCCCTTTCGGGATCCGAGCGGCCCGGGCCGCAAATACCACAGGCCATCGCGGCTTCGGGCCAACCCGCTGAATCCGGCCATCCTCGCGTGCTGTACGTGCCATCGATAGAGGAGGAGGGGAAATGGCGTGTGCCATTGGCAATGCCAATCCCTCCACGGAGGGCTACGGAGCGTGCCATACGCGCTACGCTCGGCGTTACCTGCCGGAGGGGAAGAATGGCGGAGTATATGAGCCGACAGAGCCGGGCGCGCCGGACATTGCTGGAACGGGAGCTGGAACTCGGCGCGGTCGACGGCGTGCTGACCGAGCTGTGCGGGACGGATCCGAACGATCCGGCCGGGACCCGCACCGGCGGAGTGATCGCCTTCGAGGGGCCGGGCGGCGTCGGTAAGACCGCGCTGCTCGGCGAGATGCGCCGCCGGGCCGCCGCCCGCGGCTGCACCGTTCTCTCGGCGCGCGGCGGCGAGCATGAACAGGGCGCGGCCTTCCACGTGGTGCGCCAGCTCTTCCAGCCCGTGCTCGCGGCGACCGGTGAGGACGAGCACCGCCGGATCCTGGGCAGTTGGTACGACATCGTCGCGCCGGCGGTGGGTCTCGTGGTATCGGGCGACGGCGGCTCACCCGACCCGCAGGGCGTACGCGACGGCCTCGACTGGCTGGTGACCCGCTTCGCGGTTGAACACGCCCCGGTCGTCATGATCCTGGACGACGTCCACTGGGGCGACACCGAATCGCTCGACTGGCTCACCAGGTTCGCGCCGCGCGCCGTCGCTCTGCCCCTGCTGCTGGCCATCGGCTACCGCCCGGAGGACCTGACGGCCGACGCCGCCGGGATACGGGGACTCACCGAGCGCCAGGGATCGCGGCCGCATGCGCTGGCGCCGCTCACCCCGAGCGGGGTCGGCAGGATCGTGCGCGATGTCCTCGGCCACGAGGCCGACGAGGCGTTCTGCCGTGAGTGCTGGGCGATGACCGGCGGCAACCCCTGGGAGGTCGTCGAGCTCACCGCCAAGATCCGCGACCGCGAGCTGAAGCCGCAGTCGGAGAACCTGGTTGCGCTGCGCGAGCTGGTCTCCTCGGCCAAGGACAGCGGACTCAACGACCGGCTGACCCGGCTCGGCACCGCCGCCGTCCGCCTCGCCTGGGCCGTCGCCGTCCTCGGCATCGAAGCCACCCCGACCCTGACCGCCAATGTCGCCGGACTCAGCGAGACGGAGGCCACCGATGTGGTGGCGCGGCTGGCCCACGCCCGTATCCTCGCCCCGCCGCGCGGCGGGACCCAGCCCCTCGAATACCTGCACCCGCTCATCGCCACCGCCGTTTACCAGGCGATCCCGGGCGCGCTGCGCGTGGCCATGCACGGCCAGGCCGCCACCGTGGTGCTCGCCGCCGGTCTGGGCTCAGCGGCCGCCGGCCGCCATCTGCTGGAGATGCACCCCGAGGGCGACCCGTGGGTGGTGCGCCATCTGCGGGCGGCGGCCCGTGAGTACCTGCGCGCCGGAGCCCCCGGCGCCGGGCGCCGCTGTCTCGCCCGGGCGCTGCGCGAACCGCCCGCCCTGGAGGAGCGCGCCGCCGTTCTGTACGAGCTCGGCTGCTCCGCCCAGCTCACCGAGCCCGCCGTCACCGTCAACCATCTGCGGGCCGCGCTGGAGGAGCCCGCGCTCGGCGCCGAGTTGCGCGAGGCGATCACCTACCGGCTCGCCCAGGCGTACGGTCACAGCGGCCGCATGGAGGAGGCCGCACAGGTCGTCGCCGCGGAGGCCGGACGGGCCACCAGTGCCCGCACCCGGCTGCGGATGCAGGCCGAACAGTTCATGTGGAACATGTTCCGCGCCGACGAGAAGGAGTCGCCCGCCCGCTCCCGGCGGCTGGCCCGGCTCGCGGACCACCTTACCGGCCGCGGCATGGCCGAGCGCTATCTGCTGGGGCTGCGGGCCTGGGACGCGATGACGCGCGGAGAACCGGCGGCCACCGCCCTGCACTACGCGGAGGAGGCCCTGCGCGACGGCCTCAGCTGGACCGATGACGACTGGGGCTTCGAGGTGCCCATCCTGGTCGCCCTGATCTTCCTCCACTGCGATCAGCCCGGCCGCGCCGAGGAACTGTTCAACAAGGGCATCGCCGAATGCGAGCGCAAGGGCTGGCGCGGCTCCCACCTGGCGTTCAGCATCACCCTCCTCGGCTACGCCCGCTACCGCCGCGGGGCGCTCGCCGAGGCGGAGGAACTGGCCCGCGAGGGGATGCGCATCGCCGATCTGGTCGGCTCCTCGACGCCCGCGCACTGGACCGCGGTCGGCACCCTCATCGCGACCCTGATCTCCCGGGGCCGGGTCCGCGAGGCGCAGGAGTTCGCGGCCGGCCACGGCGGCGAGACCCTTCCGCAGGCCACTCTCTGCCCGGATGTGCCCGTGGTCCGCGGCGAGCTGTCGCTGGCCGCCAATATGCACCGTGAGGCCCGGGAACAGCTCACCGCGGTCGGCCGCCGGATGGACGGCCGAGGGATGCGCAACCCCGCCTGGTGCCCCTGGCAGCTGCACCTCTCCCAGGCCCTCGCGCTGACCGAGCCGCGGCAGGCGGCCGAGGTCGCCGACGACGCGGTGCGCCGCGCCCGTCAGTTCGGCACCCACTCCGCGATCGGCCGGGCACTGCACACCGCGGCGACGGTGACCCAGGGGCCGGAGAGGATCAAGCTGCTGGCCGAGTCCGTCGGCCATCTCGAGCGGTCACCGTCGGCGTACGACCTCGCCGTGGCGCTGGTCGAGCACGGCGCCGCGCTGCGCCGCATCGGGCTGCCCCAGGAGGCCGGCGACCGGCTCTACCGCGGTCTGGAGGGCGCGGTCCAGTGCCGGGCGGACGCGCTCGTGGCCCGGGCCCGCGACGAGCTGTCGGCGGCCGGGCTGCGCCCGATGCAGCTGCGCGTCGATCACACCAGCCCGCTGACCTCGCAAGAGCAGACCGTGGCCGAGTGGGCCGCCCAGGGCTGGCCGGACGAGCGGATCAGCGAGGAGACGGGCCTGGCGGAGCGCGATGTGGCCCGGCTGCTGTCCGGGGTCTACCGCAAGGTCGGCACCGACCGGACCGGCCTGGCGAAGCTGCTGGGGCGCGCCCGCCGCCCGCCGGCCGCCCCGCCGACGAGCCCGGCCACGGAGATCCCGGCCACGCCGACCCCGGCCACCGAGGACCGCTGAGGATCCCTGACGAGCCCACCCGAGGCCCCCCGCCGCACGGTGCCTCCCGGGCGCTCCCCGGCACCGTAACGGGCGCGCGGGCACGTACCATATCCGCATGTCCTTCCTCCGCCGCCGCAGCGCCGCCACGCCCACCGGGCCGGACTTCGACGTCCTCGCCATGGACCCGGGAGACTGGCCCGGCGATCTTGGGGCGGGGCTGTTGCCCGCACCGGACGGCAGCTGCCAGGGCGTCTTTTTGCGCTACGACCTGTTCGGCGGGCGCGGCCCGGCGATGATCATCGGCAATCTGCCCGAGGGGTCCCCGGCCCGCGAGGTGGCCGAGGGCCAGGTGCCGTTCGAGGTGACGCAGCTGCTCGCGGCGCTCGGGAACGATGAACCGGTCCATGTGGTGGACACCGAGGACAGCCCGGTCATGCACGAGGACAATCTGCTCATCGTGCGCCGCGTCAAGCTCTCCGAGGGCCGGATCTCCTGCGCTCAGTTCGACCGCAGCGACGGGGTGCTCGTCACCATCGCCAGCTGGGACCGGCCGATCACCGACGATCTGTACCGGCTGCTCAAGCCGCTGCCCGCGGAGATGTTCCAGCAGCGCTGAGGGCCGCCCCCACGCCGTCCACGACAGCGCCGGGGGCCGCGAGGCGACCGTACGACGGGACGATGCCGGTACGGTCACGCTCACGGCCCTCCGCGGGCCGCCCTTGGCCGGCCGGGGTCACTTCCCGGAGCCGCGGACCGTCACATCGGCGGCCCGTACGAACGCCACCCGGTGACCGAACTGGATCTGGTAGTACGTGTCCTTGCCGCGCACCACCTTGTGCCCGGCCGGATCGAAGGTGGTCGCCCACAGATACTCGCCCTGAGTCCGCAGCCCCAGCGGGTACGACTGCCCGGCGAGGAGCTTGTACGGCAGCGGCGAGACCGCCTGCACCGGGACGCCCTCCGGATACGCCTCCTTCTCCGGGTAGGCGCGGCCGTACACCGGGACCTCCGTCGCACCCGCCTTGGGCGTGACGACGAGCCCCTTGGCGTCCACCGCCGTGGGCCGCCCCTTCGGGTTCTGGAACCACGCCTGCTGGCCGAGGTACCAGATCGCCGTCCAGTCGCCCTGGCGCCCGGCGACCGCGAACTGCTGCCCGGTGGTGGCCCGGGCGCCCGTGTCATTGACGCCGGTCGTCGAGCCGGAGCCGTCCGGGCGCAGCCCGATGTCCTTGACCAGCGGAGCGTCCGCGCTGGGCGCGGCGTGGAGCCGCACGGCGGAGGAGCCGTGCGGGGCGCATGGCCGGCCCGCCTTCTCGCAGTCCGTATAGAGCGGCTCGTTGGCGTCGTAGTCGGGGCGGATGGTGACCAGACCGCCAAAGCGGCCCGCGGTGCGGGGGAACGGCGCGCCGAGCAGCGTGAAGTAGTGCGCCCAGTCCCAGTAGGGGCCCGGGTCGGTGTGCATGCCCCTGATGGTGGCGGTGGTCGTGCCGGGCACATTGTCATGGCCCAGGATGTGCTGGCGGTCCAGCGGAATGTCGAACCGCTTCGCCAAATACCGCACCAGCCGGGCCGACGAGCGGTACATCGCCTCCGTGTACCAGGCGTCGGGGGCGGTCAGAAAGCCCTCGTGCTCAAGGCCGATGGACTTGGCGTTGACGTACCAGTTGCCCGCGTGCCAGGCGACGTCCTTGAGCGGCACATGCTGGGCGATATGCCCGTCGGAGGAGCGCAGGGTGTACTGCCAGGAGACATAGGTGGGGTCCTGGACCAGCTTGATGGTGGTGTCCCAGGAGCCCTCGGTGTCATGGATGATGATGTAGTCGATCGACTGGGACGCGGGGCGGTCGCCCAGATCGTGATTGCCGTAGTCGTTGTCCCCGAACTGCTCGTACGGGGCGGGGATCCACTCGCACGACACGTTCTTGGGCGCCTCGACCCGCGGATCCCGCTGACGGGACGGCAGGCCGAGAGCCCGCAACTGCCGGGTGTCCGGCGCCACGCCGGGCACCGCGTCCAGGGAGACCCGCTCGCCGTCCCCCGTCGTACGGGTCGCACCGCCGCGGATCACGTCGTACACATCGTCCGCGAAGACGGCCGCCGCCGTGGCGTCGTCGGTGCCGGAGTAGGCCGCCACCGCCGCGTACCAGCCGGCCGGGTCCTCGCTCAGCGGCAGGCCCAGCCTCTTCTGCTCGGCGGCCAGCAGCGCCGCGCCACCGCGCACATTGGCCGCCGCGTCGCCGCGCAGGGCCTCCGCCGACAGCCCGGTGAGCTCCGCGGCCCGGCTGAGGGTGCGCAGCCGGGCGGGCAGCTGCCGGGGCTCGGGGACCGTGGTCTCCGGCACCCTCAGGGGGCGCGCCGCGTCGCCGCGCGCGTCCTCGGCGCCCTGGCTGTGGTGCGGGGCCGCCGAGAGGGCGGTGTACGCGTCGGTGAGGTGCATGGGGCCATAGCCGCCGGTGACGCTGGGCGCGCCGCGGTGGCCGTCCCAGCGGGACTGCAGATAGGAGACGCCCAGCAGCACGCTCAGCGGCACGCCGTACTCCGCGGCCGCCGCGGCGAAGGCCCGCTGCAGGGTGTCGCCGCCGGAGCGGGGCTCGTCGGCCCGCGGCTGGTCGGCCCGCGCGGCGGGCGTCGCGGAGACGAGGGGGAGCAGAAAGGCCGCCGACGCCGCGGCCCCCGCACCCCGCAGCGTCGTTCTCCGTGTCGGGCCGGGTGCCGGTCTGTTCGAGTCGTGGGCGCTGTCCTGTCCGGATCCTGGCATTGCAGCCTCCTCCAAGGCGGGCCGAGCCGAGCCACTTAGAGGTATCCGCTGCCAGGCGATCCGTCAATCGCACTCGTCCAAAGGAGTGTTCGCACGTCAGCCTGTCTGCGGCGCGTCACCGGTCCAGACCGGTGACGCGCCGCTCGGCTCACCGGGTGCCGACCGCGGCCCGTACCGCGCGCCGGGCGAGCGCGCAGTCGTCATGCAGCCGGCGCAGCAGCAGCCGCTGCTCCTCACCGGACGGGATCACGCCCGGCACCACCGGAGCGGGATCGTGCATGGTGCGCTGCACAGCCGTCTCGTACTGGCGGATCTCACGGGTCAGCACCAGCATCAGATTCACCAGGAAGGAGTCCCGCGAGGCCGGACCGGCGGCCTGCGCCAGCTGGCTGATCTGACGGCGCGCCACCGGGGCGTCACCCAGGACCGTCCACAGCGTCGCCAGGTCATAACCGGGCAGATACCAGCCCGCGTGGTCCCAGTCGAGGAGCACCGCCCCCGAGGGCGACAGCAGGATGTTGTTCAACAGGGCGTCGCCATGGCAGAACTGCCCCGGGGCCTGCCGCCCCGGCGCGTGCGAGAGGCCGCGCAGCAGCTTCTGCACATCGCCCATGTCGCGGTCGGTCAGCAGCCCCAGCTCGTGGTAGCGGGCGAGCCGGGCGGCATAGTCGATGGGGGTGTCGAACAGATCGGCGGGCGGCCGCCACTGATTGATCCGCCGGATCGCGCCCAGCGCGGCCCCCAGATCGGCGCGCGGCGGTGGTTCGGTGGGGTGGCGATGCGCGGCCGCGATCCGCCCGGGCATCCGCTCGATGACCAGCGTGCAGTTGTCCGGGTCGGCGGCGATCAGCCGGGGCACCCGCACCGGCGGGCGCTGGCGTACGAACGCCCGGTACATCGCTATTTCCCGGCGGAACCGTTCGGCCCACGCCGGGGAGTGGTCCAGCAGACACTTGGCGACCGCGGTACTGCGGCCGGTCGTGCCGACCAGCAGCACGGACCGTCCGCTGCGCCGCAGCACCTGCACCGGGTTGAACTCCGGACAGATGCGATGGACCGATGCGATCGCGGTGCGCAGCTGCGCACCCTGTGGACCGGACAAGTCGAGTCTCCCGCGGGGCGGGACAGGGCCGAGGGCGGTGGTCCGCCGTGCGCGGTCGCTGTGGGCGGGATCGAGGTACGGCCCAGTGCCGGGCAGCTGCCGCCGGTACGGCCGGGGCGGGGCGGACACGGAGGACGATGCTGCGTACATGGGCGATACAGATCCCTTCGTGTGCCGACGAGTTGCGTACGCTCCCGGCCCCGCGGCGGGGCCGCACCCTGGGGAATGCGGTCGGTTTCGCTCGAGCCGCCACCGGGCCGGGTAACGCGCTCCTACATCACACCCGCGTGCGGGTGGCACACCATCTGGCGGACCCTGGCGAACCCTGGCGAATAGTCGCACAGCCCGTGACGGGGCCGTTACTGTCAAGTCAGCCGAGGAACCTGGGGGCTTGACGTGACGAGGGAACCCAACACCCGTCTTGCGGACTTGTTCGGCCTCGCCGGCTGGTCCAAGGGGGAGCTCGCGAGGCTCGTGAACCGGAAGGCGGCGGCCATGGGCCATCCGCAGCTGGCGACCGACACCTCGCGGGTGCGGCGTTGGATCGACACCGGCGAGACGCCGCGCGATCCCGTGCCCAAGGTGTTGGCCGCCCTGTTCACCGAGCGCCTCGGTCGAGTCGTGACCATCGAGGATCTCGGGTTTGGGCGTGGTGGGCGCGCGGGAAAGGGGCAGTCCGCCGACGGGCTGTTCTGGCCGCCCGAGTCCACGGCCGCGGTCCTCACCGAATTCACGGGAATGGACCTTATGTTCAACCGACGCGGCTTGGTGGGTGCGGGCGCCGCGCTCGCCGCAGGATCCGCCATCACCGGTGCCATGAGCGACTGGCTGCTCTCCGACCCCACCCTCGCTACCGACGCGCCCCGTACCGACAACCCCCTGTCCGCCGAAATAGCGGGCTTCGACCGCTATGAAGCCGCCCCCGTGGGCTCCCAGGAGATCGACGCGCTGGAGACCTCGGTCGAGGTCTTCCGTGCCTGGGACGCGGCCCGCGGCGGCGGGCTCCAGCGCAAAGCCGTGGTCGGCCAGCTCAACGAGGTGGGCGGAATGCTCGCCTACCGCCACCCCGAGGTCCTGCAGCGCAGGCTGTGGGGCGTCGCGGCGAATCTGGCCGTGCTCGCCGGCTGGATGTCCCATGACGTCGGTCTGGAGCCCACCGCCCAGAAGTACTTCGTCATCGCCGCGCACGCCGCCCGCGAGGGCGGCGACCGGCCCCGGGCGAGCGAGGCGCTCTCCCGCGCCGCCCGGCAGATGGTGCACATCGGCCGCCCGGGCGACGCACTCGATCTGATGGAGCTGGCCAAGTCAGGGGCGGGCGAGGGGGCGCTGCCGTGCACCCGCGCCATGTTCTGCACCATCGAGGCGTGGGCGCAGGCGTCGATGGGACACGGCCAGGCGGTGCGCCGCACCCTCGGCGAGGCGGAGGAGCTGTTCGTCTCGGACCGGGACAACGGGCCGGCGCCGAGCTGGATGCAGCTGTTCAACGAGGCCGATATGCACGGCATGCAGGGGCTGGTCTACCGCACCCTGGCCGAGCACGATCCGTCGGTCGCGGCCATCTCCCAGCGCCATGCCAAGGAGGCGCTGCGGATGCGGGAGGGCGGCCGCCAGCGGTCGCAGATCTTCGACCATATCTCGATCGCCTCGGCGTGCTTCCTCGGCGGCGACCCCGAACAGGGCGACCGCTACGCCCGGCAGGCGCTGGCGACGATCGAACAGAACTCCTCGCATCGCACCTGGGACCGGCTGCGGGAGATGTACCAGCTCACCGGGGTGTACGTGTCGAACGCGGGCATCCGGCAGCTGCGCGAGGAGATCCAGCAGGCGATGCCGAGAAGCGGGAACAAGGGGTCCAAGGGCGCCGGAACGAAAGGGGCGGGCGACATGGCGAAGAGCACGGCCATCTGACGGCCGCCGTACGCGGTCGTACGGCGGCCGTGGGACAGCGCTGACCCAGCCTCAGGTGACGACGGACGGCCGTGGGAGACAGGGCCGTGCGGCGAGACGCTATGCGCCGATCCTGGCGATCAGCACACAGGCGTCGTCCTCGCGCCGCTCGTCGCCGAACGCCTCGACCACGGTCCGTACGCACTCCTGTGCGCTGCGGGCGACGGTGAACCGTGGCGCGAGGCCGAGCAGCCGCTCGCCGACCACCGTGGCGTCCTGGGCGAGCCCGCCGGTGTACATCACCAGCAGGTCGCCCGGCTCCAGCCGCTCGTCGGCCTGGGCGTACGTGGCGCCGGTCGTGGCGCCGAGCAGCACGCCGTCCGGCGGCCGCAGGGCGCTCCCCGTCCCGTCCCGGAAGAGCAGCGGGGCGGGGTGTCCGGCCTGCGACCAGACCAGGGTGCGGGTGCCCGGGTCGTACCGCCCGCAGACGGCGCTGACCAGCGCGGGCTGGGAGGAGACGTCGAGCAGCTGGTTGAGCCGCCCCATCAGCGGGCCCGGCTCGATCCCGGCCACCGCCATGCCGCGCACCGCGCCCAGCAGCATGGCCATACCGGAGGTCGCGGCGACGCCATGGCCGGTGAGGTCGCCGACGCTGAGCAGGGTGCGGCCGTCCGGGAGTTCGAGCGCGTCGTACCAGTCGCCGCCGATCTGGGCGCTGGTCTCGGAGGGGAGGTAGTGGGCGGCGAGGTCGAGCGCGGCACCCTCGGCCGGTGCGCCGCCGTCGCCTGCCAAGCCGCCGCTGTGGCCGCTGCGGGGGAACCGGAGGGCGCCGCGCCACGGCGGCAGTACGGCCTCCTGGAGCTCGACCGCCAGCCGGCGCTCGGTGCGTGCGACATGCCGCCGGCGCTGGAGTGAGTCACTGCTCTCGCGCACCGCCCGCTCACTGCGGCGCAGCTCGCTGACGTCCCGGAGCACGGCCCACATGGAGGCGGTGCTGCCGTCGGTGTCGAGCACGGGCTCGCCCGCCATATGGACGGTACGGACCACGCCGTCCACGCGCACCACGCGGAACTCGCCGACGATCGGCTTTCCGTCCACGAGGCAGTCCGTGACCAGGGCGGTCAGGATCGGCTGGTCCTCGGAGAAGACCCAGGAGGGGAACTCGTCGAGGGTGAGCCCGCCGTCGCCGGGGTCGCGGCCGAAGATCCGGCAGAGCTCATCGGACCAGATCACCTCGTCGGTGAGCAGGTTCCACTCGGCGCTGCCGACCCGGCTCACCAGCGAGCCGCGGTCGGCGGCGGGCGAGGGGGCCGACTCCGCCTTCACGGCCCCGGCCGGTGCGCCGGTGTCGGCGCCGAGCTCGGCCCCGGGCTGGTCGGCGGGCAGTCCCTCGCGCAGCTGGCCCAGATGCTGGCCCAGATCGTCCAGATGGTGGACGGCGAGGTCGCACAGCGCGCGCTGCCAGCGCAGCTGAGGGTCGTCCGTACCGGCTATGTCCGCCGTCGTCTCGCGGCGGACGGCGTCGATCCCGCCGCGGAGCCGCTGGGTCTGCGAGATAAGGGCGTCCACCGTGCCGCGTTGGGGAGGCTGGACGGCGGAGTGGTCCGCGGAGCGGGGGGACGGCATGACGTTCTCCGATACGGGCGCGGCGCGGCCGGGTCTGAGGGAGGGACCGGTTACGACTCTTGCACAGGCTGCGACGACCCGTAAGCGGTTTGGCAATACCCGATCCGGTGGTGCTTATGGCATATGCCAGCGGCCCTCCGGGCGCAGGTCGGTCACAACTCGGCGGAGGGCGTGATTCCGGGTAGGCTGCGGCGCTCGGGATCCCCTCAGTCCACGGCGTTCATCAGGCATACCGCGCCAGGACACCGGCAAGAATGGCGGTCGACGGAAATCCCGTTGCCAGCGAACCTCCCGCACCGGATGCTGACCTCATGTTCGATCCAGACATAGCGCCCAGCGGCACCCTGCTCGGCCTCCTTCAGCGAGGCCGCGGCGACGGGACCCTGCACGCCCTCGCCGCGCCGCGGGCCGAGGCGCTCGCGGCACTGCACCACTGTGTGCTGCACGACCCCCGCCGTGACTGGCAGGTCGAGAACCGCTCCCTGTATTACGCCAGGCTCTGTCTGGACCTCGACGCCGGGCTCGACGAGATCGAACAGCACCTCTTCCACCCCGAGGACCTGGTGAACACCGACGAGGAGCGCACCGGTCTCGCCCTCGCCGTCCTCGGCCACCTCGCCGCCTACGACCGGCTGGACGCCCTGCGGCTGCTGCGCCGCTACGCCGCGTCCGGCGCCAACTGGGAATGGGCCCTCGACGAGCTGGCCCTGCGCGATGACGACACCGGGCTGTGCGCCCTCGCCCCCGCGATCCTCGCCCGCTTCCCCGAGACCCCCGACGGCCACGCCGAGCTCGCCGCCGCCGTGCGCGGCGCCTACGAACCCCGGCCCTGGCGGCTGTGGGCCGACGACCCGTACTACGGGCCGCGGGTGCGCGCCGCGCAGGAACAGGGCGCCTTCGACCGCTGGCAGCGCCAGCTCCGCCCCTCGGGGCCGCGACCCGGCTGGAGCGTCCACGACGTCCTCCTCTGGGCCCAGCAGGAGCACGACCTGAGTCCGGGCGCCCGCCGCCCCGACGCGGCGGCCCGCTGCCTTGCCGCCGTCGCCGGTCCCGAGGACCGGCCCGAACTCCTCGCCGCCGCCGCGTCAGCCCCCGACGCGGCCCGCGCGGCGGCCCTGCGGCACCTCGCGGAGATCGGCGACCCCGAGGTGCTCGACCTGATCGAAGCGGCCGTCACCGAGCCCGGCGCCACGGAACTGGTCGCCCAGGCGGCCCTCTCCTCCTTCGAACGCATGCGCAGTATCGCCGCCCTCGACCGCGCCCGGATCTGGGCCCACCGGCCCGACGCCCTCGGCGACGCCGCCGCCGCGATGCTCGCCTGCCGTGGCGGCCAGTACGACACCGCCCTGGTGCTCTCCGCCCTCCGCCGTACGGTCCGGGCCCAGGGCCCGGACGCGCAGGCCCTGTGGACGCTCGTCGACGGCGCCGGACGCCTCGCCATCACGTGTGCCGCGCCCGTACTGCGCCATGTCTACCGCGAGACGGCCTCCTCCCACCTCCGCGGCCGCGCCGCCCGCGCGCTGGCCGCCACCGATCCGTCCTTCGCCGCGGGCTTCGCGGTCGAATGCCTCTGGGACTGCGAGGAGAGCACCCGCGAACTCGCCGCCCGCCACGCCGCCACCGCCGACGCCCGTGTCGTCGAGCAGCTCCGCCGGCTGGCCGCCGACCCCGCGGAGGAGGCGGAGGTCCAAACGGCCGTCCGCAGCCGCATCGGCCCCGACGCCGCCGAGGTCTGACCTCCGCCGGGGCCGCGACCGGCCCCGGGGCCCGTTGTGCCTGACGGTGGGTGGTCGGATGCGGGTGCGGGGCCTCCGGGGCGGGGTCCTGGACCGTATATTTTTGGCGCCGGTGCCCTGGGGCGTTGGGTGGGCCGGAAATTGGCGCCACACATACACGTAAGCGTCCAGAACCCCGTCCCTGCGGCCCCGCCCCTCCCGCATCGTCGCCGACCGCCCCCTGGCGGCCCGCCCCGCCCGGTGAGCGGTTGTCCCGTCGGCGGTGGTACGGCCGACGGGATCGCCTCTGTTCGCGTCATGCGTCCGCGGCGATCGTTTTGCGCCACGGACGAGGTGTCTTCTCCAGCGGCGAGTTCCTCACTACGTTCCCCAGGAGCACTTGGCTGAGTCACCGCCCCGTCGACGCGATATCGCCACGTGTCCACCCGCCGGCCCCGCGGACACCGCAGGGGTTCGGGTGGGTTCGTCCGGTGATGGAGGTGTGCGGGCCAACGCTCATGGGACGTTCCACGGCGCGCAACGTGCAGGATGCCGGAGCCACCCTTCGTACGCCGAGAACACGGGTATGCGAGTCGCCATCGTGACTGAATCCTTTCCACCCGACATCAACGGCGTCGCTCATTGCGCGCTGCAGACCGCCGACCACCTCCACCGGCGCGGTCACCACCCCCTCGTCATCGCCCCCGCGGGTCCCCCCGGAGGCCCACCCCATGCCACGACCGACGGGCCACCGGAGAGCCGGGGGGAGCTCGACCGGTCGCATCCGTACCCCGTTGTCCGGATTCCGTCCCTGCCGCTGCCCGGCTATCCGCAGGTGCGGGTCGCGCTCCCCAGCCGTCGGCTCGCGGCCGCGATCACCTCCCACCACAGCGACGTCGTCCACCTCGCCAGCCCCTTCGTGCTCGGCGCGCGCGGTATGACGGCCGCGCTCCGGCTGCGGATCCCCGCCGTCGCCGTCTACCAGACCGATCTGGGTGGTTACGCCCGTACATACCTCGGCGCCGGCGAGAACGCGGCCTGGCGGCGGATACGGGCCGTGCACACCGCGGCCGACCGCACCCTCGCCCCGTCCACCGCCGCCGCCCGCGATCTCGATGAGCACGGGGTGCCGCGGATCCGGCTGTGGCCGCGCGGCGTGGACACCGAGCGCTTCCACCCCGCGCGCCGCGACCCGGATCTGCGCCGGACCCTCGCCCCCGGCGGTGAGCTGGTCGTCGGCTACATCGGCCGCCTGGCTCCGGAGAAGAACGTCGAGCTGCTCGCGCCGCTGTGTCTGCTGCCCGGCGTCCGGGTGGTCGTGGTCGGGGACGGGCCGAGTGAGCCCGCGCTGCGCGCCGCCATGCCGGGGGCCCGTTTCCTCGGCCGCCGGACCGGCGACGAACTGGCCCGGATCTTCGCGTCGCTGGACATCTTCGTGCACACCGGGCCGCAGGAGACCTTCTGCCAGACCGTGCAGGAGGCGCAGGCCAGCGGCGTACCGGTGGTGGCCCCCGCCGCGGGCGGCCCGCTCGACCTGGTCGACCACGGGCGGACCGGGCTGCTGGTGCCGCCCGGCGACGCGACCGAGGTGAGCGAGGCCGTATCGCGGCTCACGGCCGACTCCCGGCTGCGTACGGCGCTCGGCCACGCGGGCAGGGCGGCGGTCGAGGGCCGCACCTGGGAGGCGATCGTCGACCAGCTGATCGACCACTACGCCGAGGTGCTGACGGCCCGTACGGCGGTGGCGGCATGAACGGCGACGACCGCGGGTCCCTGCGCATCGTCCGGCTCGCCAACTTCGTGACACCCGCATCCGGTGGGCTCCGCACCGCGCTGCGCGAGCTCGGGGCGGGCTATCAGGCGGCGGGGCACGAGTCCGTCCTGGTGGTGCCGGGTGAGCGCGCCTCGGACGAGCACACCCGCCAGGGCCGGGTGATCACCCTTCCCGGGCCGTGCGTCCCCGGCACCGGCGGCTACCGCGTCCTGACCGACCGGCGGCGGGTGGCCAGGCTGCTCGACGCTCTCGCGCCCGACCGGCTCGAGGTGTCGGACCGCACCACGCTGCGCTGGACGGGGGAGTGGGCGCGCCGCGCCCGCGTGCCCGCCGTGATGGTCTCCCATGAGAGCGCGGACGCCGTGCTGCGCACCTGGGGTGTGCCGGACGCCTTTGCCCGGGGGGCCGCCGACCGGCTGAACCTCCGCACCGCGCGGTCGTATGCGCGGATCGTCTGTACAACGGAGTGGGCGGCGCGCGAGTTTGTACGGATCGGCGCGCGGAATGTCGTACGCGCCCCCCTGGGCGTCGACCTCGACCATTTCCACCCCTCCCATCACGACGGCGGGCTGCGCGACCACCACCGCGGTGAGGCCACCGTGCTGCTCGCGATGTGCTCGCGGCTCTCCCCGGAGAAGCGTCCGGGCCGCGCGCTCGACGCGCTCGCCGAGCTGCTGCGGCGGGGCGTCTCTGCGGCGCTCGTGGTCGCGGGGGACGGCCCGATGCGCCCGCGGCTGGAGGCGCGCGTCCGCGCGGAGGGGCTTCCGGCCGTCTTCCTCGGCCATGTGCCGGACCGGGCGGGGCTCGCCGCGATCCAGGCCAGCGCGGATGTGGTCCTGGCGCCGGGCCCGGCGGAGACCTTCGGGCTGGCCGCGCTGGAGGCGCTGGCGTGCGGTTCGCCCGTCGTCGTGAGCGCGCTCTCCGCCCTCCCGGACATCGTCGGCGCGGCGGGCGGGACGGCGGCCGACAACGGCCCGGCCTTCGCGGACGCCGTGGAACGCGTCCTGGCCCGCCCGGAGCCCGCCCGCCGCACGGCGGCCCGCACCCGCGCCGAGCGCTACGGCTGGCCGGCGGCGGTGGCCTCCTTCCTGGCCGCCCATGACGCGTCCACCGAGGGCGTCCAGGAACTCGGCGCCACCGGTGCCGCCCTTAAGGGCGCCACGGGCGTGCCCGCCCACGAGGCCGTCGGCGGTGCGTGGTGAGCGCAGCCCGCGCTCGTACCGCCCCGGCCGCCGCGCCCGTCCCCGGCGGCACACCGCCGGGGACGGGCGCGGCGGGCCGAGGGGGCGACGGCCACGGCGGCGAAGGCCAGGGCGCGGTGCCGCCGCGAGCGGTCGGGCCCGAGCGGTCCGCCGCCCCGCGCAAGCTGCGGTTCGCCGCGCTCGGCGACTCGCTGACCGAGGGGCTCGGGGACCCCGCGCCCGGCGGCGGATGGCGCGGCTGGGCCGCGCTGCTGGCGGCCGCGGCCGGACCGCACGACGAGCCCGTGGAGCTCGTCAATCTGTCCCGCAGCGGTGCGCTTACCGCCGACGTCGCCGAGGAGCAGCTGATCGCCGCCCGCCGCGCGCGCCCGCATATGGCGTCCGTCGTGGTCGGCGGGAACGACACGCTGCGCGACTCCTTCGACATCCACCGGGTCGCCCAGGCCCTCGACACGACGATCGGCGCGCTGCGCTCCGACGGCGTTGTGGTCCTCACGGCGTGTCTGCCCGACCCCGGGCGGATGCTCGGGCTGCCGTCCGCGCTCGCCCGCCCGCTGGGGCGGCGTATGCGCGCCGTGAACACCGTGGTGCACGCGCTGTCCCAGCGCTACGAGGCCGTCCATGTGGAGCTCGGGGACCACGCGTGGGCCGCCGACCGGCGGGCGTGGAGCGTGGACCGGCTGCATCCGAGCGAGCTCGGGCACCGGCTGCTGGCCCGGGAGTTCCATACCGCCCTCAGCGCCCGGGGGATCGCCACCGGCGAACCGCCGCCTCTGGTGCTCGACGGCCCCGCCCCCTCGCGCGCCGGTGCGGCGTGGTGGCTGGCGACCCGTGGAACGCGCTGGGTCGCGGACCGCTGCACCGACCTCTTGCCGGGGCTGATCGCGCTCGCGGCGCTGGAGTGGCGCCACCGGCTCCGCGGCACCGGGCATCTTCTGGAGACCCGGGACCAGCGGGCGACGCTCGACGCGCTCGCCTCGGTGACCCACGGGCACATACCCGGCGACCTCTCCGGCCAACTCGCCGAGCGGCTTCCCGAGCAGCTCTCCGATCAGCTCGCCGCATCCGGCCCGCCCGGCGGCAAGCCCGCCGATCCGACGCCGCACGCTGCGACAATGGCGGGGTGACAGGTCGCTGGGAGTTCTGGATCGACCGTGGCGGAACGTTCACGGACGTCGTCGGCAAGCGTCCGGACGGCCGCCTGGTCACCCGCAAACTGCTGTCGCACCACCCCGAGCGCTATAAGGACGCGGCCGTCGCCGGGATCCGGCAGACACTGGGGCTCGGCGACGGCGACGGCGACCCGATCCCGGCCGAGCGGATCGCCGTCGTCAAGATGGGCACCACGGTCGCCACCAACGCCCTGCTGGAGCGCAAGGGCGAACCGACCGTCCTCCTCGTCACCCAGGGGTTCCGGGACGCGCTGCGCATCGCCTACCAGAACCGCCCACGCCTGTTCGACCGCCGGATCCTGCTGCCCGAGGCGCTGTACGACCGGGTCATCGAGATCCCCGAGCGGGTGGACGCGCACGGCGGCGTCGTACGCGCCCTGGACCTCGACGCCGCCACCGAGGCGCTGCGCACCGCCTACCGCGACGGCTTCCGCAGCGCCGCCGTTGTCCTGCTGCACGGATACCGGCACGCCGCGCACGAGCGGGCGGTCGGCGCGGCGGCGCGCGACCTCGGCTTCACCCAGGTGAGCTGCTCGCACGAGGTCAGCCCGCTGATGAAGCTGGTGCCGCGCGGTGACACCACCGTGGTCGACGCGTATCTCTCACCGATCCTGCGCCGCTATGTCGAGGACGTGGCCGCCGAGCTGCGCGGCATCCGGCTGATGTTCATGCAGTCCAACGGCGGGCTGCGGGAGGCCGCGCACTTCCGCGGCAAGGACGCGGTGCTGTCCGGGCCCGCGGGCGGCGTGGTGGGCATGGTGCGCGCCTCCGGCGAGGCCGGACACGACCGGGTCATCGGCTTCGACATGGGCGGCACCTCGACCGATGTGTCGCACTACGCGGGCGAGTTCGAGCGGGTCTTCGGCACCGAGGTCGCCGGGGTACGGATGCGCGCCCCCATGATGAACATCCACACCGTCGCGGCGGGCGGCGGCTCGGTGCTCCACTTCGACGGGCGGCGCTACCGGGTGGGGCCGGACTCGGCCGGCGCCGTCCCCGGCCCCGCCTGCTACCGGCGCGGGGGCCCGCTGACCGTCACCGACGCGAATGTGATGCTCGGCCGGGTCCAGGCGGACCACTTCCCGGCGGTGTTCGGGCCGCACGCCGACCAGCCGCTGGACGCGGAGACGGTCCGGGAGCGCTTCGCCGCGCTCGCCGAGGAGATCGCGGAGGCGACGGGCGACCGGCGTGGACCAGAGGACGTCGCGGCGGGCTTCCTCGACATCGCGGTCCTCAATATGGCCAACGCGGTGAAGAAGATCTCCGTGCAGCGCGGCCATGACGTCACCCGCTACGCGCTCACCAGCTTCGGCGGCGCGGGTGGCCAGCACGCCCGCGCGGTCGCCGACGCGCTCGGCATCGGCACGGTGATCGTGCCGCCGCTCGCGGGCGTCCTCTCCGCGTACGGCATCGGGGTCGCCGACGCCACCGCCATACGGGAACAGGCCGTCGAGGCGGAGCTGGGCGAGGAGACGCTGCCGACGGTGCGCGAGCTGTGTGACCTGCTGGCCGGGCAGACGCGCGACGAACTGCTCGCGGACGGCGTCCCGGAGGACACCCTGGACACCACGGCCCGGGTCCATCTGCGGTACGCGGGCACGGACGCCGGCATCCCCGTCCGGCTGGACTCCGCCCCCGCGATGACCGCCGACTTCGTCCGGGCACACCGCACCCGCTACGCCTTCACCATGGACAAGCCGCTGGTCGTGGAGGCGGTGTCGGTGGAGGCCGTGGGTGCGGCGGGGCCCGCCGGAGGCCACGCCGTCCAGCCCCCGGAGCGGAAGGGGGAGCTGTCTGCGGTCACGACCGTCACGATGTTCACGGAAGGGCGATGGCAGAAGACGGCGCTCTTCGAGCGCGCCCGAATGCGGCCGTCGGACGGTGTCATCGGGCCCGCGATCATCGCCGAGGAGGATGCCACCACCGTCGTCGACCCCGGCTGGCAGGCCGCCGTAGGCGATCGGGGCCATCTGCTGCTCACCCGGGTCCGGCCCCGGCCGCGCACGGTGGCGGTCGGCACCGAGGTGGACCCCGTGATGCTGGAGGTCTTCAACAGCCTCTTCATGGCCATCGCCGAACAGATGGGCCTGCGGTTGGAGAACACCGCCCACTCCGTCAACATCAAGGAGCGGCTCGACTTCTCCTGTGCGCTGTTCGACGCGGAGGGGAATCTGATCGCCAACGCCCCGCACATCCCGGTGCATCTGGGCTCCATGGGCGAGTCCATCAAGGAGGTGCTGAGGCGCAACGGGGACGCGATGCGGCCGGGCGATGTGTACGCCATCAACGATCCGTACCACGGCGGCACCCACCTCCCCGACGTCACCGTGGTGACCCCGGTCTTCGACGAAGACGGCGCGGAGCTGCTGTTCCTGGTCGCCTCGCGCGGCCACCACGCCGAGATCGGCGGCATCACCCCCGGTTCCATGCCCGCCTTCAGCGGCACCATCCAGGAGGAGGGCGTCCTCTTTGACAACTGGCTGCTGGTACGGGACGGCGCGCTGCGCGAGCGGGAGACCCGCGAGCTGCTGACCGCGGGGCCCTGTCCGTCCCGCGCCCCGGACGCCAACCTCGCCGATCTGCGCGCCCAGATCGCCGCCAACGAGAAGGGCATCGAGGAACTGCGCCGGATGATCGCGCAGTTCGGCCTGGACGTCGTGCACGCCTATATGGGCCACGTCCAGGACAACGCCGAGGAGTCCGTGCGCCGTATCGTCGGTGTTCTCAAGGACGGTTCGTACCGCTACGAGACCGACAGCGGCGCGGTCATCCAGGTCACCCTGACCGTCGACCACGAGGCGCGCGGCGCCGTACTGGACTTCTCCGGCACCTCGCCGCAGCAGCCGGGCAACGACAACGCGCCCAGCTCGGTGGTGATGGCCGCCGTGCTCTATGTCTTCCGGACGCTGGTCGCCGAGGACATCCCGCTCAACAGCGGCTGTCTGAAGCCCCTTGAGGTCCGTATCCCGGAGGGCTCGATGCTGGCGCCCGTCTTCCCGGCCGCCACGGTCGCGGGCAATGTCGAGACCTCACAGGCCGTCACGGGCGCGCTGTACGCGGCCCTCGGCGTCCAGGCCGAGGGTTCCGGCACGATGAACAACGTGACCTTCGGCAACGACCGCGTCCAGTACTACGAGACGGTCGCCAGCGGCTCCGGCGCGGGCGACGGCTTCGACGGCGCGGACGCCGTGCAGACCCATATGACCAACTCCCGGCTGACGGACCCGGAGGTGCTGGAGTGGCGCTATCCGGTCCGGGTCGAGAGCTTCGGGATCCGGCGGGACGGCGGCGGCCGGGGCCGCTGGCACGGCGGCCATGGCGTCACCCGCCGCATCCGCTTCCTGGAACCGATGACCGTCGCACTCCTCACCGGCCACCGCCGGGTCCCCCCGTACGGCATGGCGGGCGGCGAACCGGGCGCGCTCGGCGCGAATCTGATCGAGCGCGCCGACGGCTCGGTGGATCCGCTGGAGGGCCGCGACGCGGCGGACGTCGGCGTGGACGACGTGCTGGTCGTCCGCACCCCGGGCGGCGGCGGTTACGGCCCCGCGCCGTCCGCGTGAGCGCAGGCGCGCCGAATGTCAGTGGCGGGTGCCGGATTGGGCGCATGACCGACTGGGACGACGTTCACGACTGGGCCGATCTCGCGGCCGTGGCGTACGGCCCGCCCAGTCCGGCTGGTCCACCTCCCGCGCCACCGTGAGCCCGATGTGACATATGGCGCGTACGAGTCCGTTTGCCGCCGCCACCATCGGAAACCCGAAGAGGAGTCAAGCCCGCCCGTACACGCCCCGAAGGATCAAGGGGCGCCCGCCCCGCGGATGACGCGCGGTGCGGCCGAAGGCGGGCATCTGCACGAATTTTTCACGGAAGGGGCAGTCATGGAGTGGTGGCGGAACGCCGCATGTACCCACGAGGACCCCGAGCTGTTCTTCCCGGTCGGAGTGGCGGGTCCCTCCGCTCAGCAGCAGGAGGCACGGGCCAAGGAGGTCTGCGGCCACTGCCCGGTGGTCCATGAGTGTCTGGAGTACGCGCTGGAGACCGGGATGACCCACGGAGTCTGGGGCGGTACCGGTGAGGAGGAGCGGCGTGCGCTGCGCCGGCGGGCGCAGCGTCAGGGGCGCGGCCCCGGCCGTCAGGAGTCGGCCGTGGCGCACGCCGGGGGCCGGCGCGCCGCCCGCTGAGGCGCGTCGTGCCGGGGGCCGGCCTATGCGTCACCGCCGCGCGGGCGGCCCCAGGACACCCGGCCCAGCCGGGCGAACCGCACCGGCGTGCCGGGGGCGGCCTGCGCGGCGGCGGCCAGATACGGCTCCGGTACGACGCCCACCACCGGGTAGCCGCCGGTCGTCGGATGGTCGGCGAGGAAGAGCACGGGGCGGCCGTCGGGCGGGACCTGCAGCGCGCCGAGCGCCATCCCCTCACTGGGCAGCTCGCCCTCCTTCGCCCGTTCGAGACACGGGCCTTCGGTCCGCAGCCCGATCCGGTTGCTCGCGGCCGAGACCCGGAAGTCACCGGTGGTGAGGGTGTGGAGCCCCGCGGTGGTGAACCAGTCGTCGCGCGGCCCGAGCACCACCGGCAGTACCACCTCCCGTGTGACGCCCTGATGGGGCACCCAGTCCACACGCGGCGCGGGGCCTCGCGGCGGCCCGAGCCTCAGGACGGCGCCGTCCACCAGGGGGGCAGGGCCGAGCCCGGAGAGCACATCCGTGGCCCGGCTGCCGAGCACCGCCTCGGCCTCGACCCCACCGTCGAACGCCATATAACTGCGTACGCCATGGGTCGCGGCCCCCGCCTCCAGCAGAGCGCCCGCCGGTATCCGCAGGGGCGCCCCCCACGCGGCGGGACGGCCGTCGACGGTGACCGGGCAGGGCGCGCCGGTGACCGCCACCGTCGCCGCGCGGCGGAGCCGCAGGGCGCAGCCGGTCAGCGTGGTCTCCAGGGTCGCGGCCCCTTCCGGGTTGCCCACCAGCCGGTTGGCGAGCCGGTGGGCGGGCTGGTCGAGCGCCCCGGAGCGCGGCACGCCGAGATGGGCGTGGCCGATGCGGCCCAGGTCCTGGACGGTGGTCAGCGCGCCGGACCGTACGACCGCGAAGGCGCTGTCGGTCATGCGCGGCCCTCTTTCGGTGCGAAGCGGACGCGCGTCCCGGGCGCGAAGAGCGCCGCCGGTTCGCGGGCCGCGTTCCACAGCACGGCGTCCGTCGTGCCGATGAGCTGCCAGCCGCCGGGTGAGGAGCGCGGATAGACGCCCGTGTACGGGCCCGCGAGGGCGACCGAGCCGACCGGGACCCTGGTCCTCGGGGTGGCCCGGCGCGGCACCTGGTAGCGCTCGGGAAGCCCCGTCAGATAGCCGAAGCCGGGCGCGAACCCGCAGAAGGCCACCCGGAACTCGGTGCCGGAGTGGACGCGTACGGCCTCCTCTGGGGTGACGCCCCACACCTCGGCGACCTCGGCCAGATCCGGTCCGTCGTAGCGCACGGGGACCTCCACGGTCTTGCTGTCACCGCGGCGCAGCGGCGGTATGCGCCACGTGGGCAGCTCCGCGGCGAGGCGCCTGGGGTCGTCGAGCCCGTCGAGGAAGACGGTGCGGGCGGCGGGCACGATCTCGCGCACGGCGGGCAGTTGACGGGCCGCCGCGCGGCGCAGCAGCTCGGCGTGGAGCGCCTCGGCCGCGTCGCCGCTGTCGAGTTCGATGAGCAGCCCGTGGTCGCCGACGGGCAGGCTCCGCATGCTCACGCGAACGCCGCCACACGTACCCCCGCGCCCGTCAGCTCGGCCCGCACCCGGCGGGCGAGCTCGGCGGCGCCGGGGGTGTCGCCGTGGACGCACAGGGAGCGCACCTCCACCTCGATCCGCTCGCCGTCGATGGAGGTCACCGCCCGGTCGCGGGCGAAGCCCAGGGAGCGCTTGACGACGGTGTCGGGGTCGCAGACGACGGCACCGGGCTCACCGCGCGGGACGAGGGTGCCGGCCGAGGTGTACGCGCGGTCGGCGAAGGCTTCGGCGATCACCGGCAACCCGGCCGCGCGGGCCGCCTCATGGAGCCGGGACCCGGGCAGGCCCAGGACGGGCAGCGGGCCGTCGGCGGCCAGCCGGACGCCCTCGACGACGGCGGCTGCCTGTGCCTCGTCGTACACGCTGCGGTTGTAGAGCGCGCCGTGCGGTTTGACGTAGCGCACCCGCGCCCCGGCGGACCGGGCGAAGATCTCCAACGCGCCGATCTGGTAGGCGATCTCGTCGGCCAGCTCGCGCGGCGGGACATCCATGGCGCGCCGTCCGAAGCCGGCCAGGTCCCGGTAGGAGACCTGCGCGCCGATGCGTACGCCGCGCTCGGCGGCCAGCTCGCATACCCGGCGCATGGTCGAGGGGTCGCCGGCGTGGAAGCCGCAGGCGACATTGGCGCTGGTGACGATGGACAGCAGGGCGTCGTCGTCGGTGAGCCGCCAGTGGCCGAAGCCCTCGCCCAGGTCGGCGTTGAGGTCGATCGACGGGGTCGCCAAGGAGGTGGTCATATCCGTCCGTTCGGCGTGCGGGTACGGGGCGCGGTGCGGATGACACCACAAGGTAAGCGATCGTTGAACGATCCGACAAGAAGGTTGTTGTCCCTTTCCTCTTTGTGGGCTTGAATTCTCGCGATACGGGAGGAACGGGACGCCGAAAAGGGGTAAATGTGGCGAACGGTACGAAGGGCGCGGAGCGGCGTCTCGCGGAGGCGTCGGGGGTGTCGGAGGCGGCCGAGGTCTCCGGTCTCGAGGCCGACCGGGCGCTGCTGGGGCGTACCAGCACCGCCGAGCGGGTCGCGGACATTCTGCGTGACCGTATCGCCGAGGGGTTCTTCCCGCCCGGCACCCGGCTCTCCGAGGACAGCGTGGGGGGCGCGCTCGGCGTCTCGCGCAACACCCTCCGGGAGGCGTTCCGCCTGCTCACGCACGAGCGGCTGCTGGTGCACGAGCTCAACCGCGGGGTGTTCGTCCGCATCGTCACGGTCGACGACCTCAATGACATCTACCGCGTCCGCGGGCTCGTCGAATGCGCCACGGTCCGCGGTCTGGGGGAGCCCCCGTATTCGCTGGAGGCGGTCGAGGCGGCGGTCGTGGCGGGCGAGCGGGCCGCGCACGACCGGGCGTGGCAGGACCTGTCCACCGCCAATATCCGCTTCCACCAGGCGGTCGTGGCACTCGCCGGAAGCCCGCGCGCCGATGAGCTGATGCGCGGGGTGCTGGCCGAGTTGCGGCTGGTCTTCCATGTGATGGCCGACCCCCGCCGCTTTCACGCTCCCTATCTGGTGCGCAACCGGCAGATCCTGGAGGTGCTGCAAGCCGGGGACGCGGCCGAGGCCGAGCGGTTGCTGGCCTCCTATCTGGACGACTCCCACCGGCAGTTGGCCGACGCCTACGCGCAGAAGGTGTCCCAGCGGTAGCCGTTTTCCGGGGGGTGAACGATCCGGCGAGCCGGAAACAAGTTGGTTTCAACACCTTGTCGGATCGTTCAACGAACCCTGGCCTCCGGTGCATTCTCCTCACGCCCCGGTGAGGTCCTGTGCGCGGAAGGCGGGACGCATGATCGTTCTCCTCGGCGTCCTCGTGGTGATCCTCGGATTCGCCACCCGGTGATGAGCAGGATCGAGCCGCTTCATCCACGGCTTCCGGCTGCGCCGCCGTCGCCACCTTCGCGGCGCTCGCCCTGGACGGACCAGCGGGGTGCGGGCCGTAGACTGACGGGCCGGTGAGTCGCGGGGGACGAGCCGGTGTACGGGCGCGTACGCGCGGGGCGGCTCCGTGCCATAGCGGGATCTCCGTGCCGTTTCGTCCGTTGTCGGTGCGACCGCCTACTCTGTGCGACGTGACATCTCCACCCCACGGGGCCGCTGCGCCCCAGCTCAACGGCCATGGCGGGGCCGCCCGCCCGGCCCTGGGCCCGGCGGCCGACGAGGGCCTGGCCCGTCGGCTGCGCGCGCTGGCGTGCACCGCGCCGCTGCACGACCTCGACACGCGCAAGGCCAACCTGGCGGGGGAGTACGGGGTGTACGCGATGGCCGAGGTCGCCCTCGCCGCCATCGACCTCGTCACGCTCAACATGGACTTCGACACCGGTGCCGACCATGAGCAGATAGTGGCCAGGCTGCTGCCCCGCGTGGCGGCCCAGGCCCCGGCGCGGCCCTCCGCCGAGCATGAGCGCGTCGCGCGCTGGGTGCTGGAGAACCTGATCAACGTCGGCAGCGTGGACCGAGGCTTCCGTGCCGTTTATGGCACCTTTGGTGCCGATGGTGCGTATGTCCGGCGGGACTACGACTTCAAGCTGGTCGAGGAGGTGCCCGGCCCCGGCGGCGGCGTCTATCTGCGCACGACGGACGAGGCCGTCAACGTCCTGGTCGGCGCGCTCGACACCGACGTCACCAGCGCCCAGATCGCCGCCGAGGTCAAGCTGGAGGTCCTCATCAGCCGCGGCCGGCTCGCCGACGCCCAACTCGCCGCCGAGCAGGCCCGCTACCGCACCGTGCAGTACTCGGAGACCCTGCGCCGCACCCTCGACGCGACCCGGCGGAACGTCCGCGCGGTCGACTGGCTGCGTACGGTGCCCGAGCTGATCACCGAGGCGCTGGACCATGTCGCCGACCGCTACCGGCATGAGAACGCGATCCTCACCAACATCCGCAAGGCGCGCGACGAGGCCGAGGGCGCCGAGCACAAGCGGCGCGCCGCCGAGCTCGTCGACATCGTCAAGGACTGCATCCGCCGCCACACCCAGCTGCAGTCCCGGCTGCTGGAGGCCGGGCCCCTCTTCCGCGCCGAACAGGACCGCCAGGCGTTCGCCGCCCCCGCCGCGCGCGCCGGCTTCGACCTGTACGGACAGCTGCTGGCCCCGCTCCTCCCGCTCCCCGTCGAGCAGGCCGGCCGCGTCACCGACGCGTTCTTCGCCCGCGGTACGGGGCTGCGCACGCCCAGCTCGGTGCGCGTCGGTGACCTGATCGACATGCTCCTCACCCCGCCCGTGGAGCGCGAACACCTCGGCGCGGAGATGCCCGAGCCGGACCTCATCGCCACCCCCGACGACAGCCGCTTCAGCGAGGAGCAGCTCGCGGTGGCCATGGACCTGCTCGACCTCCCCGCCGACGCCCCCCGCCGCCTCTCCGGCCTCCTCGCCGACGCCCGCCGCCGCGACCCCGACCTCCCCTACCTCATCGCCCTGCTCGCCGTCCACGCCGCCAGCCCCCCGGTCGGCACGGCCTACCGCCAGGGCGAACAGCGGCTGCTGTTCGCGGTGGACGACGGCACGGAGCTGGACGACCCGGAGTTCGGCGGCGCGGACCTCATCGTGGGCACGGCGCTGCTGGACGCCGTCGGTATGGCGGCGGACCGCGCGGAGGTGGCGTAACCGTGACGCCGACCGCCGCCCGTGAGACCGCCCCCGCCGTCAAGGAGCTTCACCCGTGACCGAGTACGACGCCGCCGACGAGGCGGCACAGCCGGAACCGACGTCCGCGCCGAGTGCCCCGAGTGCCGCCGCGCCGATCACGCCCGCCGACGCGGCCGACGCCGCGCGGCTGGTGGCCTTCGGGCTGCAGCCCAAGCTGGTGCCCGCGCGGGATGCCGAGTACGCGGAGCTGCTGCGCCGGCACCGCGACGAACCGGCGTTCGCGCGCCTCACCGATGCCATCGCCGCCGGGCTCGGGCTGGTCGTGCTGGAGGTGTCGACCCGCGCCGGGATGGCCGTGACGGCCGCAGAAGACTCCGTTTTCGCCGTACGGATGGGCGACTACGCCCGCCGGGCCGCCTCCGACTCCGCCGACCGCTTTCTGCACGGCCTCGCCCATCTCGCGGTCGCCGCCCTGGCGTTCCCGCGCCCCGAGGACCTGGCCGACGACGGCTATATCGGCCGCGTCACCGTCAACGGCGTCGACGCCTTCGTACGCCAGGCGTGCCGTCGGCTGGAGGAGCGGGCCGAGGAGCAGGGGGAGAACACCGACCCCGCCACCGGTGCGCCGGGGCTGGAATCCGCCTGGCGGGTGTACGCGCGCCGCAGCGCGACCGGCGCGACCAAGGACGCGCGCAGGCTCGCGGGTTCGACGACCGGCATCGTCGGCAAGGCCGTCGCCTTCCTCGTCGACTCCGGCTTTCTGCAGCGCACCGGGGACGACGCCGGAGGCGCGTACCGCACGACCGCCCGCTATCAGCTGCAGGTGCGCGACATGGCGGCCGGCGCCGCCATGGCCGAGCTGCTGGAGCTCGGCGTCGTGCCCGTCGGCGACGGCAGCGCGACACTGCTGCCGCCGGAGGACACCGACGACCTCGACCTCGTCGCCGGCGCGGGGCTGCCCTTCCACTCCTGAGTTCCTGACCACTGCCCGACCACCACCCTTCACGACAACGAGAGTCCGCCGCCATGTACGAGCTGTCCCGGGTCCGCCTCTACTCCATCGGGCCGGCCGGTGCGCGCTACGCCGACACCGTGCTGGACCTGCGCGGAGTCGGCGAGCCGGTGCCCAGCCCCGCTCCCACCCAGGCGGAGTTCTTCGAGGAGGAGCCCGTCGGGCCGCCGCGCCGCCCCGCGCCCGCCGGTGTGCTCTTCCTGGAGAACGGCGGCGGCAAGTCGGTCCTCCTCAAGCTGATCTTCTCGGTCATGCTGCCCGGCCACCGCAACACCCTCGGCGGCGCCAGCTCCGGCGTGCTGCGCAAGTTCCTGCTCGCCGACGACTGCGGGCATGTCGCCCTGGAGTGGCAGCACACGGTCACCGGCGAGACCGTCGTCGTCGGCAAGGTCAGCGAGTGGCGCGGCCGTCAGGTCTCCAACGACCCGCGGAAGTTCGCCGAGGCGTGGTACTCCTTCCGGCCGGGGCCCGGCCTCAGCCTCGACTCGCTGCCGGTCGCCGAGTCCGCGGCGGTGCGGCCCGTCGCCGAGGGCGCGTCCACCGCCCGCGGCCGCCGCCGCACCATGAAGGGTTTCCGGGACGCCATCACCGAGGCGGGCAAGGCGTATCCGCACCTGGACGTGGTGTGGGTGGAGATCCACGAGCGCTGGAACGAGCACCTGGGCGAGCTCGGCCTCGACCCCGAACTCTTCCGCTACCAGCGGGAGATGAACGCAGACGAGGGCGAGGCGGCCGGGCTCTTCGCGGTCAAGAACGACTCCGACTTCACCGATCTGCTGCTGCGCGCCGTCACCGACACCCGCGACACCGACGGGCTCGCCGACCTCGTCCACGGCTTCGCGCACAAGCTCGGCCGCCGCGCGGAGCTCATGGCGGAGCGGGACTTCACGGCCGGTTCGCTGGACCTGCTCTCGCGCATCGAGGAGGCCGCGGAGCGGCGCGAGCAGGCACGCGGCGTCCACACGGGAGCCGAGCGCCGCACCCGTACGCTCGCCCGGCGGCTGTCCGCGCGCGGCGCGCAGGAGCGGGGGCGCGCCGCCGAGCTGGCCCAGCAGGTCGCGTCCGCCGCGCACGCCGTCACCGAGGCCGACCAGGCGCGCGGCCGCAGCGACCTGATCGCCGCCGAAATCGCCTACCGCCACGCCTCGTTGGCCCTCGCCGCCGCCGAGAAGGGCGCGGCGGCGCAGCGCCGCGAGCTCAACGACGCCCGCACCCTGCACTCCGCCTGGCAGGCCGCCGAGACCGTGCTGCGCCACCGCGCCGCCGCCGACCGCTCCGCGCGCGTGGCCGCCGCCATCCGCGAGGCCGAGCGGGACGCGGCCCCCGCGCTCGCCGCCCGCGCCAAGGCCGCCGCCGACCTCGTACGGGTGCTGCACGCGGCGGCGGAGGACGGCGAGCGGCTCGCCAACGAGGAGGAGGAGCGCTCCGGCGCCCTCCAGGAGGCCGGCGAGGCCGCCCACCGCGACGCCACGGCCGCCGCCACGGCCGGCCAGCGCGCCCGCAGCGACGCCGGGCATCTGCGGCAGCGGCTCGCCGAGGTCGAGCAGGAGACCGCCGAGGCCGTACGCGCCGGCTGGCTCGACGACTCCGCCCCCGACGCCGACCCGGCCCGCGCCGCGCTCGCCGCCAGCGACGCCGAGAAGACGACGGTCGCCGCCTGGAACGCCGCCCGCGAGGCGGCCCGCCGCACCGCCGACCACGCCAAGGCGGCCGCGGCCGAACAGGCCCGCACCGAACTGGCCGAGGCCCGAGCGGTGGACGCGGCACGGGCCGCGGACTCCGCGTACGACGCCGAGCGGCGGGCCGCCGAGTCGCTGGGCGCGGAACAGCGCCTCGTCGAGCTGCTGGGCCTTCCACAGCCTCCGGCCGCCGTCCCCGCCCCGCGCGCCGACCGCTCCCTGCCGGCCGACTCCAGCCGGGCGGGATGGGTGACGGTCCGCGTGGACGAGGAGGACGCGGACGACATGCTGGGCCTCTCCCGACTCCCCGCCGCCTTCCGCGCGGACGGTCCGGCGCGTATCGAGGACGCCGTGGAGGAGGACGGCGTGTACTTCTTCGCCGATGCGGAGGAGGACGGCGCTCTCTCGTTCGCAGACGCGGACGCGGAGTGGGGCGGCCGTTCGTTCCGGGCGGATGCGAGCTCGCAGAGGCCCCACGCCGGGTTCGAAGCGGGGGACGGCGCGTCGCGGTCCGACGAGGGCGACGGTGCGGTGGACGATCGTCCGTCGGCGGCTGGGCCGCGCCTCACGGAGCCGGATTCGCCCCATGCCGGGGAGGCGGAGGAGGCGGCGTCGTCCGCCGGCCCGGACGAGCCGGTCGGCTGGGCGTCGTGGCGGGCCGGCTCGGACACCGCGTCGGGGGACCGTCCGTCGGCGGAGTACTCGCGCCCGGCGGGGGGCGCGTCGCCGTCTGCCGAAGGCGACGGTGCGGCGGCGGCCGAGCCACGCCCGGCCCGGCGCCTGGGGGGCGGCGCCGCCTCCGGCGGTCGTCCGGTGGCGGCCGAAACGCGCGGGCCGGGGCGGGTGACCGTCCGTATCGAGGAGACGGACGGGGAGGGCGCCGCGCCGGGTGGCGACATGGCGTCGCGGGGCGAGAGCCGAGACGTACGCCGTGGCGGCGAGCCCACGACGGCTCGCGGGGGCCGGGCGGTGGCGGCGGAGTCCCGGCCGCCAGGTGGGGTTTCGGCCCGCGTCGACGCGACGGAGGGCGGCGCGGAAGCCGATCCCGAGCCGAGCGACCAGGGCGACCAGGGCGACCAGGGCGACCAGGCCGCCGACGACGCCGACTGCTGGGCACCCGAGACCGACGGCGAGCCCGCCGCGCCGGAGCGCGCACCGAGCCGTGAGCCGGGCCGTACTGCTGTGCCGCTCCGCCCCGACGGCCCGCTGACCGCCGATGAGCTCGACCGCAACGCCGACGCGCTGCGCGAGCTCTTGGATGAGAGCGTCGCCTCCGCCGAGCGTCAGCTCTTCGAGCTGCGGACCGCCGCCGCCGACGACGCGCGCATTCTCGCCGCGCTCGGCGACGGCGGGCTGCTGCCGCCCAGCCCCGACGTACTGGCCGCCGTGGAGTATCTCGGCGAACACGGCATCCCCGCCCTCCCCGGCTGGCGCTACCTCGCCCAGGCCGTGGACCCCGTGGACCACGCCGCCGTGCTCGCGGCCCGCCCGGAGCTGGTGGATGGTGTCGTCATCACCGACCCCGACACCCACGCCCGTGCCCGCGAGGTGCTGGGCCAGGCGTCGCTGCTGCCGCGCTCGGCGGTGGCCGTCGGGACCTCCGCCGCGCTGCTCGCACCGACGCCCGCGCCCGGGGCGCCGGACAGCGGGGTCTTCCTCGTGCCGCCGAACCCGGCGATGCACGACGAGCGCGCCGCCGACGACGAACGGCGCGAGCTGCGGGCCCGCGCCACCGCGCGCGACGAGGAGATCCGGGCGCTGGCCACCCGGCTGGCCGGGGACCGGGCGCTGTCGGCACGGCTCGCGTCGTGGCGCACCGGCTGCCCGCCCGGCCGGCTCGCGGAGCTCGCCGCGGCGGCCGAAACCGCCCGGGAGGCCGCCGAGTCCGCGCAGCGGGACCTGGAGGAGGCCCGTACGGCGCGGGCGGAGGCGGATGAGGCCGCCACCGAGTCGGCCCGGGTGCGCGATGAGCGCCAGGAGGCGGCGCAGCGGGCCCGCCGGGTGGCCGACGCACTCGCGGGGCTGGCCTACCGCCTGCGCGAGCGCGCCTCCTGGCAGACCCGGCAGCGCGAACTGGCCGAGGAGGCCGCCGAGTCGGAGGAGCAGGCCGCCGCGTGCGTGGACCGCGCCCGCGCCGCCGACGAGGACCGGCGCGCCGCCCAGCGCGCGGCGGACGACGCGCGCCGCACCGCTCGCGCCCTGCGCGCCGAGCGCGCGGAGATCGCGGGCGCCCCCGACGACCTCGGGCAGGACACCGAGCCGCCCTCCGCCTCGCTGCCCGCGCTCCGCGAGGCGTACCGGGCCGCGTCCCAGGTGTACGAGAAGGTCGGCGTCGGCGCCGACCTCCGCGCCGAACAGGCCCGCGCCGAGAGCGACGAGAGCGCGGCGCTCGCCACCCTCGACCGGCTCACCAACAAGGTCCGCACCCGCGCCGCCCAGCTCCTGGAGGGCACCGACGGTGCCGACGGCCCGTCCCGCCAGGCCGCCGCGGCCCGCGCCGAATCGCTCGTCCAGATGCTGGAGACCCGCGCCTCGGCGGCGAGCGAGCAGCTCGGCCGGCTGCGCGGCGAGGCCGAGCGGCTCGCGCCCGCCGACGGCGACGCACACACCGAGCTGCCGGAAGAGATGGTTCCGGCCGACGCGGAGCGCGCGAAGGAGCTGCTGCGCACCGCCAATGCCGAACTGGCCGCCCGTACGGACGCCCTGGAGACCGCCCGCACCGCCCACGCCGATCTGCTGCGCGCCCACCGCTCCGCCGAGGACGCGGCGGGCGGCTTCGACGAGACCGCGGCCCTGCTGAGGGATCTGCTGCGGGACGGGCCGGGCGCGGCGGAGGACGAGGCCGAGCGGCCTGATCCGTACGCCGGCGACCTGGCCGAGGCCCGCCAGGCGGCGGCCGAGGCCCGGCGCTCGCTGCGCGGCTGCGCCGCGGATCTGTCGGCGGCCGAGTCGGCGGTCCGGGAGGCCGGTGACGTGCTCGTACGGCACGCCAACTCCACCCGCTACGAGCAGGTCCGCACCCCGGCCCGCCAGCAGATCCGCGAACTGCCCGCGGCGGCGCTGCCCGAGCACGCCGCGGCCTGGGCCGAGGCGTTCGCGCCCCGGCTGCGCGTGCTGACCGATGAGCTCGAGCAGCTGGAGCGCAACCGGGACAGCATCGTGGACCGGCTGCGCGGGCTGGTCGAGTCGTGTCTGGCCACGCTGCGCTCGGCGCAGCGGCTCTCCCGGCTCCCGGAGGGGCTCGGCGAGTGGTCGGGGCAGGAGTTCCTGCGGATCCGCTTCGACGACCCGGACCAGGCGACGCTCACCGAGCGGCTCGGCGAGGTCATCGACGAGGCGACCCGCTCCGCCGTGAAGAAGAACTCCGATCTGCGCCGCGACGGCATGTCGCTGCTGCTGCGCGGCGTCCACGCGGCGCTCCAGCCGCGCGGGGTGGCCGTCGAGATCCTCAAGCCGGACGCGGTGCTAAGGGCCGAGCGGGTGCCGGTGGGGCAGATGGGCGATGTCTTCTCGGGCGGTCAGCTGCTGACCGCCGCCATCGCCCTGTACTGTACGATGGCGGCGCTGCGCAGCAACGACCGGGGCCGCGACAAGCACCGCCACGCCGGCACGCTCTTCCTCGACAACCCGATCGGCCGGGCCAACGCGACGTATCTGCTGGAGCTTCAGCGGGCGGTCGCGGACGCGCTGGGCGTGCAGCTCCTCTATACGACGGGGCTGTTCGACACGACGGCGCTGGCCGAGTTCCCGCTGGTGATCCGGCTCAGGAACGACGCCGACCTGCGGGCGGGGCTGAAGTACATCAGCGTCGAGGAGCATCTGCGCCCGGGGCTACCGGCCCGGGACCCGGAGGGGGAGCAGGTGCACGGTCAGATCACGGCGACGCGGATGTACCGGCGGCCGGAGGCGGACGCGCCCGCCGAAGCCGCGGACTAGGCGGAGCGCCGGGTGGTCGCGGCGGCCCTCAGTTCGCCACCGTGTCTGGGTGGTGGTCCCCGCGGAGGGCGCGAGTTGACGTCGCCGTTGTAGCCGGTGGTGACGGTGCAGGGGGTGTCCGAGGGCGCGGTGTAGACGTGGCTGACCGTGGCCGTGCCGTCCGTGACGGGCGCCGTCACGCTGGATGTTCCGTCGCCGAAGTCGAACGTGACGGTGCCGGTCGGCGTGCCCGTCGTGGGCGGGACACCCGTCACCACAGCGGTGAAGGTCACCGGCTGGCCGACGAGGGCGGGATCAGGCGTGGAGGTGACGCTCGTCGCCGAGGGCGCCTTGCAGCCGAAGGCGTCGGGAACCGTCACGCTGCCCCCGGGGGTGGTGACGGTGATGTCGGCGGGACCGGGGACACGCGGGGGCGTCACCACGACGATCAGGGTGTCCGAGTCCGAGTACGCGCGGAGGACGTCGCGGGGACACCGCCGATGGTGACGCCGGTGACGCCGGTGACGCGGGGGCGCGGTGCCCGTCAGGACGATGGTGTCGCCGCCCGCGATCGACCCCGTGGCCGGGCTGACACCGGTGACGTGCGGGGCGGCCGCGTAGGTGCAGAGCAGCCTGTTGCTCACTCCGCCGATGGTGGTGACATGGACCGGGACGGTGCCGGGCCCCGACACGGGCGGAGCGGTCACGAGCACTTGCTGGTCGGAGACCGCCGTGGGGTGGGCGACGGCGTCGCCGAAGTGCGCGAGCAGCGCGGTGCTCAGGTTGATGCCGCTGAGTTCGACGATGTTGCCACCGCCGAGCGGACCGGCGACCGGAACGATGCCCGCCAGGCCGGGCCAGTGGATGGAGAAGAAGAGGCCGAGGGGGGGCGGTTCCGCCGGGGGTGGTGACCGTGACCGGGACCGCTCCGCTGCCCGAGGGGCTCACCGCGACGATGGTCTCGTCGTCGAGGACGGCGAAGCTCGCCGCCGGGCGGGGACCGAAGAACACGGCTGTGGCGTAGGTGAGGTGGCGGCCGATGACGGTCACCACAGTGCCGCCGCTGTAGGGGCCCTGGTCGGGTAAGACCCGGAGAACTGGTTGAGGAGTTCGAGCGTGCCCAGGCGGCCGGCGACCTCGATCCTTTGTCGGCCCACCGCGATGGCCGGCCCGTTCCCCACGCCCGGCGAGGGTGTCCAGGAGGGCGCCGCCGTCGATCGTCGCCAGCGCGCCGGCGCTGTCGACCGCGGTGCGCACGACCAGGCGGTCGGAGGCTCCCCGGACACGAGGTCACCCGAACGGACGAGCGCTCCAGCGGGCGGTCGCGGACGCGCCGGTCGGTCTGTGCGAGGGTGCCGACGAGGTCGCGGCAGGAGGGGGACGGGCCTGGTCCGGCCAGGCCCCCGGCACGGCCCGCGGCGGCCGCTCAGGCGAACCAGCCCTGGGGACGCGGACGCGTATTGCGCCAGATGTGCTTGGTCTCGCGGTACTCGGCGAGCCCGCTGGGCCCCAGCTCCCGCCCGGTACCCGACTGTTTGAACCCGCCCCACTCCGCCTGCGGCAGATAGGGGTGGTAGTCGTTGATCCATACGGTGCCCAGCCGCAGCCGGGAGGCGACCCGCTGCGCGCGCCCCTCGTCGCCGGACCACACCGCCCCCGCGAGCCCGAAGACCGTGTCGTTGGCGAGCCGTACCGCCTCGTCCTCGTCGGTGAAGCGCTCCACCGTGAGCACCGGTCCGAAGGACTCGTCGGCCAGCACGGACATGCCGTGGTGGCAGGAGTCCAGAACGGTCGGCAGATAGTAGAAGCCGTCGGCCAGGTCCGGATCGTCGGGGCGGGCGCCCCCGCAGCGCAGCCGTGCGCCCTCGGCGATCCCCGCGGCCACATACGCCTCGACCTTGGCCCGGTGCGCGGCGGAGATCAGCGGACCGGTCTGGGCGTGTGCGTCGAACGGCCCGCCGAGCCGGATTCGGCGGGCGCGGCGTACGACCTCCTCGACGAAGGCGTCGTGCACGGGGTCCTCCACCAGCAGCCGGGCGCCGGCCGAGCAGACCTGCCCGGAGTGGAGGAAGACCGCGGTGAGCGCGTAGTCGACGGCGGTCTCGAAGTCCGCGTCGGCGAAGACGATATTGGGGTTCTTGCCGCCCAGCTCCAGCGAGGTTCTCTTGACGGTGTTCGAGGCGGCGGCCATGATCCGGCGCCCGGTCCGCAGACCCCCGGTGAAGGACACCAGATCCACATCGGGGTTGTCGGTGAGCGGGGCGCCGGCCTCGGCGCCCGGGCCCAGCACCAGATTGGCCACTCCGCCGGGCAGCCCCGCCTCCTCCAGCAGCCGCGTCACGGCGATGGCCGTGCTCGGCGTCAGTTCGCTCGGCTTCAGGACGAAGGTGTTGCCCGCGGCGAGCGCGGGCGCCACCTTCCATGAGGTCTGCAGCAGCGGATAGTTCCATGGGGTGATCAGCGCGCAGACACCGACCGGTTCATTGACGACGCGGCTGACGGCGTGCTGGGTGCCGGTGTCCACGACCCGGTCCGCCTCGGTGCGCACCAGCTGCCCGTAGTAGCGGAAGCACGCCACCGCACCGTCGATGTCGAGCTCGCTCTCCGCCAGCCGCTTCCCGGTGTCCAGGGACTCCGCGCGGGCGAGTCCGGTCTTGTCGCGCTCCAGCAGGTCCGCGACGCGCAGCAGCAGATCGCCGCGCGCCCCGACCGGGGTGTGCGGCCAGGCCCCCTGGTCGAATGCCTGCCGGGCGGCGGCCACCGCCTCGGCCGCGTCCTTGCCGCCGCCCTCGTCGACGACCGCCACCAGCGATCCGTCGGCCGGGCAGCGGATCTCACGGGTGCGTTCGTCGATCGCGCCGGTCCACTGGCCACCGATGAAGAGATCAGTCACGGGCATTCCTCCGCTTCCGGGGTCGGGACATGGTCCGTCACCCATTGGTGAAAGGCGCCGATGTGGTGCTCGCTGGGGACGAGCACCCCGCCGAGGCGGTACGCGCGTGAGTCCATCGCGGGCTGGGTGCGCTCACAGGCGTCGAAGTCCTGGGTGTTGACCCGATGGAACAGCTCGACCGACTTGGACAGATCCCGTTCGGAGGCGACCACCTCGGGTGCGTAGAGCCAGTCGCATTCCACCAGCGTGCGATCGGGGGCGAGCGGGAACATCCGATGGACGATCACATGGTCGGGGACGAGGTTGATGAAGACCTGCGGCCGCACGGTGATCGCGTAGTAGCGGCGGTCCTGCTCGGCGGCGAGGCCCGTGATCCGGCCGAACCCCGCGCTGCCGTCCACCGTGAACCCCTCGGCCTCCTCGGCGAACTGGGCGCCGTGCCCGACGAAGTACTGTGCCGCGAGGCCGTCGGCGAACTCCGGCAGTACCTCGGTGAGCTCCGGGTGGATCGTGGCGCAGTGGTAGCACTCCATGAAGTTCTCGACGATCAGCTTCCAGTTGGCGCGGATGTCATAGCTGATCCGGCGGCCCAGGGACAGCCCCGCCACGCCGTAGCGCTCCACGGCACCGGCGTCGCCGAGCCGCTCGGCGACCGCCCCGATGACCGTCTCCTCGAACGACGGCGGCTCCTCGGCCAGACACACCCACGCATAGCCGAGCCATTCGCGCAGCGCCACGGGCAGCAGCCCGCGCTCGACCCGGTCGATATCGGGCATTCTCTGCAGATTGGGTGCGGCGGTGAGCTTGCCGTCGAGATCGTAGGTCCAGGCGTGGTACGGGCACTGGAGCGAGCGCCGCACCGTGCCGGACTCCTCGGTGCACAGCCGGGCGCCGCGGTGGCGGCAGATGTTCAGGAACGCGCGCAGCTCACCGCCGCGGTTACGGGTGATCAGCACGCTCTCGCGGCCGACCTGCACGGTGCGGAACGCCCCGGGCCGGTCCAGATCGGCGCTGCGCACCGCGCAGAACCACAGGGCCTCGAACAGATGCTCCTGCTCCCGCCGGAAGATCTGGGGAGCGGTGTACCAGTGACCGGGGAGAGTGGCGATGAGACTGGACGCGGTGGCGGCGGGTGATTCGGGAGCCACGGTCATGGGGTTCTCCTCAGGCGGGCGCGGCGATCAGTCGGCGGGGGTCGAAGAGCTCAATGGGTTGCGGGGTGTCACCGGTGAGCGCCAGGTCGGCGAGGATCTCGCCGACCACCGGCACGAATTCGAAGCCGTGTCCGGAGAAGCCGCAGGCGACGGTGACCGAGTCGGTGTGTGCCGGACGCCGGGTGATGACGAAGCGCTCGTCGGGCGTGTTGCTGTACACGCGGGTGGCGGCCATCACCCCGCCGCACGGCGTGGCGACCTCGCGGCCGGTGTCCCGCTCCAGCCGCTCGTACAGCTCGTAGCTGCGCAGCAGCAGCGGCACATGCGCGGGGTCCTCGAAGTACGACTGGCGGGTGACACGCGAACCGCCGTGGCTGGAGCCCCGGTTGTGCACCGGGCCGAACTTCTCCAGGCCGAGCACGCGGACGCCGCGCGCGGCGAGATGGTGGGCGGCGGCACTGCCCATGCCGCCGAGGCCCAGGACGATCACATCGTAGGTGGGGGCCATCAGGGGTCCTCCGAGCGGTCGTTCACGCGGTCGTTCACGCGGGGCGTCGGGGGGGCACACGGGCCGGATCAGCGGCGGATGCGCTCCATCCGCGGGTCGAAGAGCGGCTCGGCGGCGACGGTCGCCGGGACCTTCTCGCCGAAGTACTCGATATGGACGGCGGTGCCGGGCACGGCGGCCCCGGCCGGCAGCCAGGCGTACGCCACGGTCCGGCCGATCGTGTAGCCGTAGGAGGCGCTGGTCACATAGCCCGCCGCGACCCCGGCCGCGCCTTCCAGGAACACCGGCTCCTTGCCCATGACGAGTGCCGCCGGATCGTCCAGGGTGAGACAGGCGAGCTTGCGCCGCACCGTCTCCTCGCTGCGCCCCTCCAGCGCCGGGCGCCCCACGAAGTCGCCCTTGTTCATCCGGACGGCGAAGCCGACCCCGGCCTCGTACGGATCGTGTTCGGCGGTCATGTCATGACCCCAGGCGCGATAGCCCTTCTCCAGCCGCAGACTGTTGAAGGCGGAGCGCCCGGCGGCGATCACCCCGTGCCGCTGTCCCGCCTCCCACAGCGTGTCCCACAGCCGAAGGCCCAGATCGGCGGTGGTGTACAGCTCCCAGCCGAGCTCGCCGACGTAGGACAAGCGCATCGCGGTCACCGGGACATGGCCGATATACGTCCGCTTGGCCTTGAAGTAGCCGAACGCCTCATGGGAGAAGTCATCGCGGGTCAGCGGCTGGACGAACTCCCGGGCGAGCGGGCCCCATACACCGATGCAGCAGGTGCCCGGCGTGATGTCGGCTATATGGACGTCGGCTGGGGCGTGGCGCAGCAGCCAGTCCAGGTCCAGTCCGCTGTTCGCGCCGACTTGGAAGGCGTTTTCCGCGATGCGGGCGACCGTCAGATCGCTGCGTACGCCCCCGGCCTCGTCCAGCATCAGGGTGTAGGTGACCGCGCCGGGCTTCTTCGCGAGCTGGTTGGTGGTCATGCGCTGGAGGAAGTCGAGCGCGCCGGGCCCGCTGACCTCCAGCCGCTTGAGCGGGGTCATGTCGTACAGCGCGACCCGCTCCCGGGTGATCCGGGCCTCGGCGGCGGCGATCGGCGACCAGTAGCGGGCCGACCAGGGGTCGCGCTCGGGCAGCTCGATCCCCTCGGCGAGCGGGGCGTTGGCCTCGTACCAGTGCGGCCGCTCCCAGCCCGCGCCCTCCAGGAAGTACGCGCCCAGCTCCCGCTGCCGTACGTGGAAGGGGCTGACCCGCAGCGGGCGGGGCTGGTCCATGGGCTGCAGCGGGTGGATGACGTCGTAGACCTCGGCGAAGTTCTGCGCGCCGCGCTCGGCGACATAGGCGGGGGAGCGCTGGGCGTCCTCGAAGCGGTAGAGATCGCACTCATGGACGTCCACGGCCGGCCGCCCGTCGGTCATCCACTCGGCGACGGCCTTGGCGACGCCCGCGGAGTGGGTCACCCACACCGCCTCGGCCAGCCAGAAGCCGCGCACCTCGCGGGACTCGCCGAGGACCGGCATCCCGTCGGGGGTGAAGGAGAAGACGCCGTTGAAGCCCTCCTCGACACGGCTTTCGCCGAGCGCGGGAAGCAGTCCGACGCTGTCCTCCCAGCTGGGCGCGAAGTCCTCCTCGGTGAAGGGCAGCGAGGACGGCATGACGGGGGCCTCGTCGTACGTGGGCACCGCGGCCGGGTCGACCGGCAGGGGGCGGTGGGCGTAACTGCCGATGCCGATGCGGTCGGTGTGCTCGCGGAAGTAGAGGTCGCGGTCCTGGAAGCGCAGAATCGGCCGGCTCGCCTCCGTCCGCGGGTCGTTGACCCCCGCGAGCTCCGGCAGCGGCGCGGTCCTGGCGTACTGGTGGGCGAGCGGCAGCAGCGGTACGGGCACCCCTGCCATCGCGCCGATCAGCGGCCCCCAGAACCCGGCCGCCGAGACCACCAGGTCGGCGGGGAAGGTGCCCCGGTCGGTGACCACGGCCGTGACCCGGCCGTCCTCCTGCTCGATACCGGTGACGGTGTGCCGGTCCAGGAAGCGGGCGCCGCGCGCGGTGGCCCGCTCGATCTGGGCGCGGGAGGCGAGCAGCGCGCGGGCCAGCCCGTCGTCGGGGGTGTGGAAGCCGCCGAGGATCGCGTCCGGGTCGAGCAGCGGCCACAGCTCGGCGCACTGGGCCGGGGTGAGCAGTTCGCCCCGTACACCCCAGGACGCGGCGAGCCCCGCCTTGCGGTGCAGATCGGCCCAGCGCTCCTCGCTGGTGGCGATCTCCAGACCGCCGACCGGGTTGAAGCAGGACACCCCGTCGACCTCGAGGGAGGAGAACTTCTCGACCGTATAGGCCGCGAACTCGGTGAGGGTCTTGGACGGGCTGGTCCGGAAGACGAGCCCGGGGGCGTGCGAGGTCGAGCCGCCGGGGGCGAGCAGCGGGCCCTGGTCGAGGACCGTGACGTCGGTCCAGCCGCGCGCGGTCAGCTCATCGGCCAGCGAGCAGCCGACGATCCCGGCGCCGACGATGACGACGCGGGCGTCGATGTCGGGTGTCGCAGTGTCTTCTTGTTCGCTTCTCCGCCCGTGCGGCGCAGAGGTGCGGGTGTCGTGGTTGTTGTGCGGTTCGGTGGCCGCGCGTGCGTCGCTCGCAGTGTCTTCTTGTTCGCTTCTCCGCCCGTGCGGCGCAGAGGTGCGGGTGTCGTGGTCGTTGTGCGGTCCGGTGGCCGCGCGTGCGTCGCTCGCAGTGTCTTCTTGTTCGCTTCTCCGCCCGTGCGGCGCAGAGGTGCGGGTGTCGTGGTCGTTGTGCGGTCCGGTGGCCGCGCGTGCGTCGCTCGCAGTGTCTTCTTGTTCGCTTCTCCGCCCGTGCGGCGCAGAGGTGCGGGTATCGTGGTCGTTGTGCGGCCCGGCGGCCGCGCGTGCGTCGCTCACAGGACCACCACCGATCGCAGCACCTCGCCGCGCTGCATCTTGGCGAACGCCGCCTCGACCTCGTCCAGCGAGATCGTCTCGCTGATGAACGCCTCCAGATCCAGCTTGCGGCTGAGATGGAGGTCGACCAGCACGGGAAAGTCCCGGCTGGGCAGACAGTCGCCGTACCACGAGGACTTGAGCGCACCGCCCCGCGAGAACACATCGATCAGCGGCAGATCGATGCGCATCTCCGGATCCGGCACCCCGACCTGCACCAGCACCCCGGCCAGATCGCGCATATAGAAGCCCTGGCGGTAGGTCTCGGGGCGGCCCACCGCGTCGATGACGATATTCGCGCCGAAGCCACCGGTCAGCTCGCGCACCGCCTCGACCGGGTCCGTCCCACGGGAGTTGACGGTGTCGGTGGCGCCGAAGCGGGTCGCCGCGTCGAGCTTGGCGTCGTCGATGTCGACGGCGATCACCCGGCGCGCCCCGGCCAGTGAGGCTCCGGCGATCGCCGCGTTGCCGACGCCGCCGCAGCCGATGACCGCGACCGTGTCGCCGTTGGACACCCCGCCGGTGTGCACCGCCGCGCCGTAACCGGCCATCACCCCGCAGCCGATCAGGCCCGCCGCCTCGGGGCGGGCCGAGGGGTCGATCTTGACCGCCTGTCCCGCCGCGACCAGCGTCTTCTCGGCGAACGCGCCGATGCCGAGCGCCGGGCTGAGCGGGGTGCCGTCCGTGAGGGTCATCGGCTGGGCGGCGTTGCGGCTGTCGAAGCAGTACCAGGGGCGGCCCCGGCGGCAGGAGCGGCAGCCGCCGCACGGTGCGCGCCAGGCCAGGACCACATAGTCACCGGGTGAAAGGCCGGTGACGCCGGGGCCCACCGCCTCGACCATTCCGGCCGCCTCATGCCCGAGCAGATACGGAAACTCGTCACCGATGGCGCCGTCCCGGTAGTGCAGGTCGGTGTGGCACACCCCGCACGCCTGGACTCCCACCAGCACCTCACCGGGGCCGGGATCGGGCACGAGGACCGGCAGCACCTCGACGGGTGCGCCTTTTTTCACCGCGACGACGGCGCGGGCTTCTTGCGGCATGGCTCACTCCTCTGTTCTCCTGCGCTCGCAGGGACCGGTGCGTGGGAGCTGGCATGGCTGCCTCGATGGCCGGAGGCAGGCGGCCGTCTCAACGGCCGCCGGTACCTCCGAGTTGCGTATGGCGCGGCGTGTTGCGCGATGGGAGACATCCTGAAAGTCGCTGCCCCGTGTGGTCAAGGGGTGCGCGTAAACCACCTGTAAAGCCGCGCTGACTCCCGGTATCGCCGCGTCCGCCGGGCCCCGGGCGCCCGGCCCCGGACATGCGAAGAGGGGGCCGGAACGCTCCGGCCCCCTCTTCGCGTGGGTGGTGGGTGGTGTGGCGGTCAGCCGGGGAAGCCCATCCGGCGGGACAGCTCCTCGGCCGTCTTCACGGCGTATTCGGCCAGATCGGGCAGCCGGCTCTGCGCCATCCGGTACGCCGGCCCCGAGACGCCGATGGCCCCGATGACCGCGCCGTCGTGTCCGCGCACCGGCGCCGCGACCGCGTTCAGTCCGATCTCCAGCTCCTCGCAGGAGTACGCGAAGCCGCGCTCGGCGGCGGTCTCCAACTGCTGCCGCAGCTCGGCCGAGGTGGTGATGGTGTGCTCGGTGAACCGCGGCAGCTTCCGCGTCACCAGCCGCTCCAGGCGCTCGCCGGTCAGATGCGCGAGCAGCACCTTGCCGCTCGCGGTCGCGTGCAGCGCGGTGCGCCGGCCGAGCCAGTTGAAGGCGGTGACCGCCGCGGCGCCGCGCGCCTGCATGATGTTGACCGCCGCGTCCCCGTCCAGCACGGCGATGTTGGCCGTCTCACCGGTCTCGTCGGCCAGCGCCCGGCACACCGGGGCGCCCTCCTGCGAGATGTCCAGGCGGATGGCGGCGGCGCCCGCCAGTCTGAGCACCCCGGCGCCCAGGTAGTACTTTCCCCGCTCTCGTTCCTGGCCGACCAGGCCGCGGTTCTCCAGCACGCCGAGCAGCCGGAAGGCGGTCGACTTGTGGACCCCCAGCTCGTCGGCGATCTCGGTCACTCCGGCCTCGCCGAGCCTGGCAAGGATCTCCAGGACGCTGACCGCCCTGTCCACCGACTGCACTCCCCCGGCGGCCCCCCGCTTCTCCTCGGCCCGTTCCTCGGTCGTGTTCGTCATGGGTCTGATCTCACCATCCGACGGCTCTGCGTGGGGCCCCTCGACGGGGAACTCTTGACGGCTGCCTTCCTAATCTGGATTCTGTTGCGCATCGCGCTTTCCAATGCGTCATTCAAAACGCACATGATACCGATCAGTGTGAGGGGGGCCAATGATTCCCGTCTGCCGTATCGAGGATCTGCCGGAGGGTGAGTCGGTGCGTGTCGAGGCCGGCGACGCCACCGCGCCGATCGCGGTGTTCCACTCCGACGGAGCGTTCTACGCCATCGATGACACCTGCAGCCACCAGGATGCCTCCCTCTCCGAAGGGTGGCTGGAAGGCTGCTACGTCGAATGCCCGCTGCACGCCGCGCTGTTCGATCTGCGATCCGGCGAGCCGACGTGCCTGCCCGCCCGTAAGCCCGTACGGACCCACGCGGTCACGGTCGTCGACGGAATGCTGTATGTCCACCCCGCGGTGCACGCCGTACCCGGCGAGCCCGTACGAACGATGCAGGAAGAAGCCGTCGCGTGAAGGCGGTCACGGTGGTCGGGGCCTCGCTCGCGGGTCTGCACGCGGCGCGGGGCCTGCGCGCCCAGGGGTACGAAGGACGGCTGGTCATCGTGGGCGAGGAGCGCCACCGCCCGTACGACCGCCCGCCGCTGTCCAAGGACTTCCTGACCGGGGAGGCCGAACCGGGCGAGGGCCTTGGCGCGCTCGCCCTGACCGACCCCGAGGAGGAGGCCGAACTGGACGCCGAGTGGCTGCTCGGTGTCCGGGCCGAGGGGCTGGACGCCGCGGCCGGCGAGGTCCGCCTCACGGGTGGCCGTACGCTGCGCACCGACGGCGTCGTCATCGCCACCGGAGCCGCGCCCAGAACGCTGCGCACCCCGGACCTCACCGGAGTGCACACCCTGCGCACCCTCGACGACGCCGCCCGGCTCCGCGCCGAACTGCGCGCCGGGGCAGCGCGCGTGGTCGTCATCGGCGCCGGTTTCATCGGCGCCGAGGTCGCCTCCTCCTGCGCCGCCCTCGGCCTTGAGGTCACCGTGGTCGAGGCCGCGCCGCTGCCGCTGGTGCCCCAACTGGGCGAGGAGATGGCCCGGGTGTGCGCCGCCCTGCACTCGGGCAGCGGGGTGAGGCTGCTGTGCGGCGCCGGGGTGGCCACCCTGCGCGGCACCGGCCGGGTCACCGGCGTCGAGCTCACCGACGGGCGGGTGCTGCCCGCCGATGTGGTGGTCGTTGGCGTCGGGGTGCGGCCGGCCACCGGGTGGCTGGAAGGCTCCGGCCTGGCGCTCGACGACGGGGTGCTGTGCGACGAGGGGTGCGTCACCGCGCTGCCCAATGTCGTCGCCGTAGGCGATGTGGCCCGCCTCGCCCAGCCCGGCACCGCACGCACCGTACGGGCCGAACACTGGACGAGCGGGGTCGCACAGGGCGCCGTGGCCGCCCGCAATCTGCTCGCCGGGTCCACCGTCGAACCGTTCGGCGCCCTGCCGTACTTCTGGTCCGACCAGTACGGGGCGCGCATCCAGTTCGCCGGGCGGCGGGAGCCCGCCGACACGGTCCGGATCCTCGAAGGGGATACGGCCGGCGGCGGCGGCTTCCTCGCCGTTTACGAACGCGACACAAGCCCCACCGCCGTCCTCGGCGTCAACCGGCCCCGGTCCTTCACGCGGCTGCGCCGCGAGCTGGCCCGCGCTCCCCAGCCGGCCGGGAGGTGACCCGCTCCGCCTTACGGGCCCGGCGGCGCTGTCGGCGGATCTCCCGCGCCGTGCTGCTGGGCCGGGACACCACCCCGTACCGCTGGTTCCAGACCTGCCGGGTCACCCAGACGTCCAGCACGCCCCAGGTCGCGACCACCGTGCTCGCCACCGTGGCGAGCACGGCCGGGAAGGCGGACCACGAGCCCGCGAGCGTGCACAGCGTGGCGACCATCGCCTGCACCATCGTCACCGCGACGATGATGACCGCCCGCACCGCCGCCGTACGGACCGGATCGGGCAGCCGTCGCCTGCGGGCCGGCTCCTCGGTCCACAACTGCCGGGTCTCTCGCGCCGGGATGTCGCGATCCTTGTCCATGGCGTCCATGACGCTCCCACCCCTTTCCTGCGGCTGCCCCGGTCCGGCCGTCCAGATAGCGGGACTTGGGACGTATGCCCCCCCAGTGTGCCTCGTAAGGTCACGAATGGCAGCGACCGGAGGTTCCCCTGGGGAGGGGAAATCCGGCCAAGCGCATCCGATCGGACGCGCTCGGTAACCGTCGGTAGAGTGCCACGCCACGGGGGGTAAGTCGGACAATCACCCGACAACTCCTGATCGCGGAGTGTGGGGAGTTCCCTGCAGCAACCGGACAAGCCTTCGAGATGGTCAACTCGCAGTAGTAGGCTCGCGCCGCTCGTTGTCGGAATTCGGAACACCGCCCCCGGACTTCGGGGATGACGTTGGGGAGGCCATGCGCTTTCGCGGGAAGTCCATCCGCAGGAAGATCGTGGCGCTGTTGCTGGTGCCGCTTGTCTCACTGACGGCCATCTGGGCCTTCGCTACGGTGATCACCGGTCGTGAGGCGATGCAACTGCTGGACGCCTCCGCCATCATCGACAAAGCGGGCCAGCCGGCGGAGGACGCGGTGCACGCCGTCCAGAAGGAACGGCGGCAGACCCTCGTCCTGCTCGCGGATCCGCGCCAGTCCGACGCGCTGCCCGTGCTCCACGCGCAGCAGCGCAAGACCGATGAGGCCATCGGCAGGCTGCGCGCCGCCGAATCGGACCACGATGTGCACGACCGGCTGAACGACGACTCCGAGAACGAGCTGGACGACATCCTCAAAGCGGCCGACGGCCTCGACAGTCTGCGCCGGAAGGTCGAGGACAACGGCATCACGCGGACCGCAGCATATGAGTACTACAACAAGCTTGTCGATCTCTGCTACACATTCCGCAGCGCCCTGCACGCCGTTCCCGACACCGACCTGGACAAACAGGGCCGTGCGCTCGTCGCCATGATCCGCGCCCGCGAGGCGCTGTCCCGCGAGGACGCCCTCTATGTCTCGGGGCTCACGGCGCGCAAGATGACCCTGACCGACCTTCAGTCGCTCTCCGATCTCATCGCCGAGCGCACCCTGCTCTACGAGACCAATCTGCCGATCCTCCCCGCCTCGGAGCAGAAGGTCTTCGCCGACTACCGGCGCACCAACGCCGCCCCCGCGGCCCTGCGCGTCGCCGAGGGCAAGATCCTGTCCTCGATGGACCCGGACAAGGCCATCAAGGCCCTGGACCAGGAGCACTGGGAGGCCGCGGCCCAGCCCGTCCTCATCGACTACGACCGGCTGGGCAACGAGGCGACCGACCGGCTCCAGAAGCGCATCGACCCGGTCGCCAAGAACGTCCTCCTCAAGGCGGGCGCCGCCGGCATTCTGGGCCTGCTCGCCCTCATCGTCTCGGTCTTCGTCTCGTTCCGGATCGGCCGCAACCTGGTCCGCGATCTGTCGCAGCTGCGCACGGACGCCCAGGAGGTCTCCGGCGTCCGGCTGCCGAGCGTGATGCGCCGCCTCGGCGCGGGGGAGCAGATCGACGTCGAGACCGAGGCGCCCCGGCTCGACTACGGCTCCGACGAGATGGGCCAGGTCGGCCAGGCCCTCAACACCCTCCAGCGGGCCGCCGTCGAGGCCGCGGTCAAGCAGGCCGAACTCCGCCAGGGCGTCTCCGATGTCTTCGTCAACCTCGCCCGCCGCAGCCAGGTGCTGCTGCACCGCCAGCTGACCCTGCTGGACGCCATGGAGCGGCGCACCGAGGACACCGACGAACTCGCCGACCTCTTCCGCCTGGACCATATGACCACCCGTATGCGGCGCCACGCCGAGGGTCTGGTCATCCTCTCCGGCGCCGCCCCCTCCCGGCAGTGGCGCAAGCCGATCCAGCTCATGGACGTGGTGCGCGCCGCCGTCGCCGAGGTCGAGGACTACGAGCGGATCGAGGTCCGCCGGATGCCGCGGCTCGCGGTCATCGGCCCGGCCGTCGGCGACCTCACCCATCTCGTGGCCGAACTCCTGGAGAACGCCACCGTCTTCTCCCCGCCGCACACCGCCGTCCAGGTGCACGGCGAGCGGGTCGCCAAGGGCTTCACCCTGGAGATCCACGACCGGGGGCTCGGCATGACGCCCGACGCGCTGATGGAGGCCAATCTCCGGCTCGCCGAGACCCCCGAGTTCGAGCTGTCCGACACCGACCGGCTCGGTCTGTTCGTGGTCAGCCGGCTCGCCCAGCGGCAGGGGGTGCGCGTCTCGCTGCAGCCCTCTCCGTACGGCGGGACCACGGCCATCGTGCTCATCCCCTCCTCGCTGCTCACCGACAGCGGCCCCGACGACAGGGACGACAGGGACGACACCGAGCACACGGGCAGCCGACGAGAGGTGGGCGGGCCCGTCGAACTCGAAGCGCCGGTCTCCCCGCTCTCGGCCTTCGTCCGGGAAGACGCGGACGAGGACGAGGAAGTGGGCGGGATCTTCCGGGCCCGCGGTCTGGCGACGCGACAGCCCACGCTCGTGGAGCAGCACCAGCAGGCGCCGGACGGCCCCCTGCCCCTGCGCGACGGCGGCCTCGCGCCACTGCCCCGCCGCGTCCCGCCGGTGCTGGTCTCCGATCACGGCCACCCGGTCGAGGGGGCGTCGGGCGGACGGCACGCCCGCCCGCAGAGCGCCGGACAGCCGTCCTGGACCGAACCCGTGGAGCGCGGCGACCGCGACGAGGAGGAGCGGCCCGACCGGTCGCAGCGGCCCGACCGGTCACAGCGAGCCGGGCGGCCCGACCGAGCCGGGCGGCCCGACCGGCAGGGCCAGGGCCCGCAGCGTGGGGCGCCCGCCCAGCGGGTCGTCTCCGGGCTGCCCAAGCGGGTACGGCAGGCCAGCCTGGCCCCGCAGTTGAAGAACGACCCCGCACCGCCGACAGAGCGGACGGAGGCGGACCGATACGCTGCCGACACCGATCCCGATCCCGATCCCGAACGCGAGGCCGAGCAGGCGAGGGCCACCATGGCCTCGCTCCAACGGGGTTGGCAGCGCGGTCGGAGGCAGACGGCCAACGGCTCCGGCGGGGCGGACGCAGCACCAGGAACGACACATGAGGGGGACGGTCGATGACCGCATCGAACGCAGCACGGGACGCCTCGGCCGAGGCATCGGGCGAACTGAACTGGCTGCTTGACGAACTGGTCGGGAGAGTGGGCAGCATCCGCAAGGCGCTGGTGCTCTCCGGAGACGGCCTCCTCACCGGCGGCTCACGCGATCTGTCCCGGGAGGACGGTGAGCATCTGGCCGCCGTGGCCTCCGGTTTCCACAGCCTCGCCAAGGGCGTCGGCCGCCACTTCGACGTCGGCCGCGTCCGTCAGACCATCGTCGAACTCGACGACGCCTTCCTGTTCGTCACCGCCGCGGGCGACGGCAGCTGCCTGGCCGTGCTGGCCGATGCCGATTCGGATGTGGGGCAGGTAGCATACGAGATGACGCTGCTGGTCAAGCGGGTGGGCGCACATCTGGGCTCCGCTCCGCGCTCCGGTGGGTGACGGAGGCGGGGGGATATGACCGGAGACGGGGAAAGCGCCGCCCGCTGGTTCGACGACGCGGCGGGACCGGTGGTCCGGCCCTACGCGATGACGCGGGGACGCACCCGCAGCGCCGCCGAGGGCAAGCTCGATCTGATCGCCGTCGTCGTCGCCGACAGTGTGAACCAGCGCAGCGTCACCGACCGGACGTTGTCCCCGGAACACCTCGACATCGTCGCACTCAGTCGGGATACCCCACAGTCCGTCGCCGAACTGGCGGCCGAGCTCGACCTTCCGGTCGGCGTGGTCCGCGTACTGATCGGTGACCTGCTCCACGCGGCACTCGTCCGAGTGTCCCGGCCCGTACCTCCGGCGGAACTGCCGGACGAGAGGATTCTGCGCGAGGTGATCAATGGTCTACGGGCACTCTGACCTAGGCCGCTCTCACATCATCGAACCCGTGACGCTCAAGATACTTGTGGCGGGCGGATTCGGTGCGGGCAAGACGACCCTGGTGGGCGCGGTCAGCGAGATCAAACCGCTGCGCACGGAGGAGCTGCTCACCGAGGCGGGCCGGCCGGTCGACGACATCGCGGGGGTGGAAGGCAAGAAAACCACCACCGTGGCCATGGACTTCGGGCGCATCACGCTCCGCGAGGACCTGGTGCTCTATCTCTTCGGCACGCCGGGGCAGGACCGCTTCTGGTTTCTGTGGGACGAGCTGGCGACCGGCGCGCTGGGCGCGGTGGTGCTCGCCGACACCCGCCGGCTGGAGGACTGCTTCGCCGCCGTCGACTACTTCGAGCGGCGCGACATCGCCTTCACGGTGGCCGTCAACTGCTTCGAGGGCGCCGAGATCTACCCGGAGGAGTCGGTGCGCGACGCGCTCGACCTCGACCCGGGGACGCCGGTCATCATGTGCGACGCACGCGAGCGGGAGTCCGTCAAGGATGTGTTGATCTCCGTGGTGGAACACGCGATGCTCGCCTCCGCCACCCGCCGTTAGGCGCCTCTCCGGCGCGCGCCACGGCCCGTACCCCGCCGTCCGGGGTACGGGCCGCGGCATCGCGCGCACCGCGTCCGCGAAGGTGCTACGCGTGGCCCTCGGCGCTCTGGTCATCCTTGTGCCAGCCGAAGCTGCGCTCCACCGCCATGCGCCAGTTGCCGTATTCGCGCTCGCGCTCCTCGGCGCCCATTCGCGGGGTCCATTCGGTGTCCCGCTTCCAGTGCGCCCGCAGCTCGTCGAGGTCCTGCCATACGCCGGTGGCGAGCCCCGCCGCGTACGCCGCGCCCAGACAGGTGGTCTCGGCGACCACCGGGCGGATCACCGGTACGCCCAGCACATCGGCCTGATGCTGCATCAGCAGCCCGTTCGCGGTCATCCCGCCGTCGACCTTCAGCGAGGTGATCCGTACCCCGGAGTCCTGGTACATCGCGTCGACCACCTCGCGCGTCTGCCAGCTGGTCGCCTCCAGCACGGCGCGCGCCAGATGCGCCTTGGTGACATAGCGGGTGAGGCCGGTGACCACGCCGCGGGCGTCCGAGCGCCAGTACGGGGCGAAGAGGCCGGAGAAGGCCGGGACGATGTACGCCCCGCCGTTGTCGGCCACGCTCGCGGCCAGCGGTTCGATCTCATCGGCGGAGCGGATGATCCCCAACTGGTCGCGGAACCACTGCACCAGCGCGCCGGTGATCGCGATCGAGCCCTCCAGACAGTAGACGGGCCGCTCGCCGCCGAGCCGGTACCCCATCGTCGTCAGCAGCCCGCTCTTGGAGGGCACCGGGCGGTCGCCGGTGTTGAGCAGCAGGAAGCTGCCGGTGCCATAGGTGTTCTTGGCCTCGCCGACGCCGTAGCAGGTCTGGCCGAAGACGGCGGCCTGCTGATCGCCGAGCGCGGAGGCCACCGGCACCCCGGCGAGCTGCCCGACCGCCGTGCCGTACACCTCGGCCGAGGACCGGATCTCCGGAAGCATCGCCTCGGGAAGGTGCATGGCGGCCAGGATCGAGGTGTCCCACTGGAGGGTTTCGAGATCCATCAGCAGGGTGCGCCCGGCGTTGGTCACATCGGTGACATGCACCCCGCCGTCGGTGCCGCCGGTGAGGTTCCAGATCAGCCAGGAGTCGATGGTGCCGAAGGCGATCTCGCCGAGTTCGGCGCGGCGGCGCAGACCGGGGACGTTCTCCAGCAGCCAGGCGGCCTTGGGTCCCGAGAAGTAGCTGGCCAGCGGCAGCCCGGTGGTGCCCCGGAAGCGGTCCTGACCGTGTTCGGCGCCCAGTTCCGTACACAGGGCGGAGGTGCGGGTGTCCTGCCAGACGATGGCGTTGTGCACCGGTTTGCCGGTCGAACGGTCCCACAGGACGGTCGTCTCACGCTGGTTGGTGATGCCGAGTGCGCTCAACTGGTCGGCGCGCAGCCCCGCCTTCGCGAGCGAACCGGCCACCACGGCCTGCGTCTTGGCCCAGATCTCGGTGGCGTCGTGCTCGACCCAGCCGGGCTTGGGGAAGATCTGGCGGTGCTCCCGCTGGTCGACGGCGACGATCGCGCCGTCGTGGCCGAAGATGATGCAGCGGCTGGAGGTGGTGCCCTGGTCGATCGCGGCGACGTACGTGTCCGTATGGTTCGGCATGGCGTCTCCTTCGGTCAGAAGGCTGCGTTGAAGACGAGACCCGCGAGCACGGCCCCGATCAGCGGACCCACCACCGGTATCCAGGCGTAACCCCAGTCCGAGGTGCCCTTGTTGGGGATGGGGAGCAGGGCGTGCGCCAGACGCGGCCCGAGGTCGCGCGCCGGGTTGATGGCATAGCCGGTCGGCCCGCCGAGGGAGAGGCCGATGCCGACCACCAGGAAGGCCACGATCAGGGTCTGCATACCCGACGTGCCGAGCCCTTCGGTGAGGCCGAAGGCGAGGATCGGCAGCACCAGACCCATCGTCGCGATGATCTCGGTGACGAGATTGGCGACCGGGTTCCGGATTTCCGGGATGGTCGAGAAGACCCCGAGCGTGGGGAGGGCGTTGTCCCGGTCGGCGTTGGCCGCGAACTGCGCGTAGTAGACCAGCCAGGCGAGCACCGCACCGAGGACCGCGCCGACCATCTGCCCGGCGATGTAGAGCGGAACCTTGTCCCACTCGCCGGTGTCGACGGCGATGCCGATGGTCACGGCCGGATTGAGGTGGCCGCCGGAGAGCGGGCCCGCGGTGTAGGCCCCGGCGAGCACGCCGAAGCCCCAGCCGAAGGCGATGACCACCCATCCGGATGCCTTGGCCTTGGAGTGGTTCAGTGTGACGGCGGCGCAGACGCCGGCGCCGAAGAGAATCAGTATCGCGGTGCCGATGACCTCACCGGTGAAGATGTCCCCATTGCTCATGGCGGCTCCTAGGACCTCGCCCGGGGCGAGGTGCCCCGGTCCTCCGTGCTGGGTCGTTTCGAGCGTGCGGTTGCATCGGAATCGCCCATGGGGGGTGAGCGTGGGGAGTCTGCGCGCGGCGACGCCGACTGACACCGCAGAAGTGTTCACCGGCGGTCAGGGGGCGTCAAGGTGATGGACGGCAACGGTGTCCCGTAACGGCCGTAAGGCGCACGAGTCCGGGTCACCGGACCGCCACGATCGACGAGCCATGGCCGAACAGCCCCTGGTTCGCGGTGATTCCGGTGCGGGCCCCCGGTATCTGACGGCCACCCGCCTGGCCGCGCGGCTGCCAGGTGAGCTCGCACACCTGGGCGATGGCCTGGGCCGGGACCGCCTCCCCGAAGGACGCGAGCCCCCCCCGCTCGGATTGACCGGAATCCGTCCGCCGAGCGCCGTCGCGCCCTCGCGCAGCAGCCTCGCCCCTCCCCGGGGCCGCACAGCCCCAGGTCCTCGTACCACTCCAGCTCCAGGGCCGTGGAGAGGTCGTACACCTCGGCGAGCGACAGATCCTCGGGTCCGAGCCCGGCTTCCTCGTAATTTGCCCCAGGGGCGCATCCCGGCGCCGAGCACCGCCACCTCGCCGATCACGACCGCTCCCCTGACGGTACGTCAGAAGTGTGGCACGGGGGGCCGTACGGCGCGTAACCCGGTACAGTGACCGCGCGATCCCGGGCACGGTGCCGTGGAGCCTCCGGGCTCTACCGGCTGGGGGCACCTCCCAGCGGTAGCTGGGGGCGAGCCGAAGGGGCGCGCCGCTGTCCTAAGGGAGCGCGCGGAGGCCCTTCGGGGTCCCATCCGGTGTGGGGTACTCCTGGCGAGTGAGCTGAAGGGGCGCGCCGCTGTCGAAAGGGAGAGCGCGCGGAGGCCCCGAGGAACGAGGGGTCGAGCACGGTCGACCGTCGACAGCGGCTGAAGCGCCCCGGAGGCGAACCGAGCCGCAAAAAAAGGTGGGAACGTGACGGAGACGGAAACGGCGGTCCGCCTTGAGGCCGTCACCAAGGACTTCGGCACCGTCCGCGCGGTGGCCGGCGTCGATCTCGCCATCCGCGCGGGCGAGTTCTTCTCCCTCCTGGGCCCCTCCGGCTCCGGGAAGACCACCCTGCTGCGCCTCGTCGCCGGCTTCGAACAGCCCACCGGCGGCCGGATCGAGCTCGCCGGGCGCGATGTCACCGCGCTGCCGCCCCACCGCCGCGATGTGCACACCGTCTTCCAGGACTATGCGCTCTTCCCGCAGATGACCGTCGAGCAGAACGTCGCCTACGCGCTCACCGTGCGCGGCGTCCGCAAGGCCGAGCGGCTCGCCCGGGCCCGCGAGGCGCTCACCACCGTACGCCTCGACGGCTTCGCGGCCCGCCGCCCCGCCGAGCTCTCCGGCGGCCAGCGCCAGCGCGTCGCCCTCGCCCGCGCCCTGGTGGACCGGCCTGCCGTCCTGCTGCTCGACGAACCGCTGGGCGCGCTCGACCTCAAGCTCCGGCAGGAGATGCAGGGCGAGCTGAAAGAGCTCCAGCGCACCACCGGCATCACCTTTCTCCTGGTCACCCATGACCAGGAGGAGGCGCTGACGATGAGCGACCGGGTGGCGGTGGTCTGTGACGGCCGTATCGAACAGACCGGCCCGCCGGTCGAGGTGTACGAACGCCCCGCCACCGCCTTTGTCGCGGGCTTCGTCGGCACCACCAACCTGCTGCGCGGCGAGGCCGCCGTCCGCGTCGTGGGCCGCCCCGGTGCGTACTCCATCCGGCCCGAGCGGATCCTGCTCGCCGACCCCGCCGCCGCACCCGCCGACGGACTGCGGACCGTCGTGGGGCGCGTCGCGGACATCGTGCACGCCGGGGCGCACACCCGCTTCACCATCGCGCTTCCACACGGCGATCGGCTCACCGTGCTCCGCCAGAACCTCTCCGGACTGCCTGAATCCGCCCGACCGCACGGCGAGATCCGGCTCTGCTGGGACGAGAAGGACGCCTTTCCCGTACCGGGTTGACCTTGTCATTGCCGACGGCACTCTGGCGTGGGCACAGGAGCGCCCGGATACTGACGGGGCCTCAAGTGCCAAGTGGGACGGGGAGGACCGGATGCGAAAACAGAGGATGTCTGCGTGGAGGTCCGCGGCCGCCGTGTGCGCGCTGCTGCTGACCGCCGCCGGCTGCGGCTCCGGCGGCGACGACGGCAAGGCCGCCCATGCCCTCGACAAGCTCGGCAAGGGCGAAGGCAAGGTCAACATCATCGCCTGGGCGGGCTACGCCGAGGACGGCTCCAACGACCCCAAGGTCGACTGGGTGCACCCGTTCGAGAAGAAGACCGGCTGCCAGGTCAGCACCAAGACCGCCGGCACCTCCGACGAGATGGTCTCGCTCATGAAGACCAGGCAGTACGACACGGTCTCCGCCTCCGGCGACGCCACCCTGCGCCTCATCGCCTCCGGCGACGCGGCCCCCGTCAACACCAAGCTGGTGCCGAACTACAAGGACATCTTCCCCGCCCTCAAGCAGCAGCCGTTCAACTCCAGGGACGGCCGCATGTACGGCATTCCGCACGGCCGGGGCGCCAACCTCCTCATGTACCGCACCGACAAGGTCAAGCCCGCGCCCGACTCCTGGCGGGCCGTCTTCGACGACGCCGCGCGGTACGGCGGACATGTCACCGCGTACGACTCGCCGATCTACATCGCCGACGCCGCGCTGTATCTGATGAAGGCCAAGCCGTCGCTCGGGATCAAGAACCCCTACGCCCTGGACGACAGACAACTCGACGCGGCGGTCGCGCTGCTGAAGCAGCAGCACAAGGCGGTCGGCGAGTACTGGAGCGACTACCAGAAGGAGATCACCGCCTTCAAGGGCGGCGACAGCGTCATCGGCACCACCTGGCAGGTCATCGCCAACCTCACCAAGGCCGAGAAGACCCCGGTCAAGGCGGTGCTCCCAGCCGAGGGCGCCACCGGCTGGTCCGACACCTGGATGGTCTCCGCCCAGGCCAAGCACCCCAACTGCGCCTACAGGTGGCTCGACTGGATCGTCTCGCCGAAGGCCAACGCCCAGGTCGCCGAGTACTTCGGCGAGGCCCCCGCCAACCGCAAGGCGTGCGCCGAGACCGCCGACCCGAACCACTGCGCCGTCTTCCACGCCGATGACGAGAAGTACTTCGGCCGCGTCCACTTCTGGACCACGCCCATCAAGCAGTGCCTGGACGGCCGCAAGGACACCACCTGCACCGACTACGCCCAGTGGACCAGGGCCTGGACGGAGGTCAAGGGCTGAGATGCGAGCCCCGCGCGCCGAGGGCTCACGGCTGCGCCTCGCCGCGCTCCTCGGGCCGCCCCTGCTCTGGCTCACCCTGGCCTATCTCGGCTCGCTCGCCGTCCTGCTCCTCTCCGCCTTCTGGGCCACCGACTCCTTCACCTCCGATGTCGTCCGCACCTGGAACACCGACAAATTCCACGAGCTGCTGACCACCCCCGTCTACCGCACCATCGCGCTGCGCACCCTCGCCATCGCGGCCGCCGTCACCGTCATCGACGCCCTCCTCGCCCTGCCCATGGCCTTCTGCATGGCGCGCGTCGCCGGCCGGCGCTGGCGGCGGCCGCTGCTCGTCGCCGTGCTCACCCCGCTGTGGGCCAGCTATCTGGTCAAGGCGTACGCCTGGCGGGTCATGCTCAGCGAGGACGGCGTCGTGGGCGCGGCGCTCGCGCCGCTGGGGCTGCACGGACCCGGCTACGGCACCTCCGCCGTCGTCATCGTGCTCGCCTACCTCTGGCTCCCGTACATGATCCTTCCGGTGTACGCGGCCCTGGAGCGGCTCCCCGAGCGGACCCTGGAAGCCTCCGCCGACCTCGGCGCCGGGACCTGGCGCACCCTGCGCTCCGTCGTCCTGCCCGCCGTACGCCCCGCGCTGCTCGCCGGCTCCGTCTTCACCTTCTCGCTCAGCCTCGGCGACTACATCACCGTGCAGATCGTCGGCGGCAAGACCCAGCTGCTGGGGAATGTGATCGCCTCCCAGGTCACCCTCGACCTGCCGATGGCCGCCGCGCTCTCCGCGATCCCCGTCGTCCTCATCGTCTGCTATCTGGCCGCCGTACGCCGTGCGGGCGCCCTCGACTCGCTCTAGGGGGTCTCTTACATGCGACTGTCGCGCAGCGCCCGTGTGGTCCTCGGCTGTGTCACCGCGGCCGGGCTCGCGATCGTCTACGCGCCCCTGCTGCTGGTCCTGCTCAACTCCGTCAACGCCGACCGCTCCTTCGGCTGGCCGCCCAGCGGCTTCACGGGTCGGTGGTGGCGCGCCGCCCTCCACAGCCAGGGCGCCCGCGACGCCCTGCTCACCTCCCTCAAGGCCGGCCTCGCCGCCACCGCGATCGCCCTGGTGCTCGGCACCCTGGCCGCCTACGCCGTCCACCGCCATCGCTTCTTCGGCCGGCGGACCGTGTCCTTCCTCCTCGTCCTGCCGATCGCGCTGCCCGGCATCGTCAGCGGTATCGCGCTGAACGCCGCCTTCCGCACCGTGCTCGAACCCCTCGGCGTCGGCTTCGGCCTGTTCACGGTGGTCGTCGGGCACGCCACCTTCTGCGTCGTCATCGTCTTCAACAACATCGGCGCCCGGCTGCGCCGCGTCGCGCCCTCCCTGGGGGAGGCGTCCGCGGACCTCGGCGCGCGCCCCTGGCAGACCCTGCGCTACGTCACCTTCCCGGCCGTCCGCTCGGCGCTCTTCGCGGGCGGGCTGCTCGCCTTCGCGCTCTCCTTCGACGAGATCGTGGTGACGACCTTCACCGCCGGGCCCGGCACCCGCACCCTGCCCCTGTGGATCTACGAGAACCTGGCTCGGCCGCACCAGGCCCCCGTCGTCAACGTCGTCGCCGCGCTGCTCATCGCCCTGTCCGTGGTGCCCGTGTACATCGCGCAGCGACTGTCCTCGGACACCGCGGGCGGGCGGCTGTGACGAGGTGATCAGTGGCCGGTCAGCGACCGGCGGGAGACCGGAAAGTCGAAGTAGGTGCCCGGGAACAGCTCCGGCTTGTAGGTGAAGTGCCACCACTCCTCGGCCAGATTGACGAAGCCGAGGGACTCCATGGTGCTCTTCAGCAGCAGCCGGTTGGCCCGCTGCTCACCGGTGATCCGCGGGTCCAGGGTGTGCGAGAGCGTATCGAAGCAGTCGTATCCGGTGCCCATGTCCACGGAGTTGTCCGGGAAGCGCTCCTTCTGCGGGGCGTAACAGGGCACCAGCTTCTCGCCCGGCACATACGGACGCGTGGGGAGCGCGGGCAGCTTCACGATGGTGAGATCCAGGGTGCTGCCCCGGCTGTGGCCCGACTTCTCGGCGATATAGCCGTCCTCGAACAGCCGCTCCTTGTCGACCTGCGGATAGAACTCGCCCTTCAGCCGCTGGTCGTCGAGGTCCTTGGCCCACTCCACGAAGTCGTTGACCGCGCGCTGCGGGCGGTAGCAGTCGTACACCTTCAGGGTGTAGCCGCGCCGCAGCAGTTGACGCTGTGCCTGATGCAGCGCCTCGGCGGCCGGGCGGGTCAGGATGCACATCGGCTTGCGGTAGCCGTCGATCGGGTGGCCGGTGAAGTTATGCGGGGTGAAGTAGCGGATCTCCTGCAGGATCGTCGGATCGACATCACTCAGGGCCACGAACTCCTTCGGGGCCTTGGGCTCGGCCGTCGCCTGCGCCGGAGCGGGGGAGGCGACGGCCAGCAGGGCGGCGACGGGCAGGGCGAGCGCACGCAGCGCGGCGGTAAGTCTTGACATGACCCTTCCACTTATCAGCCACGCGGTCCGCGAACAACCCCATGCGGTCCGGCCGTTCCATCCTGGCTGCGACCGTGCGGCTGACCGTACCGGGCCGCCCCGCTACCGAGCACATCGCGCCGTGGCCACGACGCGCCTGCGGCAGGGCGGTCGCACGGGCCCTTCGGCCGCCCACCACCGCCGAGGGCGCCTCCGGGCGGAGCGCCCGTGAGAGAACGGCGCCGCGCCCGGCCGGACCGCCGGCCAGAACCTAGCGGCGCCCCCGCGACCGGTTCGACGGTGGCGGCGGCACCTCGCCGCGTACCCGCACCGGGTACCCCGCCTCGCCCCCGTCTTCCCGCTCCACGCTCACCTCACCCCCGCGCAGCCGCGTAGCGAAGCGCACCAGCTCGGTCTTCTCCCAGCCGTCGCCCGCGTCCACGACCAACGACCCGCCCCCGCCGCCCTTACGCCCCTGGCACGGCGTCCACACCTCCAGCTCCACTCCGCCGTCCGGCCCCGCCACCGGCACCACCGAACCTGCCCGCGCGAGCACCGGGATACGCGACAGCGGAGCGTCCAGCTCCACCTGCCCGGGGCCGTCGTACGCCCGGCCGGTCGCCGTGTCGTACCAGCGGCCGCGCGGCAGCCGGACCGTCCGCCGCTCGGCGCCCTCCTCCAGCACCGGCGCGACCAGCAGCGCGTCCCCCAGCAGAAAGGCGTCCTCGCAGTCGCGCAGCGCGCGGTCCTTCGGCGTCCGCCACCACACCGGGCGCACATACGGGGCGCCGGTGCGCGCGGCCAGCTGCGCCAGCGTCACGAAGTACGGGAGCAGTCGCTGCCGCTCGCGCAGTGCGGCCGCCGCGTGCTCCAGCACCCGCGGCCCGAACTCCCACGGTTCGCGCCGCCCCGCCGTGATCGCCGAATGGGTGCGGAACAGCGGCAGATACGCGCCCAGCTGGAACCAGCGCAGATACAGCTCCGGGGAGGGAAAGCCCGTGAAGCCGCCGATGTCCGGGCCCGAGTACGGCACCCCCGAAAGACCGAGCCCGATCACCAGCGACAGTGAGGCGCGCAGCCCCGGCCAGCCCGTCGCCACATCGCCGGACCAGCTGCCCCCGTACCGCTGGAGACCCGCCCAGCCCGAGCGCGAGAAGAGAAGCGGCCGCTCGCCGGGGCGCAGCTCGCACAGCCCCTCGTACCCGGCCCGCGCCATGGCCAGACCGTAGACATTGTGGGCCTCGCGGTGGTCGCCGCCCCGGCCCTCCAGGGCGTGCCGGGCCGAGCGCGGCAGTGTCGGCTCGCCGAACGCGGCGAACGACACCGGCTCGTTCATGTCGTGCCACACCCCGGAGAAGCCCTGCGCCAGCCGCTCCGCGTACAGCCCGCCCCACCACTTGCGCACCCGCGGATCGGTGAAGTCCGGGAAGACGGCCTCACCCGGCCACACCACACCCCGCACCTCCCGCCCCTTGGTGTCGCGTACGAACACATCCTCCGCCGACCCGCTGTCGTACACCGCGTCGCCCGGCTCCGCCTTCACCGCCGGATCGACGATCGACACCAGCCGCACCCCGCTCGCGCGCAGCTCGGCGGCGAGGTGGGGCAGATCGGGAAACCGCCCCCGGTCCACCGTGAACACCCGGTTTCCGGCGTGGTGGTCGATGTCCAGATGCACCGCGGACAGCGGCAGATCCCGCTCCCGGTAGCCCGCCACCACCCGCCGCACCTCCTCCGCGTCCCCGAACCCCCAGCGCGCGTGGTGGTGGCCGAGCGCCCAGCTCGGCGGGACCGCCGGAGCGCCCGTCAGCGCCGTCCAGCCCTGGAGCACCCGGGGCGGCGTCCCCACGATGACCCAGTAGCGCAGCGGGCCGCCGTCCATCCGTATCCGGCAGCCGCCCGGCCGGTCGTGCCCGGAGCCCGCGCCCTCCTCGCCTTCCCGCAGCGTGACCGTGCCGTCCCAGGAGTTGTCGTGGAACACCAGATGGGTGCCCGCGTCGGCCACCACCAGCTGCACCGGCATGGTCAGATACAGCGGATCGTCGCCGGGCTCGAAGCTGCCGCCCGGATCGGTGTTCCACAGCCGGTACGTGCCGTCCCGCAGCCGTGGCCCGGACGCCCGCCCGCCCAGCCCGAAGAACCGCGCGTCCGCCGCCACCTCGGACCGCTGCAGCCAGCGCGCGCCCGCCTCCCGGTGCTCCGCCTCCCCGTGCTCCGCCCCGCCGTGCTCCGCCCCGCCGTGCTCCGGCTCCCCGTGCTCCGCCCCGCCGTGCTCCGCCCCGCCGTGCTCCGCCTCCCCGTGCTCCGCCCCGCCGTGCTCCGCCTCCCCGTGCTCCGCCGCGGCTCCCGCACCGGCCGGCTCCCACCAGCGCGGCGGCAGATCTCTGCGGAGCACCACCCCGCCCGGGGTCCGCACCTCCACCTCGCCCGTCCGCGACACCGTCACCGTGACCCGCTCGGACACCACCCGCCAGCCGCCGGCCGTGTCCGGCTCCAGCACCACCCGTTCGTCCGCCTCCGGACACGTCCCGTCCAGCGCGTACGACGGCTCCGGCTCGGCCCCGTCCCAGCCGCAGAACACCGCGCCGCCCGCCGTCACCCGCACCCGCAGCGAGGACCGGGCGAACCGCACCACCCCGCCCCCCGGCTGCGGATCCGCCCCCTCCACCACACCCGGCATCCGGGCCAGCTCCCTGCCCCGGCGCTCCAGCCCGACCGCGTCGGACCGCCGACGCCGCCACGCCGAGCGCAGCGACCGCAACCCCTGTGCCGTACCGACCACCTTCACCGACCGCATCAGCTTCCCCGCCTGCACCAGGTCACGCGCATCCATACTGATCACCCTGCCATTGACGAGGCCCGATGCGGCCAGAGTTCAACTGCCGTTCATCCGTGCTCCGCCCACATCGCGCCGGCCCTCGATGTGGAGTGGCGCCCCTGGTGCGTCAGTCGATCACATGGCATCGTCCTGCACGGACGGATACGACGTGGATGCACCGGACACGGATGCAACCGACGCGGACAGCCCGGGAGCCGACACAGATGACCACCGCAGCGCACCCCGACCACCTGCCGCGCCCCCTGTGGCAGCCCGGCGCGGACCGGATCGCCCGGTCCCAGCTGACCCGCTTCCACACCTGGGCCGCGGCTCACCATGGCGCGCCCGCCGCCCGCCCCGACGACCCGGCGGCGGGCTACACCGCGCTGCACCGCTGGTCGGTGGGGGAGCTGGAGACCTTCTGGCGGGCGGTCGCCGAATGGTTCGACGTGCGCTTCACCACCCCGTACGAGACCGTGCTCGCCGACGCCGCCATGCCCGGCGCACGCTGGTTCCCCGGCGCCACCCTCAACTACGCCGAGCACGCGCTGCGCGCCGCCGAGGACCCCGCCCGCGCGGACACCCCCGCGCTGCTGTACGTCGACGAGACCCATGAGCCGCGCCCGGTCACCTGGGCCGAGCTGCGCGGCCAGGTCGGCGCCGCCGCCGCCGAGCTGCGCCGCCTCGGCGTCCGCCCTGGCGACCGGGTCAGCGGCTACGCCCCCAATATCCCCCAGGCCGCCGTCGCCCTCCTCGCCACCGCCGCCGTGGGCGCCGTATGGACCTCCTGCGCCCCCGACTTCGGGGCGCGCAGCGTTCTGGACCGCTTCCAGCAGGTCGAGCCGGTGGTGCTCTTCACGGTCGACGGCTATCGCTACGGCGGCAAGGTGCACGACCGCACCGAGACCGTCGCCGAGCTGCGCCGCGAGCTGCCCACCCTGCGCGCCGTCGTCCATATCCCGCTGCTGGGCACCGCCGCCCCCGAGGGCGCCCTCGAATGGGACGACGTCGTACGCGATCCGGTGGACCCGGTCTTCGACCCGCTGCCCTTCGACCATCCGCTGTGGGTGCTCTACTCCTCCGGTACCACCGGTCTGCCCAAGGCCATCGTGCAGTCCCAGGGCGGCATCCTGCTGGAACACCTCAAGCAGCTCGGGCTCCACTGCGACCTCGGGCCCGACGACCGCTTCTTCTGGTACACCTCCACCGGCTGGATGATGTGGAACTTCCTGGTGTCCGGGCTGCTCGTCGGCGCCACCGTCGTCCTCTACGACGGCAGCCCCGGCTACCCGGACACCGCCGCCCAGTGGCGGGTCGCCGAGCGCACCGGCACCACGCTCTACGGCACCTCGGCCGCGTATGTCATGGCCTGCCGCAAGGCCGAGGTGCACCCGGGCCGCGACTTCGACCTCTCCCGTGTGCGGTGCGTCGCCACGACCGGCTCCCCGCTGCCGCCCGACGGCTTCCGCTGGCTCCATGACGAGGTGGCGGAGGACATGTGGATCGCCTCCGTCAGCGGCGGCACCGATGTGTGCAGCTGCTTCGCGGGGGCCGTGCCCACCCTCCCGGTGTACATCGGCGAGCTCCAGGCCCCCGGCCTCGGCACCGACCTCCAGGCATGGGACCCGCAGGGCAAGCCGGTGGTCGACGAGGTCGGCGAGCTGATCGTGGCCCGCCCGATGCCGTCCATGCCGGTCCGCTTCTGGAACGACCCCGACGGCAGCCGCTACCGCGACAGCTACTTCGAGATGTTCCCCGGCGCCTGGCGCCACGGCGACTGGATCACCCTCACCTCACGCGGCTCCGTCGTCATCCATGGCCGCTCCGACTCCACCCTCAACCGGCAGGGCGTACGGATGGGGTCCGCCGACATCTACGAGGCGGTCGAACGCCTCCCCGAGATCCGGGAGTCCCTCGTCATCGGCGTCGAACAGCCGGACGGGGGCTACTGGATGCCGCTGTTCGTCCATCTCGCGCCGGGCGCGACGCTGGACGAGGACCTGCTGGGCCGTATCAAGAGCACCATCCGCGCACAGCTCTCCCCGCGCCATGTCCCCGACGAGATCATCGAGGTCCCCGGGGTTCCGCACACGCTGACCGGCAAGCGCATCGAGGTCCCGGTCAAGCGGCTCCTCCAGGGCACCTCGCTGGACAAGGCGGTCAACCCGGGCTCGGTTGACAACGTGGAGCTGCTGCGCTTCTACGAGCGGCTGGCCCAGGCGAAGGGCGCGTCGGCCACCTGACGGACGGACGGGCGGGGGTGGGGGAGGGGGCTCACCCCCCCGTACATCGCGCGCAGCGTGGGACCACTGGCGGCGGCGGCGATCGCGGCGGGCCCGGTCGGCCGGCTCGGCTTCGGCGCGGCGCTCGCCGCGATGTGCGGCGCCCAGCGCCACCTGGTGCGGGACCGCGGCGTCGGGGCGTTGTCAGTGGCCCCGGTTACGGTGAGTGAGCACTGAACGTCCGCGCTGAGGGGGAGTCATGGCGCACACCAGAAACGGGAGCAAGGACCGGAGCAGGCCGGGCAGGCACAGGAAGGCGAAGAATCCGACGAGGGCCGCGAAGCCCACCGCGCGGCGCGCCTTACGCAGGGAAGTGCCCAGCACCGTGGCGCTGCTGGCCGATGAGCGGGACTTCACGGCCATGCGGCGCTATGCGTCCTTCGCCTTCGATGACCACGCGCTCTATCTGCGGCAGATGGAGGGGCTGCTGCGGGCGCTCGCGTCACAGGGCGTGCACACCACCATCGCCCTCTTCGACCCGGTCGCTTACGAGGAGTACTGCGCGGACCTCCGGCTCGACCCGGACACCTCCGCGAGCCGCACCCGCTATACGGCGGAGCTGGCCGCCGCAGGCGGCAGCGTGCCCTACGAGGGCCAGCCGATCGACCGCCTGGTCCTGCGGCTCATCGGCGTGGCGGAGGAACAGGCCACCTGGGAGTACGCCACGGCGCTGCTCTCCCGCGCGGGCGACTGCGGCGACTGCGGCGACGACATCGGCCGTGCCGCACTCGACCGCGCCTCGGCCGCGCTGCGCGCGGTGCTCGAGGCGGCCGGGCCGGGGGCGCACCATCTGGTGTGCAGCGTTCCGGCCGGCGCCACCTCGCTCGTCGCCGTACTGCGCGCCAAGGCGACGGCCGAGCGGCCGCCGCGGCTCGACGCATCCGCGGCGCAGGTCTTCCGCACCGTGCTGGCCTGCGGAATCGCCCACCAGAGCCCCGGCGGCATCGTGCTGCGGACCCTCGCGCCCGGAGTCCCGGACGTGGTCCGCGGCTGGGCGCTGCTGGGCGGCTGGCTGCGCCCGCTGAGCGAAGCGGAGGTGTTCACCGCGTACTGCACCGACGCGGAGACCGGCGAGCCCATCCCGCCCGAGCACGGCGTGGAGTACCGGGCGGGCATCCCGCTCGCCCGCCCGGAATGACCAAGGGCGTCCCGCCGCGAGCATCGCGGCGGGACGCCCATGGCCGACGACACCTGGTCACCGGCTCACTCGCCGGACAGCACCGCCTGCGCCGCCCGGCGGGCATCCTCGGCGGTGTCCGCCGCACGCGCCGCGGAGGCGGCCCGCTCGCACTGAGCGAGCGTGTGCTTCGCCAGCGTGGCCCGGACATAGGGAAGGGACGCGGCACCCATGGAGAGGCTGGTGACGCCCAGACCGGTCAGCACACACGCGAGCAGGGGGTCGGAAGCAGCCTCACCGCAGACACCACAGCTCTTGCCCTCGGCCTGCGCGGCCTCCGCCGAAGCCGCCACCAGGTCGAGCAGCGCGGGCTGCCACGGGTCCTGGAGCCGCGAGACCGCACCCACCTGACGGTCGGCGGCGAAGGTGTACTGCGCCAGGTCGTTGGTGCCCAGCGACAGGAACTCGACCTCCTGCAGAATCGACCGGGCCCGCAGCGCGGCGGACGGAATCTCCACCATCGCGCCGAACTTGGCCCGCAGCCCCGCCTCACGGCACGCGTTCGCGAACGCCTTGGCGTCGAGCCGGTCGGCCACCATCGGGGCCATGACCTCGAGGTAGACCGGCAGCCCCTCGGCCGCCTTGGCCAGCGCGGTCAGCTGCGTCCGCAGCACCTCGGGATGGTCCAGCAGGGTGCGCAGCCCGCGTACGCCCAGCGCCGGGTTGGGCTCATCGCCTGGGGTGAGGAAGTCCAGCGGCTTGTCCGCGCCCGCGTCCAGGACCCGTACCACCACCCGGCCCTCGGGGAACGCCTCCAGCACCTGCCGGTACGCCGCGACCTGCTTCTCCTCCGACGGCGCCTTGGTGCTGTCGTCCAGGAAGAGGAACTCGGTACGGAACAGGCCCACGCCCTCGGCCCCCGCCTCGACCGCCGCCGGGACGTCCGCCGGACCGCCGACATTCGCCAGCAGCGGCACCTTGTGCCCATCGGACGTCGCACCCGGCCCGGAGGAGGCGGCCAGCGCGGCCCGGCGCTCCTCGGCGGCCCGGGTCAGCTCCGCGCGCTTCTCCTCGCTCGGAGCCACGAAGATCTCGCCCGTGCTGCCGTCCACGGCGATCACGGTGCCCTCGACCAGTTCCACGGCACCCGGCAGCGCCACCACGGCCGGCACGCCCAGGGCGCGCGCGAGGATCGCGCTGTGGCTCGTCGGCCCGCCCTCCTCGGTCACGAATCCGAGCACCAGGGTCGGGTCGAGCAGCGCGGTGTCGGCGGGGGCGAGATCCCGCGCGATCAGCACATACGGCTCGTCGCTGTCGGGCACCCCCGGCATCGGCACACCCAGCAGCCGCGCCACGATCCGGTTCCGTACGTCGTCGAGGTCCGCCACCCGCCCCGCCAGATACTCCCCGGCCCCGGCCAGCAGCGCCCGGTACGCGGCGAAGGCGTCGTACACCGCGCGCTCGGCGCTGCTGCCCACGGCGATGCGCCGCTCGACATCGGCGATCAGCTCCGGGTCCTGCGCCATCATGGCCTGCGCCTCGAGCACGGCCTGGGCCTCACCGCCCGCCAGATTGCCGCGTGCGATCAGATCGGCCGCCACCGCCTCCACGGCATGGCGCGCACGCCCCTGCTCACGCGGCGCCTCATCGGCGGGAATCTGCTTCGCCGGCGGCTCCAGTACCGCCGTGCCCATGTGCCGAACCTCGCCGATCGCCACCCCGTGGCTCACGCCGACGCCTCGCAGCGTTGTCTCCATTTCACCCGTCCCCGGTCGATACGGCGGGAACCCCGCCGTGGTGGATGTCGTTCTTGGCCGATCACGCCGCTGCGGCCGGATCCCGCCGGCCGCGGAGCGACGCGGCCGGTCACGTCCAGCTGAAGAGAGCGTCGCCCGGCTTCACGTCGACGTCCTCGTGGACGTCGGCAAGGGAATCGGCCGTGGCCTCAAGGGCCACGACCGGACAGATCGGCGACTTGCCCGCGGCCACGGCGACGGCGGGGTCCCAGCGCACCACCGCGTCGCCGCGCTTGACGGTGTCCCCTTTGTTGATGAGCAACTCAAAGCCTTCGCCGTTCAGCTGCACGGTGTCGATCCCGAGGTGGGTGAGCACGCCGTGCCCCTCCTCGTCCACGACGACAAACGCATGGGGGTGCAGCGAGACGACGATGCCGTCGACCGGGGCCACCGCCACACAGGGTTCGAGCGCCGGGTCGATCGCTGTACCAGGACCGACCATGGCGCCGGAGAACACCGGATCGGGAACCGCTGCGAGTCCGATCGCACGCCCGGCGACCGGGGACGTCACGGTGGTCATGGGAAGCCTCCCAGGGGTGAAGATTCATCACGCGCCGTCACCGCCTGTCCCGGACAGCGCACTGCCCAGAAGAGTAAGTCATAGGAAGATTGGATTCCGCACAAGCGGCGCAGACCGGAGAGCATCCGTGGGGCACGAATCGATTTGCCACGGCTACGTGAGGCGCTGTAGTGTCGTCCCCCTGCCCACCGGATGAAGCATCGCGGTCAGCTGCGTGCATGTCCAGGTTCAGGCGGCGCCTTCAGTTACTTGATCCAAAGCTCGGATCCGCTTTCGCATGCCATGCGGAAACATCGGTTCGGAGAGCGGGAAATGGTCTGATAGCGTGTGAACCACCGAAGGGAAGCGCCCGGAGAAACCGGTGATACGGTTTCAAAGGAAGCGTCCGTTCCTTGAGAACTCAACAGCGTGCCAAAAGTCAACGCCAGATATGTTGATACCCCGTCCACTCGTGGACGAGGTTCCTTTGAAGAAAAACACAGCGAGGACGCTGTGAACCATCGGACTATTCCTCTGATGGTTCCGCTCTCGTGATGTGTCGCCGGGATATCCCGGAAGCATTCACGG
>NZ_JBEXFG010000027.1:0-100574 GCF_040606675.1 Streptomyces sp. NPDC005393 | reverse complement strand
GACTCCCGCTCCTGCTGGCTGCACGACGACCTCGCCGACTTCAACACGGAGAACGCCCAGGTGCAGAACTACCTGATCGGCGCCTACAACAAGTATCGCCCCCCGTCCTGCCCTGGTGGCGCGGCGGGGGCGAAGACGTGCACCACCCCCGGGTTCCGCCGCCCGGGCTCCCGCCGCTGCGGCAAGCCACGGCTGACGGCCCCGCTCGCCGCTGTGCGGACCTCAGCGACGCGGCAGGCGATACGGGCGCGGCATGCCGCCGGGCGTCCTCGCCCCGGTCCGACTTCGCCGTCCGTGTCACGCTGACGCGGCGAGCGGCATGACCACCGCCGCCGGACGGGCCCGCCAACCAGCGGGCGATACCGGCGCGGCAAGCCGCCGGGCGCTACGGGTACGGCCACCCGCCGGGCGGCCCCGACGGTCCGCTTCGCCTGCCGAGTCACGCAAACGCGGCAGGCGATGCGGGCGCGGCAGGCCGCGCCGGGCGTCCTCGCCCCGGCCCCGCTTTCGCCGTCCGTCTCGCGCTGACGCAGCGAGCGGCATGACCACAGCCGCCGGACGGCCAAGGTCCCGGCCGGACCCCGTCCACACGGCGGGCGCTACCGGCGCGGCATGCCGCCGGGCGACCTCGCCAACCGGGGGTGCTCGCCCGTCGCTTCAGGCTTCGGTGACGCGGCCGTTGGTCACCTGGAGGCGGCGGGTGGTGTGGACCGCGTCGAGCATGCGGCGGTCGTGGGTGACCAGGAGCAGCGTGCCGGTGTAGGAGGCCAGGGCGGACTCCAGTTGTTCGATGGCCGACAGGTCCAGGTGATTGGTGGGCTCGTCCAGGACCAGCAGGTTGACCCCGCGCGCCTGGAGGAGCGCCAGCGCCGAACGGGTCCGCTCCCCCGGTGACAGCGTGGCGGCGGACCGCAGCACATGGTTGGCCTTGAGGCCGAACTTGGCCAGCAGCGTCCGTACGTCCGCGGGCGCCAGCTCGGGCACCGCCGCGCCGAACGCGTCCAGCAGCGCCTCGCCGCCGAAGAAGAGGGCGCGGGCCTGGTCGACCTCACCCACCACCACACCAGGGCCGAGCGCCGCCGCGCCCGCGTCCAGCGGGAGGCGGCCGAGGAGGGCGGCGAGCAGGGTGGACTTGCCGGAGCCGTTCGCTCCGGTCACCGCGACCCGGTCGGCCCAGTCGATCTGGAGGTCGACCGGGCCGAAGCGGAAGTCGCCGCGCCGCGCCTCGGCCCCGCGCAGGGTCGCCACGACCGCGCCCGCGCGCGGCGCCGCGGCGATCTCCATCCGCAGCTCCCACTCCTTGCGCGGCTCCTCGACCACGTCCAGCCGCTCGATCATCCGGTCCGTCTGGCGCGCCTTGGCGGCCTGCTTCTCGGTGGCCTCGACGCGTGCGTTCCGCCCGATCTTGTCGCCGTCGATGGCTTTGCGGCGCGCGTTCTTGACGCCCTTCTCCATCCACGCGCGCTGGGTGCGGGCCCGTGTTTCGAGGGCGGCGCGGGTGTCCGCGTACTCCTCGTAGCGTTCGCGGGTGTGACGGCGGGCCGTCTCCCGCTCCTCCAGGTAGGCGTCGTAGCCGCCGCCGTAGAGCTTCACCTGCTGCTGGGCGAGGTCGAGTTCGAGGACCTTGTCGACGGTGCGGGCGAGGAATTCCCGGTCGTGGCTGACGAGCACCGTACCGGCGCGGAGTCCGCCGACGAAGTTCTCGAGGCGCTGGAGCCCGTCGAGGTCCAGGTCGTTGGTCGGCTCGTCGAGCAGGAAGACGTCGTACCGGGAGAGGAGGAGCGAGGCGAGTCCGGCCCGCGCCGCCTGTCCGCCCGAGAGGGCGGTCATGGGCCGGTCCAGGGAGATGTCGAGCCCGAGCGAGGCGGCGACCTCGCCGGCACGCTCGTCGAGGTCGGCGGCGCCGAGGGAGAGCCAGCGCTCCAGGGCGGTGGCGTACGCGTCGTCCGCGCCGGGCGCGGCGTCGACGAGTGCCTGGGTGGCGGCGTCGAGCTCGGCCTGCGCGGCCGCGACCCCGGTACGGCGGGCCAGGAACCCCCGCACGGTCTCCTCGGGCCGCCGCTCGGGCTCCTGCGGGAGGTGACCCACGGTCGCGTGGGGCGGGCTGAGGCGTACGGCCCCTTGCTCGGGGTCGGTGAGGCCGGCGAGCAGTCGTAGCAGGGTGGACTTGCCCGCACCGTTGACGCCGACGAGCCCGATGACTTCGCCGGGGGCGACGACGAGGTCGAGCCCGGAGAAGAGCGTACGGTCGCCGTGTCCGGCGGCGAGGTCCTTGGCGACGAGAGTGGCAGTCATCAGAGGGCCGATCCTAGTCGCCGTGGGGCGCCTGCCGCCTTGGGGTTTTCTCCGGGCCGGTGGGTGTGCCGCTCCGCCGCGTGATGGGCTCGGCCCTGGGCCCCCGCCGGGGTTCGGGACGGGCTTGTTCCCCACCGCCCGAGGGGCGTCCGGGGCCCGGGGCGGAGCCCCGGTGGGGGTCAAGGGGGCGGAGCCCCTTGTTCCGGGAAGGGGCGGGGTGGGGACTCCGCCCGTCGCAGGCGCCACACCGCGCGGCGGAGCCGCACACCCACCGGGACGAGGCGAGCCCTAACGGCGGGCCACCGGGGTCACCAGCACCGCGTCGCTCGTGCGGGCCACCACGAACGACTCGCCCCGCACCGCCCGGGCGTCCAGGGGAATCCGATGCGCCCCCGGCTCCAGAGAGGCGTCGAAGAGCTCATGCGCATGCGGGCGGGAGAGCCGGTCGAGCCGGTGGGCGACCAGCCGGACCCGGCACTCGGAGGCCACCTGCACCACCGCCTCGTCGCCGCCCGCCGTGAGGCCAAGGAGGCGGCGGCGGTCGTAGGGGGTGCGGTCCAGGGCCTGTTCGACCTGGGCGACGAGCAGGGGGACGATCGGGGAGAGCGCGGTCATCAGGACGGCCTCGGAGCGGGCGGTCGCGAAGGCGTCCCGTACGGCGTCGCGCTCCTCCTGACCCACCGTCCGGCCGAAGACCACCGCACTGTACTTCCGCAGCTCCTCCGCGAGCGCCCCTACCGCGTCGAGGGTGATCTCGGCGCCGATGCCGATGCGCCGCAGCGCCGCGGCGAGCTTGGCGAGGACGGCGGCCCGCTGCCCGACGAGCAGCACCCGGGGACCCGTGGGGACCTCGTGCGCGCCATCGGCGAGCAGCAGCCGCTCCAGCGCGGCATGGTACTGCTCGCCGCGGAAGCGGTACGGGCCGATGCCGTGGTAGCCGTTGAGTTCAAGGTCGGGGGTCTCGTCCGTCTGCCAGACGAAGTCCCGCCAGACGAAGTCCGCCCCGTCCCGCTCGATCACGGCGGTGACGGCCCCGCACTCCAGCCCCTCGCACTCGGGGCAGCCGTAGATGACGAACCGGCCCCCGTCCAGCGGCGCGTCGGTCTCCAGCAGCAGCCTGCGGACCTGCTCCGTGAAGATGGAGGGGCCGAGGTCGGAGGCGAGCGGCGAGACGGCGTCGAGGTCGGCGAGGCGCAGCAGCAGCGGTCTGCCGTCCACCACGAAGTCCAGGAAATCGCGGTGTATTTGGTACGCGCCATTGGCCAGGACACCGCCGGCGCGCATCGCCGGCGCCAGCCCGAAGGTCACGTACCTGAAGGTCATGCCCCAAGTATTCCCACTTCGGGGATCCATCACCGCGACTCGCCTATACAGAGCGGCATAAGGGATGAATCCGGAGTGCCGTGGACGGTCTGGTGTCCCCTCTCCACCCCGGCGATAGCCTCCGCACATGACATGCGATGCGATCGTCGTCGGCGGTGGGGTCATCGGCCTGACCAGCGCCATCGTGCTGGCCGAGGGCGGCCGGCGGGTAACGGTGTGGAGCCGCGATCCGGCCGGGCGCACCACATCGGCCGTGGCCGGTGGGCTGTGGTGGCCGTACCGCATCGAGCCGGAGGAGCAGGTGGCCGCCTGGTCCGTACGGACACTGCACACTCTGACCGCACTGGCCGAGCGGCCGGCGGAGACCGGCGTCCGGCTGGTCGAGGGGACACAGGCGGGCATCGGCACCCGGGACCTCGGGGCGTGGGCGGCGGCGGTGCCGGGGCTGCGCCCGGCGCGCCCCGACGAGCTGCCGGACGGCCTCACGCTGGGTCTGCGGGCCCGCGTCCCGCTGGTCGACATGGACACGTACCTCGGCTATCTGCGGCGACGGCTGGAGGCGGCGGGCGGAACGGTCGAGGAGCGCGCCGTGACCTCGCTCGGCGAGGCCCGCCGGGCCGCCCCGCTCGTCGTCAACTGCACGGGCCTGGGCGCCCGCGAGCTGGTGCCCGACGCCGAGGTGCACCCGGTGCAGGGGCAGCTCGTGGTCGTGGAGAACCCGGGCGTGGAGGAGTGGCTGGGGGCCGTGGACCCCCACTCGCCGGACACCCTGTACATGCTGCCGCAGCCGTACGGCCTGGTGCTCGGCGGCACCGCGCGCGAGAACGCCTGGAGCCTGGAGCCGGACCCCGCGACGGCCAAGGCGATCGTGGCGCGCTGCGCCCGCGTCCACCCCAGGGTGGCGCACGCCCGTGTCCTCGCCCACCGGGTGGGGCTGCGGCCGGCGCGGTCGCGGGTGCGGCTGGAGCCGGAGGAACTGCCGGGCGGCGGGGCCTGCGTCCACAACTACGGCCACGGCGGCGCCGGCGTCACGGTCGCCTGGGGCTGCGCCCGCGACGCCGCCCGCCTCGGCGGTCTCGCGGTGGAGTGACGGTGGCAGCGGCCTGTTGGCCCGCCCGTACGGCGGCCATACCGGCGCCCGGTCTCGGCGGGGCCCGCGGGGAGGCAACCGGGCGGCTGACCGCCGTACGGCGACGTCACGGCGAGGCCGGCCGGCGGACCGGGCCCGGCGGCCTCAACGTGACCCGGCCCGTGCGGGCGCGGTGAGGAACGACCCGGTCAACACCGCGCCGATGGCGCCACAGGCGGCGGTGCGGATGAGGGGCGACGACGAGAACCCGTGCGGGCCTCCTTGGGTAGAGGGGGTTGGGGACGGCGCGGGGTGGCAGAGCCTTGCCGTGCGGCCGGCTCGGTCAGTCGTGCGCGGACGCGAACGGGATCGGCGGCTGGTGACGCGGGGCTCGCACGCCCTTCAGGGGCGGCGTGGCGGCCGCCTGCCTGCCGGAGACCGCGGCCTCCGGCGCGCCGCCCACCAACGGGAGGCGGGCCGAGGTGCGGGGCAGGTCCACCGTGAGGCGCGGGGTGGTGGACGGCGGTTCGAGGAGGCCCGCGTCCGTGCCGGCGATGATCAGGGCGAGGCGGTGGCCGGCCGGGACGACATGGTCGGTCGCGGCGAGGTCGAGGGTGAGGGTGTACGCCCTGCCCGGGGTCAGCGGGCGGCCCTTGCCGTCGCCCGCGTAGTGGCCGAGGTCGGCCCAGCCGCGGCTGAAGACCGTGTAGTCGACGTTCGCCTTGTCCGCCGCGGTCTCCTTGAAGCAGGCGCTGTCGCCCGCCGTACTGCTGCCCCAGCAGGTGCGGTTGTCGAGGGTGACGATTCCTTCACCGTTCCCGGTGTAGTCACGGATGGTGGCCGGGCCGAGGTCGACCAGGACCGCCGAGAGATGGGCGCTGGTGGTGGAGGGCGTGGCGGTGACCGTCACCGTGCCGGAGCCCGACAGCCGCAGGTCCTTGGCGAGCGGACCGGTGGTGAAGCCCGCCTTGTCCGGTGTCGACGTGTCGAGCCGCGCGGCCCAGTCGGCCTCGCTCAGCCGGGGGTCGTCCGTGAAGGTCGCCGTCGCGCCGGGCCAGGCCCGCTCCGTACCGAGGACGCCCACACCGGGGGAAGCGCCGCCGCGCGGGCGCAGGGTCGTCTGCCGAGTGCCGGCCGGGGGCCAGATGCGGTCGGTGGACCACTGGTCGGCGGCGCGTTCGATATCGGCCATCGGCTCGCGCTCGATGCCGTTGTCGATGCCGAGGAGGTAGTGGTCGAACCAGCGGTGCAGGGTGCGCACCCACTCCCCGCGCCGGAAGTCGAAGGGGTCGACATGCCCCGCCTGGGAGAGCCAGATCTTGCGCTCCACACCGGCGTCGGCCAGTGCGCTCCACCACTGCCCGAGGTGCTTGGTGCGGACGTTGAGGTCCTGCGCGCCGTGGACGGCGAAGACGCTGGCCCGCACCTTGTCGGCGTTCGGCACATAGTCGCGCGCGCTCCACAGGCCGGTCCAGTCACCGGTCCGCGGCGCGCCGTCGATCAGCCGCCGCTGTACGGCGGCGCACCGCGCGTGCGCGCCGTCGCTCTCGACGGCGTCCGAGAGGCTGTCGGGGCCGGAGTCGAAGAGCGGGGCGCCCTTGGCGAAGTAGTAGTCGTACCAGGAGGAGATGGCGCCGATCGGCACGACGGTCTTGAGTCCCTTGACCCCGGTGGCGGCGACGCCGTTGGCGACGGTGCCGTCGTAGCTCTTGCCGATCATGCCGGTGACGCCGTTGGACCAGCTCGCCCTGACGGTCATTCCGCCGGTGCGGGTGGTGTATCCACTGGCCCGGCCGTTCAGCCAGTCCACGACGGCCTTGGCTGACTGGATGTCGGACCGGCCGCCGATGTCCACACAGCCGTCGGAGCGGTTGGTGCCGGCGAGGTCGACCAGGACGGTGGCGTAGCCGCGCGGCACGAAGTAGTTGTCGTAGAAGAGCGGGAACAGGACGGGTTTCCCGGCGGCGTCATAGGTCTTGGTCTGGCTCTCGTTGCCGCGTCCGCAGCAGGAGTAGTACGGACTGGCGTCCATGATGACGGGGATCCGGCGGCCCTGCCGCGTGGGTTCGCGCGGCCGGACAATGTCGACGGCGACACGGTCGGTCTTTCCGTCCGCGTCGCCGTCGACCTTGGTGTCCACCCATACGGATTCGCGTATGGCGTCCTGGTAGGAGTAGACGGGTCTGCTCTCCCGGGCGGTGGCGGCATGTGCGGCCGGTGTGCCGAGCGGTGGCAGCAGCGATACGGCGGCGGCGACCAGTGCGGTGACCGCCGACAGTACGAGCGTGGTCCAGTGGATGCGGGGTTTCCGCCTCTGTAGCAGCACGGGCGGACCGTAGCGCGAGTCAACTCCTGTGCAGAAGAGGGCGAAGGCGTGGCGTGAGGAAGCCTCAGGGGCCGGTGTGTCGGCCGGATGTCGATTACATGCCAGGTGACACGATGGACGGGAGACGGGCACAGGGAGTACATAGGGTCACGAGTGATCGTTCTTAGACTCCTCGTCCCGAGCGCGGCCGCGGCCTGCCTGCTGCTGGCGATCCCGGCCTCGGCGGCCGACGCCACGCCGGGCGCCCCCGGCATCGGAGACTCCTACTACCCCTCCTACGGCAATGGCGGGTACGACGTCTCCCACTACGACCTGCGGCTGAAGTACCAGCCGAAGACCGACGCCCTGGAGGGCACGGCGACGATCGTGGCCACCGCCAAACAGGATCTGTCCCGCTTCAACCTCGACTTCGCGCTCGATGTGAGCGAGGTCCTGGTGGGCGGGAAGAAGGCGGGGTTCACGGCGACCGGCGACCATGAGCTGGAGATCACCCCGGCCGCGCCGCTGGACTCGGACCGCCCCTTCACCGTGGTCGTGCGCTATGGCGGTACGCCTTCCAAGATCGTGACGAACGGCTTCACCGCCTGGCTGCGCACGCCGGACGGCGGGATCGCGGCCAATGAGCCGGAGTCGGCGTGGTGGTGGTTCCCGAGCAATGACCACCCGCTCGACAAGGCCACCTACGACGTCTCGGTCGCGGTGCCGGACGGGACACAGGCGATCAGCAACGGCACCCTGCAGTCGACCAGTTCGAAGCTGGGCTGGACCCGCTACAGCTGGCGCTCCAGCAAGCCGCAGGCCACGTATCTGGCCACGCTCGCGGTCGGCAAGTTCGACATCACGACGGACAAGACCGCGAGTGGCCTGCCGGTGATCAACGCGTACAGCAAGGACCTCGGGGCCAACGCGGGCGCGGCGCGGGCGAGCGTGGAGCGGTCGGCGGAGATCGTGGACTGGGAGTCCACGGTCTTCGGCCCGTACCCCTTCGACGCGCTGGGCGGCTATGTGCCGAATGTGCCCACCGGGTACGCGCTGGAGACGCAGACCCGGCCGTTCTACAGCCCGAAGGGGTTCGCCAGGGGCGCGAACACCTCGCTGATCGTGCATGAGCTGGCCCATCAGTGGTTCGGCGACAGCGTCTCGGTGAAGGACTGGCGCGACATCTGGCTCAACGAGGGCTTCGCCAGCTATGCGCAGTGGCTGTGGTCGGAGAAGGAGGGCGAGGGTACGGCGCAGGAACTGGCGGACTACACCTATGCCTCGTATCCGGCGGACGATCCGTTCTGGACGGTGAAGCCGGGGGATCCCGGGCCGGAGAACCAGTTCCATGACGCGGTGTACGACCGTGGGGCGCTGGCCCTGCAGGCGCTGCGCAATCACATTGGCGAGAAGGACTTCTTCGCGATCCTGAAGGGGTGGACGACGGAGCACCGCTACGGGAACGCCTCGGTGCGCGATTTCGTGAGCTACGCGGAGAAGGTGTCGGGGAGGCCGCTGGGTGCGCTCTTCGACACCTGGCTGTTCCAGCCGTCCAAGCCGACGGCGGCCGAGGCACGGACGGCGGCGGTGGGCAAGGCCCCCGCTCAGCCCAAGTCGTGGGCGCGGATCCAGGCGACGCACAGCGCGCACGCCCGCTGAGCCCGCCGGGCCCCCGCCGGGTGTTCCGCCCAGGACCCCGGCCGGGGGCTTCGCCTCGTATGCCCTAGCGAGTCGCGTCACGGTTGAAGACCGCCCGCGCCCAGAGGTAGCCGACCAGGGTGAGGCCCACGCCCGCCCATGCGTCACCGGGATCCAGTCCACACAGGCGAGTGCCGGGCGGAGTCGTCCGCCCGGCACCACGCTTCGGCGGGCGGTACGCCTCAGCCGGAGAAGAGGACGTTGTGCGGCTCGGAGTACGCGCCGGTGGCGCCGCAGTTGCCGCCCTTGATGGCGTAGCCGCCGGCGATCCAGGTGGTGGGGTCCGTCTGGTACGTGCGCACCGTCAGGTAGTCGCCCCACCGGGGGATGCCACCCGACAGGCAGGTGTTGCCCTCACCCCACAGGTAGTAGTTCGGGTCGATGGCGATGGTGGTTGGCCCGGAGCTGTTGACCGCGGACCCCGGGTAGTAGTGGGTACCGCCGGTACCGCCGCCCCAGGCGAACTCGCTCCCGACCTGGCCCAGGGAGTTGGACGCCAGGGACATGTACTGGATGCCTCCCCAGTCGGCCCACTGGTCGCCGGAGCCGACGTACGCCTTGTCGGACTCGTTGAACCACACGATCCGGGTGTACGGGAACGGGTGACCGGCGTCCTGCTTCGCGTTGAAGGAGAAGCCCAGCGCCCCGCCTGCGCGGTACGCGCCCAGCACGCGTGAGTCGGCGAACTGGCACCAGTTGGTCACGACGCCGTCGCTGCTGGCGCAGTTCTGCCCGTCATCCCGGTACATGAACACGTAGGGGGCGACCGCACGGTCCCACCACGCGTACGTGTCGGAGTTCTCGGGCCAGGCGAACACCCGGAAGGAGGCGCCGTTGCTCTGGCCCCAGTTGCTGCCCCAGTACAGGGTGTCGGTGGAGCCCGGCGTCAGCTTGAAGGTGAAGTCGTCGGTGCGGGTCAGGTAGTTGTACGAGATCGGCGCGCAGGCGCTCATCGCCTCCTTTGGCAACCGCAGCAGCCCGGTGGCTATCGCTGACGTCCCGCCCGGTGGGTAGACGTTGGTGGAGATGTTGACATTGCCGTTGGTGATGGTCAGGTCGTTGTAGTCCAGCGAGTTGTCGTCGGCCAGCCCGAGCCAGGACGGTGTGATCTCGTACGAGCACCAGTTGGTGAAGGCTCCGCTCCCGCTCGCCGGGGCGTTGGCGATCGTCAGGTGATCGTCGTACTGGAGCAGCCAGAACTGCTGCCCGGTCGCGGCGTCGTACTGGGTGACCTGGTCGCAGCAGAACCCGCTGCCGAAGAGCGTGAAGGGATTCAGGTAGGTCCACGTGGCGCCGCTGTCGAGCGAGCGGCTGGCGTACCAGTTGCCGACCTGGAAGATGTTCGGACCGTTGGCGTCGGTGCTCGGCTCCTGTGTCGACGACACATACGAGGCGCCGCCGGCGACCGCCGACGCCGGGATCGTCGAGTCGCGCAGCACAGTGGCGGCCAGCGGCCTGGCCTCATCGGTCTTCTTCGGCACCGCCAGCCCCGGTCCCAGCGGCTCCTGATCCGGGACCGACGCCGTCGCGTCCTTGGGCCCGGTGCCCTCGCGGTCGAGAAGGCGGTTCAACTGCTCCAGTTCCGCCGCGGTGCGCCGAGGCGGCGCGTCCAGCACCTCCGCGGTGACCCGGTCTCCGGCGCCTTGGCGGGCGCGCACCGAGTCGGCGTGGCTGGAAGCGGCTGCCGTGGCGGGGCCGGCCACACCGGCCTGCACACCGACCGGTATCACCAGCAACAGGACCGCGCCGACCGACCACCGGCGCAGGCGCGGGCCGAACCGGCCCAGCGCCGAGCGAGTGGATCTTCGCATGGCGTTCTCCTCATGTTGACGACAGGGGTGACGACCAGGGGAACGGCGAGACGCCCGGATCTCCGGTGGTTCTCCATCGCTGCGTCGGCCTTGGCCGTCCAACTACTCTCCGTCATGCATCGAACACGTGTTGCGACGATATCGGCGCGCGTCATCCGGCGACCAACTCAGCAGGGCCGGACGAGTGCACGAGGCCCCGCCGGGGACGACCGGCGTGCGCCACGTGTCAGGGGGTGCGTCAGCCGGGCTCCGGGCCGGACCCGTCGCGGGCGCGGGCGCGGTGGCGCGCCTGACGGGCGAGGGGGAGATACCGCAGTCGCTCGGGCAGAAGCGGCACCACGATCCGTACGAACAGGCCGAAGAGGCGCAGCCTCCGCTCCTGCCCCGCACTCCACCTCAGCCCGATCGCCTCACGCGCGTCCGCCGGCATGAGCCCGACGGTCAGAAAGGCGCGGAAGCGGGCGAAGGACGGCAGGAGGACAGGCCAGACGACGCGCAGCGCCCGCCGTACGACGGACGGGCCGTGGCCGGGCGGCGGCACGGACCGGTTGACCGCGACGAGCTCGCGCGCGACGGCCGTCGGCTCCAGCTCCTCGCGCAGCACCCGCCGGTAGTACGGCCAGAAGTCGTCGACCGTCTGCGGCATGTCCCGGTCGTCGATGCCGAGCAGCCGGCCGACCCTCAGCCACTCCGCGTACAGCTGCCGCTCCTCGGCCCGGGTGAAGGGCCGACGGCCCAGATAGCGCTGCGCGTGCCGGTAGACCGGGAAGCCGGTGGCGTGCACCCAGGCGTAGACGGGCGGGTCGAGCGCGCGATAGGGGCGGCCGTGCGCGTCGACCCCGCGGATGCCCTCGTGGAGCGCACGCAGCCGGCGACCCTCGGCCGCGGCCCGCTCCCCGCCGTACACCCACAGCTGCACGGACCGCAGCGAACGCTCGCCGCGCCCCCACGGGTCGGTGCGGAAGACGGAGTACCTGTCCACGCCCGCGCCGACGGCCGGGTGCGCGACCTGCATGGCCAGGGCGGCGGGCAGGGCGAGAACGCTGCGGATCTCCCCGGCGACCGACCACAGGATGCCCTCCGGGGGCGGAGGGGCGAGGCCGACCGGTCCGCCGCCCGCGCTGCTGCCGGGTGCGGTGACCACATGTCCATCATCGCTCGCCCCCGCGACCGCCCGTCCGTCCGGCCGTCACCCGGGGCGGCGGCGGCCGGACGGCGGGAACCGGCCCATATGAGGCCGAGGTGAGCGCGAGGTGCGGACGGAAGGTTTCACAGTGCTGATGAGACAGCAATACTGATGAACCCGATGGGGGCAGCAGCACACCGGAGAGCGAGGCGCGGCCGATGACCATCCCCGACACCGAGGAACCGACTCTCACCGTCGACGAGCTGGCGGCCCGTGCCGGGGTGACCGTCCGTACGGTCCGCTTCTACGGCACCCGAGGGCTGCTGCCGCCGCCCGTGATCGGCCCGCGCCGCGTCGGCCACTACGGCGCCGAGCATCTCTCCCGGCTCGCGCTGATCGAACAGCTTCAGCATCACGGCATGACACTCTCCGCCATCGAGCGCTATCTGGACCAGCTGCCGGAGGATCTGAGCGCGGACGATCTCGCGATCCACCGCGCCCTGGTCGCCTCCTGGGGGCCGGACGCACCGCAGGAGGCGAGCCGCGAGCAGCTGGCCCGGCGGGCCGGGCGGGAGCTGACCGAGGAGGACATCGACCGGCTGGCCGCGCTCGACGCGCTGGAGCGCACAGACGACCCGGACCTCTTCCGTATCGACCCCCGGGTGCTCCACCTGGGGCTGCGGCTGCTCGATGTGCCGATCGAGCTGGAGACGATACTCGCGGCCCATAGGGTCGTCCTGGAGCACACCCGCTCCGCGGCGCGGGAGCTGAGCCGGCTGTTCCGGGATGAGGTGTGGGGGCCGGAGCGCGACCATGAGTCCGTGGCGGGAGCGGAGCGGGTCAAGGCGAAGAAGTCGCTGTCCGCCCATATGCAGCCGCTGGTGGTGCAGGCGCTGGTGATCGCGTTCCAGCGGTCGATGAAGCAGGAGCTACGGGCCTGGTACGGCCAGGACCTCGACTGAGCCGGCCGCCGTCAGGCCTCCATCAGGGCAGCGGCGAGCTCTTCGGGGCGGGCGGCGAACGGTGAATGACTGCCCGGCAGGGTGCGCACGGTGAAGGGGTGGTCAGGCAGGGCCGCGTCCGCCTCCGCGATCATCAGATCCTGCAGGGCCGGTGTGGCGGCCCGGTCCTCGGCGCACCGGCTGTACGTACCCGCGGGTCGAACTGCCGGAGCTGGTGCTGTCCTTCCGGGCCCGGGACCGCTCCCCCGTCCTGGCGGCCTTCCTGGATACGACCCGTGAACTGTGCCCCGGGGTGAGCAAGCAGCTCGAACGCCGCCTCGGCCCCCGCTGACGGGGCGGGCCGAGACCCGCCCCGTCAGCGACCGGGAGCTAGTCCGTGAACCGCTCCCCCCGCTCCGCCTTCTCCAGCAGCAGCGCGGGCGGCGCGAACCGCTCCCCGTACGCCGACTCCAACTGCCGCGCCCGAGCCACGAACCCGGCCACTCCGCCCTCGTAGCCGTTGATGTACTGCAGCACCCCGCCCGTCCAGCCGGGGAAGCCGATGCCGAGGATGGAGCCGATGTTGGCGTCGGCGACGGACGTCAGCACGCCCTCCTCCAGCAGCCGGACCGTGTCGATGGCCTCGCAGAACAGCATCCGCTCCCGCATGTCCTCGAACGGGATGCGGGTGTCGGCGCCGAAGTGCTCGCGCAGCCCCGGCCACAGCCGGGTGCGCTTGCCGGTGGTCTCGTCGTAGTCGTAGAAGCCGCCGCCGCCGCTGCGGCCGGACCGCCCGAACTCCTCGACCATACGGTCGATGACCGCGTCGGCCGGGTGCGCCTGCCACTGGCCGCCCGCCTCCTCGGTCGCCCGCCGTGTCTCCTCGCGGATCTTGCGCGGGAGGGTCAGGGTCAGCTCGTCCATCAGGGACAGCACCTTGGCCGGGTAGCCGGCCTGGGCCGCCGCCTGTTCGACGGAGGCGGGGTCGATGCCCTCGCCCACCATCGCCACGCCCTCGTTGATGAAGTGGCCGATGACGCGCGAGGTGAAGAAGCCGCGCGAGTCATTGACCACGATCGGGGTCTTGTTGATCTGCCGTACCAGGTCGAAGGCGCGGGCCAGCGCCTTGTCGCCGGTCCGCTCGCCCTTGATGATCTCGACCAGCGGCATCTTGTCGACGGGCGAGAAGAAGTGCAGCCCGATGAAGTCGTCGGCGCGCTGCACCCCCTCCGCGAGCAGGGTGATGGGGAGGGTGGAGGTGTTGGAGCACAGCAGCGCGTCGGGTGCGACGAGGGGCTCGATCTCCTGGAAGACCTTGTGCTTGAGCGCCGGGTCCTCGAAGACCGCCTCGATGACGGCGTCACAGCCCTCGAGGTCGCGCGGATCGGCGGTCGGGGTGATCCGGGCCAGCAGCGCGTCCCGCTTCGCCTCGGTCGTACGGCCCTTGGCGAGCGCCTTGGCCAGCAGCTCCTCGGAGTACGCCTTGCCCTTGGCGGCGGCTTCCGCGGACACGTCCTTGAGGACGACCTCGATGCCCGCCTTGGCACAGGAGTACGCGATGCCCGCGCCCATCATCCCGGCGCCCAGCACCGCGACCTTGCGGACCTGATGGGGCTCGATGCCCTGGGGCCGGTTGGCACCGGAGTTGACCGCCTGCAGATCGAAGAAGAACGCCTGGATCATGTTCTTGGCGGTCTGTCCGATCACCAGCTCGGTGAAGTGCCGGGCCTCGATGGTCTGCGCCGTCTCGAAGTCGACCTGGGCCCCCTCGACGGCGGCGGCGAGGATATTGCGCGGCGCCGGGTAGGGCGCGCCGTTCAGCTGCTTGCGCAGATTGGCGGGGAAGGCGGGAAGATTGACGGCGAACTTCGGGTTCGCCGGGGTGCCGCCCGGGATCCGATGGCCCTTCTCGTCCCAGGGCTGCCGCGACTCGGGGTGGGCGTCGATGAACGCACGCGCCCTGGTCAGCATCTCCTCCGGGGTGTCCACGACCTCGTGGACCAGCCCCGCTTCCAGGGCGCGCCGGGGGCTGTACTGCGTCCCCTGGAGCAGCACCTTGAGCAGCGCGTCGGTGACGCCGAGCAGCCGTACGGTACGGGCGATGCCGCCGCTGCCCGGGAGCAGCCCCAGGGTGACCTCGGGGAAGCCGATCCGGGAGCCGGGGGCGTCCAGGGCGACACGGTGGTGGCAGGCGAGGGCGATCTCGAAGCCGCCGCCGAGCGCCGCGCCGTTGATCGCGGCGACGACGGGCTTGCCGAGGGTCTCGATCCGGCGCAGTCCGCGCTTGATACGGAGGTTCAGGTCGAAGATCTGCTGGGCCTCCTCGGGCCCGATCTTGATCATGTCCTTGAGGTCGCCGCCCGCGAAGAAGGTCTTCTTCGCGGAGGTGACGATGATCCCGCGGATCGACTCCCGCTCGGCTTCGACGCGGTCGGCGATGGCGTCGAGGGAGGCGATGAAGTCGGCGTTCATGGTGTTGGCGGACTGACCGGGATCGTCGAGGACGAGGGTGACGACGCCGTCGTCACTCTGCTCCCAGCGGATGGTCGAGGCGGTGGCGGAGCTGGTCATCTCACGGTCTCCAGGGGGAGGGGGGAAGCGGAAGCTTGTCAGGAGGGTCGTCGGGCCGTGGCCTAGAGCCGCTCGACCACCGTCGCGATGCCCATCCCGCCCCCCACGCACAGCGTCACCAGCCCGTACCGCTCGTCGCGCCGCTCCAGCTCGTCGATCAGCGTGCCGAGGATCATCGCGCCGGTCGCGCCCAGCGGATGGCCCATCGCGATCGCGCCACCGTTGACGTTGACCTTGTCCAGGCTCAGCCCCATGTCCTCCACGAAGCGCAGCACCACCGCCGCGAACGCCTCGTTGATCTCGACGAGATCGATGTCCTCGATCGTCAGCCCGGCCTTGGCGAGCGCCTTGCGGGAGGCGGGGGCCGGGCCGGTGAGCATGATGGTGGGGTCGGCGCCGGAGACGGCGGCGGAGAGGATACGGGCGCGCGGCGTCAGCCCGAAGCGCTCGCCGACCTCGCGGTTGCCGATGGCGACGAGGGCCGCGCCGTCCACCATGCCGGACGAGTTGCCCGCGTGGTGGACATGGTCGATCTCCTCGATCCAGTGGTACTTCTGCAGCGCCACCGCGTCGAAGCCGCCCGCCTCGCCGATGGACGCGAACGAGGGCTTGAGCCCCGCCAGGGTCTCGGGGGTGGTGCCGGGGCGGATGTGCTCGTCGCGGTCGAGGACGGTCAGTCCGCTGCGGTCGCGGACCGGCACCACCGAGCGTTCGAAGAGCCCGTCCTTCCAGGCGCGCGCCGCCCGCTCCTGTGAGAGCGCGGCGAAGGTGTCGACGTCATGGCGGCTGTAGCCCCCGATGGTGGCGATGAGGTCGGCGCCGATGCCCTGCGGTACGAAACCGGTCTCGTAGTTGGTCATGGGGTCCGCGAACCAGGCCCCGCCGTCGGAGCCCATTTTCACGCGCGACATCGATTCGACACCGCCCGCGAGCACCAGGTCCTCCCAGCCGGACCGGACCTTGGCCGCCGCCAGGTTGACGGCCTCCAGACCCGACGCACAGAAGCGGTTCTCCTGGACGCCCGCGACCGTGTCCGGGAGACCTGCCGCGATGGCCGCGACCTTGGCGATATCGGAGCCCTGATCGCCGAGCGGGCTGACGACGCCGAGCACGACATCGTCGATCGCCGCCGGATCCAGCTCGGGAAAACGCCGCCGGATCTCGTGGATGAGGCCCACGACGAGATCGACGGGCTTGGTGCCGTGCAGGGCGCCGTCGGCCTTGCCGCGCCCGCGCGGGGTGCGGATGGCGTCGTATACGTACGCTTCGGTGCTCACGTCTGCTGCCTTTCGAGGGCGGGGGCCGGGGGCGAGGGGGACGGGGACGGGGGCGAGGGGGACGGTGGGTCGATGAAGCTCAGTCGGCGAGCAGGGAGCGGCCGATGATCTCCTTCATGATCTCGGTGGTGCCGCCGTAGATGGTCTGGATACGGCCGTCGGTGAACGCCTTGGCGACGGGGTACTCGGCCATATAGCCGTAGCCGCCGTGGAGTTGCAGGCAGCGGTCGGCGGTCCGCTTCTGCAGCTCCGTCGCCCACCACTTGGCCATCGACGCCCGCACCGCGTCCAGCCCGCCCGCCGCGTGGTCGGCGATACAGCGGTCCAGGAAGGCGCGGGTGACGGCGCATTCGGTGGCCATCTCGGCTATTTCGAAGCGGATGTGCTGGAGCCTCGACAGCGGCTTCCCGAACGCCTCGCGCTCCTTGACATACGCCGTGGTGATCTCGAGCAGCCGCTCGGCGGCGGCGATCGCGGAGACCGCGATCGTCAGCCGCTCCTGGGCGAGATTGGTCATCAGATGGCCGAATCCGCCGTGCAGCTCGCCTTGGAGGTTGCCCTTGGGCACCTGGACGTCGTGGAAGAACAGCTCGGCGGTGTCCTGCGCCTTCTGGCCGATCTTGTCGAGGTTGCGGCCGCGCTCGAACCCCGCCATCCCGCGCTCGACGACCAGCAGGCTCAGCCCCTTCGCACCGCCCTCGGGGGTGGTCTTCGCGACCACGATCACCAGATCGGCGAGGATGCCGTTGGAGATGAAGGTCTTGGAGCCGCTCAGCACCCAGTGGTCGCCGGCGTCGGTGGCGGTGGTGCGGATGCCCTGGAGATCGGAGCCCGCGCCCGGCTCGGTCATGGCGATGGCGGCGATGGTCTCGCCGGAGCAGAAGCCGGGCAGCCAGCGGCGCTTCTGCTCCTCGGTGGCGAGCGAGAGCAGATACGGGCCGATCATGTCGTTGTGCAGACCGATCGCGAGCCCGGGGGCGCCCGCCCGGGCCAGCTCCTCGTTGAGCACGGCGGAGTAGCGGAAGTCGTCGGTCCCGCCGCCTCCGTACTCCTCCGGGACGGCGAGCCCGAGCAGCCCCTGCCGCCCCGCCGCGCGCCAGACGGCGCGGTCGACCACGCCGTCCCGCTCCCACCGCTCGTAGTGCGGCGCCACTTCCTTCGCCACGAAGGTGCGGACGGTCTCGCGGAAGGCGTCGTGCTCGGCGGTGAAGATCTCGCGCTGTGGAGGCATGGGCGTCACGACGGGGTCTCCTCGGTGAAGGGGGGCACGCCCCAGTCGCGGGCCACCTCGGCGGCGTCCGCGCCGGGCCGGGCGGGCGGGCGGCGCACCCCGCCCGGGGTGGCGGAGAAGCGCGGTGCGGGCGCGGGCTGGGTGATCCCGCCGTGGTCCACGAAGGTGGAGCGGGCGGCGAGATGCGGATGGGCCGGGGCCTCACGCAGCGACAGAACGGGCGCGACACAGGCGTCGGAGCCGGCGAACACGGCGGTCCACTCCTCGCGGGTGCGCTCCTTGAAGCGGGCGGCGATGGCGGCCCGCAGCGCGCCCCAGCTGCCGAAGTCCTCCCGCGCCGGGGCCTGGTCGGCGATTCCGAGGAGCTCGATGAACTCCTCGTAGAACTTGCGCTCCAGCGCGCCGACCGCCATATGACCGCCGTCGGCGGTCTCATAGGTGCCGTAGAAGGGGCAGCCGCCGTCGAGCAGATTGGCGCCGCGCCGGTCCTGCCAGCCTCCCGCCGCCATCATGCCGTGGATGACGGCGGTCAGATGCGCGGTGCCGTCGACGATCGCGGCGTCCACGACCTGGCCGGGTCCGCCCGCGCGGGCGTGCTGGAGAGCGGCGAGGACCCCGATGACGAGATAGAGCGAGCCGCCCGCGTAATCCCCGAGGAGGTTGGCGGGGGGCACGGGCGGGCCGTCAGCCGCGCCGATCATGCCGAGGGCGCCGGTGACGGCGATATAGCCGATGTCGTGCCCGGCGGATTCGGCGAGCGGGCCCTGCTGGCCCCAGCCGGTCATCCGGCCGTAGACGACCTTGGGGTTACGGGCCAGGCATGCGTCCGGCCCGACGCCGAGACGCTCGGCGACCCCCGGGCGGTAGCCCTCGATGAGGATGTCGGCGCGCTCGACGAGGTCGAGCACGGCGGCCACGCCGCGCTCGGACTTCAGATCGAGCAGCACCGAGCGCTTGTTGCGGTTCGCGAGGTCGTAGTCCGGGTCGATCCGCAGGCCCCCGGTGGAGCCGGGCCGGTCGACGCGGACGACATCGGCTCCGAGATCGGCCAGGACCATGGCGGCGAACGGCCCCGGCCCGATCCCGGCGAGCTCCACCACCCGCACTCCCGCCAGCGGGCCGGCCACCGCCGCCCTGTCCTGTGCCGCCCCGCCCGGTGCCGCCCCGCCCGGTGCCGCCCCGTCCGCCGTCGCCGCCATCCCGTCCCCAACCTTGTGACACTACTGCTGTAACACCGCTGATGCTAAGAACGCGGTCCGTATTCCACAAGCCCCCCGGCGGGTCTGTGGACAGCGAAAACTCATGGCCCGGCCGGTCTTTGGCCGCCGGAGCCACGGGGTGGGCCGGGTGTGGCGCCGTCAGCCCGCGTCGAGCTCCGCGACCAGCTTCTTGGGGGCGACGGTCCGGTAGCTCTCCTCGACCCAGTCACACAGCAGGTCGGCCCTGGGCGCGCCCTCGCCGAGCGGTATGGACACCCAGCCCGCCCGGCCCAGCCCGTACCCGGTGGGCACCGCGCCGGGGGCGGACATCGCATGGGCATGCGCCTTCTCGTCCCCCAGCTTGACGGTGACGCCGGGCGGTCGGTCGCCCTCGCCCTCCCCCAGGAAGACGAAGATCTTCTTATTGACCTTGATGACGCAATCGCCCCACGGGAAGTCCTCATAGGCGCCGGGGAGCCCGAGCGCGAAATCACGCACCGCGCCTCGTACGCGCAGCGGGTCCTTCGACGCGGCCATCGGCTCCTCCGGTGGGTCGTGCTAGCTGGTCTTCTCCACGCTAGCCTCCGCCACTGACAACGGCCGTCCGGGCACGAGATGGTCCTCGGCCCCCGCCGGATCGGTCAGCCGGCCCAGACGGCGCGGCACATCGCCGCCGATCAGCACGATCACCACCAGCGTCAGCCCGAAGGTGAGCACCGCCAGCGCCCGTCCGAGTGACATGCCCTCGGCCAGGTTGGCACCGAGCACCGGCGCCACCGCGCCGCCGAGCGCCCCGGTGTTGTAGACGAAGCCGAGCGAGGCGGCCCGGCTCCCGGTCGGGAAGTGGCTCGCGATGTACTTCGGCAGAATGCCGGAGATCCCCTGGCTCAGCGCGAGCAGGAAGAACAGCAGCACCCCGAGCCCGACCAGAGTGTCCCGCACCGCGAAGACCGGGAAGACGAAGGCCAGCGAGGCGAGCAGGGTGCAGGCGTAGGCGCGCCGGGTACCGAGCCAGTCGCCCGCGAAGCCCGCGAGCCAGCAGCCGAACATCGTCCCGAATCCGGCGTAGAACATCACATCCGTGACCTCGCCGGGCGAATATCCCAGCTCCGTCTTCAGATAGGTCGGCAGCAGCGCCTGGATCGGCCAGCTGTAGAGGAACGCGCAGAAGACGGTGCACATCAGCGCCACATACAGCAGCCGGCGGGGCCGCCCGCCCAGCTGTGCCGCGAAGGCGAACAGGCACCCCGCCGCCAGCAGCGACAGCGGCCAGCGCAGCCCCTCCCCCAGCGGGGTGAAGACACAGAACAGCGCGGCGCTCGCGGCCACGGCCAGCACGGTGTTGACGGAGGCCCGGCGGCGTCCGGCGAACAGCGACCGGAAGGGGTTCGGCCGCGCCTTTGCCGCCGCCACCTCCTCATGCCAGTCCCCGGCCTCCGGGAGCGCACGCCGCACCCACAGCGCCACCAGGACCGGCAGCACGCCGATCCAGAACATCCAGCGCCAGCCCCAGTGCGGGACCACCCACTTGTAGAGCTCGGAGGCGATGATCGTGCCGCCCGCGTAACCCGAGATCAGAAAGCCGGAGGCGCGGTTGCGCAGCCGCGCGGGCCAGCTCTCCAGGACATACGTCGCGCTCGCGCTGTACTCGCCAGCCATGCCCATGCCAATCACAAGGCGGGCCGTGAACAAGCTGATGTAGTTCCAGGCGAAGCCGCACGCGAAGGTGCCGAGCGAGTAGAGCAGAATGCTGACGATCATCGCGGGCTTGCGTCCGTAGCGGTCCCCCAGCGCGCCGAGCAGCGCCCCGCCGAGCCAGCGGGTGATGAACGCGCCCGAGATCAGGCTCGCCGCCGACGCCGTACTCAGATCGAACTCATCGGCAATCTCGGTCAGCACGAGCGTGATCAGCACGAAATCGAAACCGTCGAGGAGATAGCCGATCCACGCGGCGAACATCGACTTCCACTGGCCCGGGGAGACCTCCCGGTACCAGGGCGCAGCGGCGGCGTCGGTCACGGCAACAGCCCCCCGTCCACAAGGACCTGACGTACGGTCTTGACGGCGGCGTCGCCGAGCGGCACCTGCGGCGCGGCGGTGGCCGGGCAGTCGATGACGCCCAGCAGATGCAGCGCGGCCTTGAAGCCGCCGAGCCCCGAGGAGCTGCCGCCCATCAGGGCCGGGTCCCCGGCGCCGGTGAGGGCGAAGAGCGCGGCCAGCCGGTCCTGTTCGGCCGCGGCGTGCTCCCAGCGGCCCGCCCGCGCGTGGTCGTAGAGCCGGACGAAGCCCGCCGGATCGACATTGGCCAGGCCCGGTACGACACCATGGGCCCCGGCCAGCAGCGCGCCGTCCACGGCGAGTTCGGAGCCGGTGAGCACGGAGAACGACCCGGCGAGACCGCGGCGGCGGACCTCCACGAGCAGCCGGCGCAGCGCCCCGTCGTCCCCGCTGCTGTCCTTGACCCCGGCGAGCGTGCCATCGGCGGCCAGCGGAAGGACGATCGCGGGCGTCAGCTTGGAGTGGACGGCGATCGGGATGTCGTACGCGAACAGCGGCAGCCCGGCGCCGTCGCGCAGCCGCCGGAAGTGGTCGGCGATCTCCACGGGGTGGGTGCGGGTGTAGAAGGGCGCGGTGGCCACGATCCCGTCCGCCCCCAGCTCGGCGGCGGTACGGGCGTGGTCGAGGACCCGCTCGGTCGTCATGTCGATCACCCCGGCGAGCACGGGCACCCGGCCGTCCGCCGCCTCGATGACCGCCTGGAGGACGGTACGGCGACGGCGGTCGCCCATATAGGCGGCCTCGCCGCTGGAGCCGAGCGCGAACAGGGCGCTCACGCCCGCGCCGATCAGCCGCTCGACGAGGACGGTGAGGGAACGCGTGTCAACCTCACCCGCCGGGGTGAGCGGGGTGCACAGGGGCGGAACGACACCGGTGAGCGGAGCCGGAAGACTCATGGCGACCCAGCTTTCTGAAGAGCAGGGCAATCTGAAGAGCAGGGCAATACGGACGTGGGACGTCCTGTGTTCGGGGCCGAATCTGACGGAGCACCGAGCGTGCTGTCAAGTATTTCGCCACCGGCCGTTTCGCCCCAGCGCACTGTCCGAATCCCGCCGGCGCCCGGAGAATCCACGGAGAGCACGGGACCCATGAGCGACGACGACCAGAACCGCTATGAGATCCGGGCCCTCGCGCCCGACGTGCTGAAGCAGCTCGGACCGGCGACGACGCGGGCAACCCCCCGCGCCTGGTGGTGGAGGACGAGGAAGGCGGCAACCCGCTGCGCTGCTGTCTGGGCCGCAGCCTGCCGTACGCGGCCATCGCGCTCGTCTCCTACGCCCCGCTGCGCCGCTGGGCGCGCGAGACGGGCGCCACCCCCGGCCCCTACAGCGAGGTGGGCCCGGTCTTCATCCACCCGGACGAGTGCGGCGGCTGGACGGGGTCCGGCTTCCCGGACGGCATCCGCGGCCGGCGGCGGGTGCTGCGGGCGTACTCCGCCGCGGGCGGCATCCTCGGCGGCCGGCTGCTCGACGGCGGGGAGATGACGATCGCGGAGGGGCTGGCCGAGCTGTACCGGGATCCGCGGGTGGCGGCGCATGTGCGCGCGGTCGAGTTCGGCTGCTTCCTGGCCGGGACACGGCGGAGCTGACGGCCGCTGTTCTCAGGGACGCGTACCCGCGAGAGCCCGGCGGCACAGCGCGTCGGCGCGCCGTGTCGTCTCGGGCTGCCGGTAGTCACGGGCGAGGTGGAGCGTGTACGCGCAGGCATCCGCGATGCCCACCCGGTGGCCGACCGAGACGAATACCGGCTTCACCCCGTCCTGGGTCCGCAGGGCGCGGCCGACCTCTTCGTCCCCGTCCAGGAGCGGCGACCAGTCGCCACGGCGCGGACCGGGCGCGTCGTGGCGGACGGTGAAGGGATTCTTGGCCACGCCGATGGCGGGCAGCCCGGTGAGCACCCCCAGATGGCTGGCCAGCCCGAAGCGGCGGGGGTGGGCAAGGCCATAGCCGTCACAGATCACCAGGTCGGGGCGGTGGCCAAGCCGGTCCAGGGCACCGAGCGCGTCCAGCACGGCCGGGATCTCACGGAACGCCAGCAGACCCGGTATGTACGGAAAGGCCACCCGGCCGACCGCGGTCGCCTCCCCCACGACGGCGAGACTCCGGGCGTCCAGCGCCACGGCGGCGGCCGCCACCACACCGCGCTCGTCGTCGTACGCCACATCCACCCCGACGACCGCGCCCGCGCCCTTCCCCGGCTCGGGCACCTCGCCCTCGGCCACGACAGACGCCCGCAACCGCTCCTGGACGGCGATCGCCTCGGCCTCGGTGGTGGGCCAGTCGCGGGGCGTATCGGACGGTGGATCGACGGCACTGGTCATGGTGCGGCCCACGTTACTAGCCTGCGGATCATGTTCGTACTGGAGCTGACCTACACCGCGCCCCTCGACCGCATCGACGCCGCCCTCCCCGAGCACCGCGCCTGGGTCGACGCCCACTTCGCCACCGGCGCCTTCCTCGCCTCCGGCCCCAAGCAGCCGCGCGACGGCGGAATCATCCTGGCCCTCGGCGAAGACCGCACGAAGATCGAGGAGATGGTGGCCAGCGACCCCTTCACGGTCGCGGGCGTGGCCGATTACACGATCACGGAGTTCGTCGCCACGAGGACGGCACCGACGCTGGAGGAACACCGCCGGCAGCCGCCGTCCTGACCGGTGGTGGGGCGCGGGCGCCGCACGCGGTTGCTCGGGCGCAGCGCACCCCGAGCAACCGCGCCGGCGCGGGCGCTTCGGCGGCGCAGCCCAGCCGCCCCACCGCGCTCGCCCGCACCGACTCCGGACAGATCCTCGTCCGCGGCGATCTGCTGATCGAGACCGCGGACGGCCCCCGCAAGGAGACCCGCGCCACGCTGTGCGGCTGCGGGGCCAGCCGTAACGACCCGTACTGCGATGGGTCCGGCCCGTGCGGGAACGCCGTCCGCGGCTGCGGGGGCCCGCAGGCCTAACGGCTGACGCAGACCCGGACCAGCAGCGACACACAGTCCTTCGAGTCGTCGGGGGACGACGCGGTCGGCTTCGGCGTGGACCCGTCGGTCGGCTTATCGGTCGGCGAGTCGCTCGGCTGCGGCTGCTGCGGCCGGCTCGGCGTGCCCTGCGGATCCGCCGTGCCGCCGCCGTCCGTCGGCTGCCCTGTCGGCTCGTCCGTCGGCGTATGGGACGGGGTACCCGACCCGGACGAAGAGGGCGAAGAGGGCCGTGACGAGGGCGAAGCGGAAGACGACGGTGTCGACCGCGAGGGGGACACGGCGCTCGACGGCACATCCGTCGGCGAGTGCCCCACGGGCACGCCCGACGCGGACGCCCGACCCCGCGACGCATCCGACCGCGGGGCGCCCGGCTGTCGCGATGACGCTCCGGACGCGGAAGACGCAGCGGACGCGGCGGACGACTCCCCCGAACCCGACGACGAGCCGGACGAACCGGACGAGCCGGAAGAGCCCGAAGCGTCGGAAGAGCCCGAAGAATCGGACGATCCGGATGTGTCGGAACCCCGCGGCTTCGCCGGCGCCGATGCCGCCGCCGGCTGCCCGGCCTCCACCGAGCCGCCGCCCGTCAGCGTCAGGCCCGCCGCGACCGCCGCCCCCGCGATGACCAGCACACCGACCCCGGCCACCGTCGCCGTGACCGGCCCTGCCTGGCGTATCTGCCCGCGTATGAGGTGATGCACGGAACGGCGTGTGGAGACGAGCGGCCCGCCCGTCGGGGCCGCGTGCGCGGCGCCGAACGCCACGGTCGCCGCCCCGGCGCCCGCCCCGGCGGCGCCGAGGGCACCGGCGGCCGCCAGCGGCGCCAGGAACCGGGCCGTGCCCCGGTCGTGCAGGGCCAGCAGCGCCGGCCCGGTCAGCGCGGGCAGCCGGTCGTCGGCCGCCACCAGCTGCTCCATCCGGGCCCGGCAGTCGGCGCAGCCGTCGATGTGCACCGCGATCCGCTCGGCCTCGTGCGGGGAGTCCGCGCCCTGCACATGTCCGGGCAGCCGCTCCCAGTGCCCACCGCAGGCCGCGCTCGCCGGCGTACCGGGCTGGGCCCGCAGGAACTCCTGACGCACGCTCTCCCGGGCCCGGTCCACCAGAGCCGCCGCGCCGTCCGCGCTCGCCCCCGTGCGCCGCGCCACCCCCTCCGGCGACAGCCCGTCCACCTCCGCGAGCCACAGCGCCGTGAGCCACCGCTGCGGCAGCTCCTCGAGGACCCGTACCAGCGGTTCGAGGTACGACGCCTGCTGCGGCGCCCCCCAGCCCGCCGCCGCGGTGGAGAGCCCGCGAACGGCGCTCGTCAGCTCGGCCGGGACGGCGTCGGCGCCGATCTCATGGCCCGCGCGCAGTCGCCGCCAGACGCGGTAGTGCGCCTCGGCGGCCAGGTCACCCGCCGTCCAGGGGTTACCGGTGAGGGTGCGGGCATACCCGACAAGGCGCGGATATTCGGCTTGGTAGATACGGGTGCAGGCGGCCGCGTCCAGCGCCGCGTGACCTTCGGTCATGGTGGAACAACCCCTGGGGTGGGTGCCTCGTCGCGGCCGGAGTTTTGTAACAGCTCCGCACGGCGCCCGAGACCTTGCATGGATTTCGCAAGCCTAAATGGCGTATGTCCCCTCCAAAACCACGTCGTGATGTACGTCACGTGCACCGTGGGTGCACTGCCCTGATCGCCCGTACGTCTTAACGGTCGTAAGAGGCAAGGACCCCCGCCACGATCGCAAGGGAGCCGGCGTTGACCACTGTCATCGACCAAGCCGTTCAGGCCCACCTCATCGCGTCGACGCCCGAGGCACGCGCCATCCCGGCTTGCCTGCGCTACGAACGCGACGACCCCTTCGCCGTCCGGATCTCCTTCCCGCCCGCGGCGTCGCTCGACGGCTCCGCGGTGGAGTGGACGTTCGGACGTGAGCTGCTCGCGGCCGGGCTGCGGGGCCCCGCGGGCAACGGCGATGTGCAGATCTGGCCGTGCGGGCCGCACCACACGGTGCTGGAGTTCCATGCCCCGGAGGGCATGGCCATGGTCCAGTTCACCACCGGCGACCTCCTGAGATTCCTCGGCCGCTCGTACGCCATCGTCCCCGAGGGCAGCGAGATCGGGGAGCTCGACCTGGACGACGGTCTGGCGTCGCTGCTGAACGACGCCGCCTAGCCAGCGCGCGCCCAGCGCTCGTACGCACGGCGGTGGAGCGGCGTGCGCGCCGCGTGCCGTACCGCCCCGTACGGCCCCGTACGGCCCCGTACGGCCCGGTACGGGGTCGTGTGCGCGTCCGGCGCCGCCACCGCTCGGTCAGTTGTTGATCGCGGACGTGGTCGCCGCCAGCATCGCCGTGGTGACAGCGGCGGCGAGCGCCGTCCGCACCTGGGCGATCACCTTCTCCAACGCCCGCCCCACGCCCCCGCAGCGCTCCCCCAGTTCGATGATCCGCTCCTTGCGCGCCTTGGCGTCCTTGGCCGTCACCACGGTCCGTAGCTCACCCGCCGCCGCGAGGGCGACCAGCGCCGCGTCCCGTTCGGACACCTCGGCCACGGGCTGCGCGCCGTGCAGGACGCGCACCGCCTCGTCCCGCATCCCGGCCACCAGGTCGGCCCGTTCCAGTGCGTACTCCCTGGCCGGGAACAGCCCCAGGACGCGCTTTCCCGCCGAGCGCACATACCCGGCCGCCACCATCTGGTGGCGGACCGCGCGCTCGGTCAGCTGCGGCTGATGTCCCACCCAGGTCTGCCAGGTGCGCGGCCGGGACTCGCCGATCAGCTCCAGCAGCCCGTCCAGGGCCGGGTCGCCGGTGCCGGCGTCGGGGATCGGGCAGGGCCGGCCGTCCGCGTCGGTGAGCATCCCGCGCTGGACGAGTTCGGTGAGGGCCGCGGCGCGTACGAGATAGCCGGTGTGGGCGCCGGCGGGCTTGCCGGTCTCGGGGTCGTAGGAGAGCAGGTAGAGCGAGGCGGCGAGGGAGAGCGGGCCGTTGGGCACGGGAACCTCCGGCGGTCGGGTGTCCGGTGGGCGGCCCTCCCGACCATAACGGCCGGGGCCCTCATGACCCGTCACTCCACCGCCGTCACTCCGTCGCCGTCGTCAGCCGCAGCGCCGCGTCCCGCACATCCGGGTGCGGATGGCGGCGCAGCGCGCGCAGCCGCTCCCGCCAGGGCTCCGCCCATTCCGTCCGCGCCCCGCCCACTCCCGTGAGGGTCGCGGCGAAGAGCCCGGAGGCGTGGCCTCCGTCCTCGCCCAGCCGGCGCGCGGCGCGCAGCAGGGCCTCGCCGGAGCCCGGCCGCATCGCGGTGTTGAGCCGCTGGTGCAGTACGTCGGCGGTGCGGGCGGCGAGCGCGGAGCGGGCGGCATGGAGCCGGGCGAGGCGGGCGAGCGCGGCCGCGAGCGGGCCGGGGTGGGCGTCCAGGTCGAGGGCGTTGACGAGGACATGAGCGGCGTCCTGGACGAAGGTCTCGTAGCCCGCGAGGAGTTCACCGGCCGCGGTCGCGGTGGGTCGCATCGCGGGGGACCGCATCCGGCTGTGCATCGCCAACCGGTCGGCGATGTGCCGGATACGGCGGCGGGCGGGCCGGTCGCGGTCCGGTTCGGCGTCGGGCGCGCCGGGCCGGGCGTCGGCGGTGGCGAGGGCGGCGAGGGCCCAGGCCAGGGGGTTGTCCTCGGGCACCCCGTCCGGGGCCGCCGCCATCAGGTCGAGCAGGGAGTCGGCGGCGGACCGCCAACTCGTCCGGTTCTCCAGGTCGGTGACGGCCGCCACCAGCACCGCCGCCGCGTCCGGCGCCCATGGCGACCAGACGGCGAGCGCCGCGTAGCCCGGCGCGGCCACCTCGGGGTCGTCCGTATCGCAGACGACGCGTATGAGCTGGGCGTAGCGGGCCCGGTGTGTTTCGGGGAGGTCGAGCGGGCGGGTGCGCAGCACGGCGTGGCGCAGCTCGCGCCGCCCGCCCGCGGCGGCTGCCAGCAGCTCCCAGGCGCGTTTGTGGTCGAGCAGCCGGGTCGCGAAGGCCACACAGGCGGCCTGTACGTCGTGGTGCTGGCCGGGCAGCTCGTACGCGTCGGCGAGCAGCGTGGCCGCGTCGGGCACCGGCAGCAGGGTGGCGGCGAGCCGCGCGGCCTCCTTACGGCTGGTGACCTTGGCGGGGACGGGCGGTACGGCGGTGGCCACACCGTCGGGCGCGAGGACGCCGCGCACCAGCCGGCCCAGCCGCGACGGCTCGACGTACAGGGAGGCTCCGGTCGCGGCGTGGACCGCCACCCGGGCCCGGTCGCCGCCCGCGTGGGCGAGCAGCGCGGGCAGCGACTCCCCCGGCCGGTCGGTCCGGGCGAGGGCGGCGAGCGCGGTCTCGGCGAGGACCACGTCATCGGCGGCGGCCCAGGCCCGTACGGCGGTGGCCCCCACGTCCGGGATCGGGGCGGCGGCGGCGATGGCCGAGGCGCGCTCATGGGACCGCAGCGAGGTGTCGGCGGCGGCGCGGGCCAGGAGGCGGGCGGCGGCGGCCTGTTGCCGGGGCAGCCAGCGGCCCGCGTCGCGCCCGGTGGGCGGGGTCCAGTGGGTGCCGGGTGTCAGGAAACGCCCGTACGGCGGGGTGTCGGCGAGGACGAGGTCGAGCAGATCGGTGCGGCGGCGCGTCAACACCGCGAGAACGGGCGGCAGTACGGCCGCCGAGGGCTCCTGCGCGAGGAGGTCCGCGACGCGCGCGTCCCGCTCGCCCGCCGGCTCCAGCCACAGCCCGATGGCGGTGCCGACGGTCGCGTCGCGGCCGAACTGGATGGCCTGCCGCAGCAGTTCCTGCAGCTCCGGCATGGCGTGGGCACGCCGGCCGAGCGAGCGGGCGAGGGCGAAGGTCAGCTCATGGTCGACGCGGTCCGCGCCCGCCTCCAGCCAGGGCCGTAGCGCCTCGAACACCGCGTGCTCCTGGCCGCGCCGCAGCTTGTGGTCGAGCCGCCCGAGGTCGGCGGCGCCGACGCTGCCCGCGAGCCGGGTGACGGTGCGCAGCGCCCAGCCGAGCAGCTGACGCCGCCCGGTGACGGAGTGCTCGCGCAGCAGCGCGACGGCGAGGCGACGCAGCGCCTGCCGGGTGGCCGGGGACGAGTCGCGGGCCTGGATCGCGTCGGCCGCGACGCGGTCGAGATGCTCGGCCGCGTCGTCCGTGAACAGCGCGGGGTGGGTCGCGGCCAGCGCGCCGAGCGCGGCGGAACGCACCGGGTCCTGCTCATTGCGCAGCCGCTCCAGCAGCCGCAGCAGGGAGGTGACGGCGTCGGGGTCGCCGGAGCGGGCGGCGTTGCGGATCAGCAGCGGATAGGCCAGGGCACGGTCCTCCGCCGAGGAGCGGCCCACCGCCGCCAGCAACTCCTCGCGCGCCTCCTCCACGGGCAGATACGCGACCGCCTCCAGCACGGTGGTCCACGGCGCGCCGCACTCCCGCGCCTGGACGGCCATCCGGCGCGCCTCGGCCTGGCGGCGCGGACGTGGCAGTACATCGAGTACGGCGGGCTCGACGACGGTGTGGGCCGGGTCGCGCCCGGCCGTGGCCGTGTCGAAGAAGTCGGCGCGACGGGCGGGCGGCAGGGCGGCCAGCAGCCGGGCGAGCGCCTCGGCATCATGCCGCAGGGCGCGGCCCAGGTCGATGAGTTCGGGCGGGTCGGCACGCACGAGTCGGCGCAGCACGGCGGGGTGCGGACCCGGGCCGCGGAGGGCCCCGGCGCGGTCGGGGGCGAGCAGCAGCCGCAGCGTACGGCCGGGCTCGACGGCCACCAGCGCGCCCAGCCGTCGCCGCACGGGCAGCGGCAGCGGTCCATGGCACAGCAGCTCCAGCAGGTCCAGGACGCGCCGCGGCTCGGCGGACGCGGCGAGCGCGACGCCGGGCGCGTAGCGGAACCACCAGTCGCCGCGCAGCGCGACGGGCAGCCCGGTCAACTGGCGCGCGGCCTCATCGAGCACTGCCACCGGGTGGCGGGAGACGAGCGGCCGCCAGCCACGGACAGCATGGAACAGCCCGGGCAGCAGCCGCTTCACGGTCTCGGCCCCGCACCCGGGCAACAGCCGGGCCGCCTCGCCGTCCCCCCAGCGCTCCCGCAACGGCTCGATGAGCCGGTCCGCCAGCGCGGTCCGCCGCCCGGCCACGACCGTACGCACCAACTGGCGCCGTACGACGGCGGGCGCGTCCTCGAAAGCCGCCTCCAGCGCGTCGTCGCTCACCGCACCCCGACGGGCGGCCCGCAGCGCGCGGTGGCGCACCACGGGGTCCGGGTCCGCCAGCCTTGCCCCGAGATAGTCGGCGCGCCCACCGACCGCCGCCACCACGACCGCCAACCGCCGCTCATACGCCCCGCCCCGGCCCAACCCGTCGAGCAGCGCCCCGAGCTCGCCCTTGTCGCTCGCCGCCCGCGCACGCACGGCCAACTCTCGCATCCGACGCGGACAGGACAAGGGATCGAGAGCGCCGAGCAATTCGTCAACGAGGGCGCGAGGGGCTTCGACGTCGTGGACCATGCCAGGGATTGTGCACGCTGGAGGAGGATTCAGGGGATGGATGGGGGACCGATGCCGACACTGGATGATCTCAACGAACCGGAACGTCGTCTGAGGGAGGCCTTCGCGACCGGTGCCGAGGTCGATCTGCGGCGCGCCGCGGTAGCGGGTGAGTCCGACGACGACGGTTCCGGCTGGGGGCCGCAGCGCACCGTGCGAGCCGAAGTCATCCGTTCTCTGCTGCTCGGCGGCGTCGACAGTCGAAGGGGCGAAACCCCGGTGGTCCACCTCGTCGGCGCCCGGGTGTCGGGACAGCTGAATCTGGAATTCTCCGAGGCGTGCTGCGTCCTACGGCTGGAGCAGTGCTGGTTCGAGCAGGCACCCAAACTGTACGGGGCCACGCTGCGCGTCACCGGTTTCGGTGGCTCACACCTGCCCGGGCTCCAGGCCAGCGGCACCACGGTGGCGGGAAACCTGGACTTGACGCACACACGGGTCCGGGGAAAGCTCGGCCTGACCAACGCCCGCATCGACGGCAGTCTGCTCCTGCAGGGCGCACGTCTGTCCAACCCCGATGGCCTGGCGCTCAACGGTTCGTGGCTGGAGGTCGGCGGCGGCATCGTCGGCCGGGACGGATTCCGCGCCGAGGGCGAGATACGCCTGCTGGAGGCGCGGGTTGGCGAAGGGCTGCATCTGGAGGGCGCGCATCTTCACCATCCCGGCGGTGACGCCCTGCGCGCCGAGAGCATGCAGATCGCCTCCCGAGTCGACTGCGACCAGGGCTTTCATGCCCATGGTGCGATCGTCCTGACCGACGCCACCGTCGGCGGCCGCATCACCTTCCAATCCGCCACGATCCGCAACCCCACCGGACATGCGGTGGCCTGCCGACGCCTGCGGTCCCCGGAACTCGACCTGCGGACCGCGCACGCGGAAGGCACCGTCGATCTGCGCCATGCCCACCTCGATGTGCTGCACATCGCGGCCGGCGCAGCCCATCCTCCCCTCTACCTCGACGGACTCGTCTACCGCTCATGGGAACCGCACCTGCCCGCCGAGCGACGCCTCGCCCTCCTGCGGCATGACCCCGAGGGCTATCGGCCGCAGCCGTACCAGCAGTTGGCCGCCACCTACCAGTCCATCGGCCACGACGACGACGCACGCGGCGTCCTGCTGGCCAAACAGCGTCACCGCCGCGCCACCCTCCGCCCTGCCGCGCGGGCATGGAGCTACCTGCTCGACGCGGCAGTCGGCTACGGATACCGTCCCTGGCTGGCCGGACTCTGGCTCACGGCACTCACACTCCTCGGCACAGCGACCTTCAGCACCGCCGGCCCGAAGCCCATCAAACCCGGCGAAGGCGCGCCCTTCAGCCCCCTCGTCTACACCCTGGACCTCTTGATCCCCATCGGCGGTCTGGGGCAGCGGAACTCCTGGTACTGGGAGACGGGCCCCGTCCAATGGCTCGCCTACACGCTGATCGCGGCAGGCTGGCTGCTGACGACGGCCGCCGTCGCGGGCGTGACACGCGTACTGAACAGAAACTGACGTCCTGACCAGCCGCGGCTCCGCCGACTGCCGCCCCGGTTCCGCGCCTGCGGTACCCCCTTCCGAAAAACGCTTGACCCGGCGCAACTACCTCGTCAAGCAACTTCGCGGGGGTCGGACGTTGCCATGGGGCGACGGCCGGCAACGCACACACCCGGCCAGGGCGACTCGCCGCCGGCGTCGGGATGCGTTCTCGCTTGCTCGGGGAACTTGACGTTCCCAGCGTCGGTCGGTCACCCCGTGGCGGCGTCGTAGGCTTCCTGGCCCGGCTGAGGGCCCGTACAGAGTGTCGGCTCGATCATGCGGGCGACCCCCATCGGACCGTTGCCACGCCCGGCTCGCGGGAGCGGAATCCGCGCCGGGGCAGCAGCGGCCGGGCAGCCGTCACCCGGCGTAGGACGAAGGCAACGAGCAGTACGAGGGCGAGCGCGCCGAGGCCGAGGGTGTGCGCCCGAGAGCCAGCCGCGCTGGTCCGTCTCGACGATCGTGTGGACGCCGAGCATCAGACCGCTGGTGACCAGGAGCGCGTCCGCGCCGGCACCGAGCCCGGTCCCGGGGCTCCGGGAAGAGCGTCACGATCATGCCGAGGCTCACCGCCGAGGCCATGGCACCGCCGAGGCCATGGCACCGCCGATGCCCTGGACAAAGCGTGCGGCGATGAGCGTCTGCGGGCTCCCGGCCGCCCCGCACAGCACGGCCACCGGGCCGCCCCGCCAGAAGCAGCAGCCCGCCAAACGCGATCGGGTACGCGTTCACCGTCCAGGCCGGCCCGGAGGGCGAGAAGCCGAGGTCGCGCTGGATGGCGGGGAGCCGCCGCACACACGGTCCGCCTCACCGGGCTGGAGCGCTCGATCGAGGGCATCAGCCGGCGCATGCTCACCCTGAACCTGCGCAAGGCACCCGACCGTGCCGCCCAAGGTCGAGTACGAGCTGACGGACATGGCCAGGGAGCTGTACGAGTCGCTGACGGGGCTGGTGAGCTGGGCGGAGCCGCATCGCACCGCGATCCGCTCCGCCCGCCGCGCCTACGGCGCGGCCCAGTAGAGCCCCGCGAGGGGGCCGGAGCGATCCCGTACGCCGTGCGCGGGTGACCGGCGCCGCTTACGCTCGGTGTGTGGGCCGGCCACGCGGATCGACGGAACGACCACGGGGGTCGGCACTCCGTCCGAGCCCGGAGGCGAGACACCCATGCCGGAGCTGTTCATCGGCGGCCAGTGGACGACCGCCCTCGACGGACACACCCGTGAGATCCGCTGCCCCGCGGACGGCGCTCTGGTCGCCGTGGTCGACGAGGCCGGGCCGAAGGACGCCGCGGCCGCGGTGGCGGCCGCGCGTGACGCCTTCGACCGCGGGCCGTGGCCCGGCACCCCGGCCGCCGAGCGCGGCCGGCTGCTGCTGCGCGTGGCCGATCTGCTGAAGCGCGACAAGGCCGACCTCGCCCGCGTGGAATCCCTGGACACCGGGAAGCGGCTGGTCGAGAGCGAGTACGACCTCGATGACATCGCGAACTGCTTCCGCTACTTCGGCAATCTGGTCGCCTCCAGCGGCGCGGGCCGCGTGGTCGAGGTGGGCAGCCCGGAGGTCGACAGCAGGGTGGTGCATGAACCGGTCGGGGTCTGCACCCTGATCACCCCATGGAACTATCCGCTGCTGCAGACCGCCTGGAAGGTGGCCCCCGCACTCGCCGCCGGGAACGCCTTCGTCCTCAAGCCCAGCGAGCTGACCCCGCACACCGCGATCGGTCTGATGCGGCTGCTGGCGGAGGCCGGGGTGCCGGCGGGTGCCGCCAATCTGATCCTGGGCGCCGGGTCGACGGCGGGTGCGCCGCTGGTCACGGACGGACGGGTGGACATGGTGTCGTTCACGGGCGGTGTGGTCACCGGGCGGTGGATCATGGCGGCCGCCGCGCCCACGGTGAAGAGGATCGCCCTGGAGCTGGGCGGCAAGAACCCCAATATCGTCTTCACCGACTCCGATTTCGACACCGCCGTGGACTATGCCCTGACGGCCGTGTTCCTCCACTCCGGGCAGGTCTGTTCGGCCGGTGCCCGGCTGCTGGTGCAGGAACAGCTGCATGACGCGTTCGTCGACGAGGTCGTGCAGCGCGCCCGGGAGATCCGGCTGGGCGGCCCGTTCGACGAGAACGCCCGCGCCGGCCCGCTGATCTCCGCCGCGCACCGTCAGAAGATCGCCGACTATGTGACGGCCGGGCTCGAGGAGGGCGCGGTGCTGCGCTGCGGCGGGGCGCCGCCCGACGACCCGGAGCTGGCCAACGGCTACTACTACCTGCCGACCGTGCTGGACGACTGCACCCCCGATATGTCGGTGGTCCAGGAGGAGTCGTTCGGCCCGGTGCTCACCGTGGAGCGGTTCCGCGACGAGGAGGAGGCGCTCGCGCTCGCCAATGACACGGTGTACGGCCTGGCCGGGGCGGTATGGACGCAGGACGCGGAGAAGGCGCACCGGGTGGCGTCCCGGCTGCGCGCCGGGACCGTGTGGATCAATGACTTCCATCCGTATGTGCCGCAGGCCGAGTGGGGAGGTATGAAGCAGTCCGGTATCGGCCGTGAGCTGGGCCCGACGGGCCTCCACGAGTACCAGGAGCTCAAGCACATCTGGCGTAACACCGCGCCCCGCCCCCTGCGGTGGTTCGCATGACGGCGACCGAACCCGCCGCACCAGAACCCCGCCCGGACCGTTCGCACGACGACGACTCGCTCGCCGAGCTCGGCTATCGCCCCGAGCTCAAGCGCACACTGGGCAACTTCCACACCTTCGCCGCCGGGATCAGCTATATCTCCATCCTCACCGGCACCTTCCAGCTCTTCTACTTCGGGGTGAGCCACGGCGGCCCGGCGTACTGGTGGTCCTGGCCGATGGTGTTCCTCGGTCAGCTGATGGTGGCGCTGTGCTTCTGCGAGCTGGCGGGCCGCTATCCGGTGGCCGGGTCGGTCTACAACTGGTCGAAACTGCTGGGCGGCCCGCACGTCGGCTGGCTGGGCGGCTGGATGATGATGACCGCCTCCATGGTGTCGCTGTCGGCCGTCGCCCTCGCCTACCAGGTCACGCTGCCGCAGATCTCCCCGTGGTTCCAGTTCATCGGCGACGGCAGCAGCGGGACCGAGCGGGCGGCCAACGCGGTGGTCCTCGGATCCATCCTGATCCTGTTCACCACCCTGGTGAACGGCTTCGGCGTGAAGCTGATGGCCCGTATCAACTCCGCGGGCGTGGCCATCGAGCTGATCGCCGCGATCGTCCTGATCCTGCTGCTGGCCGCGCACATCTCCCGCGGCCCGTCCGTCGTGTTCGACACCTTCGGCCGCGGCCACGGGCAACCGCTGGGCTACTTCGGCGCGTTCCTGACCGCCTCGCTCGCCTCGGCATACGTCATGTACGGCTTCGACACGGCGTCATCGCTCGGGGAGGAGTCCATGGACCCGGGCCGTAACGCGCCGCGCGCCATCTTGCGGGCGCTCGTCGCCTCGTTCCTCATCGGCGGGCTCATCCTGCTGTTCGCCCTCATGGCGGTGGAGAACCTGCACTCGAAGCTGCTGTCCGTGGACGGCCTGCAGTACGTGGTGCTCTCCACCCTCGGTCACACCATCGGCGAGATCATGCTGTGGTGCGTGGTGATCGCGATCACGGTGTGCGCGCTGGCCGTGCACACCGCGAGCATCCGGCTGATGTTCGCGATGGCCCGGGACAACAACCTCCCCGGCGGCTCCAGGCTCGCCCATGTCCATCCGCGCTTTCAGACACCGGTGCTCCCGGCGATCCTGATCGGCCTGGTGGCCGTGGGGATCCTGGTCATCAATATCAACCAGCCGCAGATCTTCTCCGTCGTCACCAGCATCGCGATCATCATGATCTACATCGCGTATCTGCTGGTCACCCTGCCCATGCTGGTGCGGCGGCTGAAGGGGGAGTGGCAGCCGGCCAAGGGCCGCTTCTCGCTGGGCCGGTTCGGACTGCCGGTCAATGGGCTGGCCGTGCTGTGGGGCATCGCGATGTCCGTCAACCTCGCCTGGCCACGCGCCGAGGTCTACAACGCGACCGAGCCGCACCACTGGTATCTGCGCTGGGGCGCGGTCCTGTTCATCGGCGTGGTGGCGCTCGGCGGCTTCGGCTACTACTGGTTCGTCCAGCGGAAGTACACGGGCGTGCTCTCCGAGCACGCCGCCGCCACCACCTCGTGAGGAGAGGGCCGTGGATGAGTTCGACTACGTAGTGGTCGGGGGCGGTACGGCCGGGTCGGTTGTCGCGTCGCGGCTGACCGAGGACCCGTCGGTGACGGTGTGTGTCCTGGAGGCGGGCCCGTCGGACGTCGGAGACGACAACATCCTGCGACTGAACCGCTGGATGTGGCTGCTGGAGTCCGGCTACGACTGGGACTACCCCATCGAACCGCAGGAGAAGGGCAACAGTTTTATGCGGCAGGCCCGCGCCAAGGTGCTCGGCGGCTGCTCCTCGCACAACTCCTGCATCGCCTTCTGGGCCCCCGCCGAGGACCTCGACGAGTGGGCGGCCCAGGGCCTGGACGGCTGGTCGGCCGAAGACTGCTTCCCGCTGTTCCAGCGCCTGGAGAACAACGACGCGCCCGGCGACCACCACGGCCGCAACGGCCCGGTCACCATCAGCACCATCCGGCCGAGGGACCCGTGCGGCAGGGCGCTGCTGGCGGCCTGCGAGGAGGCGGGCATCCCGATCACCCCCTTCAACACCGGCACGACGGTGCTCCGCGGCGCCAACTGGTTCCAGATCAACGCGCGCGAGGACGGCACCCGCTGCTCCGCGTCGGTCGCCTACCTCCACCCCGTCATGGACTCGCGGCCGAACCTGGACGTGCGCACCACACTGCAGGCCAAGCGGCTGGTCCTGGACGAGAACCTGCGCTGCACGGGAGTCGACTACCTCTCCCCCGATCTGATCCGCACCCTCAGGGTGCACGCCCGGCGGGAAGTCATCGTCTCCTGCGGCGCCATCGACACACCGAAACTGCTGATGCTGTCCGGCATCGGCCCCGCGAACCATCTGCGGGAGACCGGAGTGGAGGTGATCGTGGACTCCCCCGGTGTCGGCAGCAACCTCCAGGACCACCCCGAGGGCGTCATCATGTGGAACGCCGAGCAGCCCATGGTCACCACCTCCACCCAGTGGTGGGAGATCGGCATCTTCGCCGCCACCGAACCCGATCTCGACCGCCCCGACCTGATGTTCCACTACGGCTCCGTGCCCTTCGACATGAACACCTACCGCCACGGCTACCCCACCTCGGAGAACGCGTTCTGCCTCACCCCCAACGTCACCCGCGCCCGCTCCACCGGCACCGTGCGCCTGCGCACCCGCGACTTCCGCGACAAAGCACGCGTCGACCCCCGCTACTTCACCGACCCCTACGACATGGGCATCATGACCCACGGCCTGCTTCTCGCCCGCAATATCGTTGCCCGGCCCGCCCTGGCCCTGTGGGCGGGTTCCGAACTCGCCCCCGGGCCCGACGTCAACACCGACAACGAGCTCGCCGCCTACGTCCGCGAGACGCACAACACCGTCTACCACCCGGCGTGCACCGTGAAGATGGGCGCACCCGACGACCCGGCGGCCCCGCTCGACCCCCAGCTGCGGGTCAAGGGCGTGACGGGCCTGCGGGTCGCCGACGGCTCGGCCATGCCGTACCTCATCGCCGTCAACCCGTGCATCACGACGATGATGATCGGGGAGAAGTGCGCGGACATGATCAAGCGACGCCATCCGTGACCCGCGCCGCACCCTCGGTGGCCACGGAGCGCCCGCTCGGATCGCGGAGGAGGCGGGGGCGGACGCCGCGCTCGTCGTGCGTGACCGGGACGACGCCGCCGCGATGCCGGTCGCGGACCCCGGCCGGCTCACCCCGGCCGTTCCCCGCCGGTAGCACACGGCGGCTCCGAGCGGCCCCTCACTCCAGTGGCGGTATCCGGCGTGAGGGTTGCGGGACGGGTGGTCATGGTGGGGGGACGGACCGGTCGCGGTCATGGCGTTTGGCGGCGGAGAGGAGCGGTACCCCGTGACGATGCGATGGGGATACACGATGATGACCGAGCAGGCCGGGCCGCGTCAGCTGGTGGACGATGTGGTCCGGGCCGAGCAGGTCGGGTTCGACTTCTCGGTGACCTCCGACCACTACTTTCCGTGGCTCGACTCCCAGGGTCACTCCCCGTACGCCTGGAGCGTTCTGGGCGCCGCGGCGCAGGCCACCTCGCGGATTCCGCTGACGACGTATGTCACCTGCCCGACCGTGCGCTACCACCCCGCGGTGATCGCGCAGAAGGCCGCGACGCTGCAGCTGCTGTCCGAGGGGCGGTTCCGGCTGGGGCTCGGGTCCGGCGAGAACCTCAATGAGCATGTGGTCGGCGCGGGCTGGCCGTCGGCGGATGTGCGGCACGAGATGCTGGAAGAGGCGGTGGAGATCATCCGTGCGCTGTTCGGCGGCGGCTATGTGAATCACCGCGGCGCGCACTTCGATGTCGACTCGGCCAAGCTGTGGGATCTGCCCGACGAGACGCCGCCCATCGGGCTGGCGGTCTCCGGTCCGCGGTCCTGCCGGATGGCGGGGCGGCTGGCCGACATGCTGATCGCCACCGAGCCCAAGGCCGGACTGGTGGAGGACTTCGGGCGCAACGGCGGCGGCGGAAAGCCGTGCATCGGGCAGATTCCGGTCTGCTACGACCCCGACCGGGACGCGGCGATCGCCCGCGCCCATGACCAGTTCCGCTGGTTCGGGGGCGGCTGGAAGGTCAACTCGGAGCTGCCGGGGCCCCTCTCCTTCGAGCAGGCCACCCGCTTCGTACGGCCCGAGGACGTGGCCGCGTCCATCCCGTGCGGCGACGATGCCGAGGAGTTCGTGGAGCGGATCCGGCCGTTCGCCGACGCGGGCTTCACCGATGTCGCGCTCGTCCAGATCGGCGGCGACCATCAGCGGCCCTTCCTGGACTGGGCCGAGAAGCGGCTGCTGCCCGCGCTCAGGGAGCTGTAGCCCCAGCGCCGGCGCGCCGTACGAAGAGCTGGTGCAGATCGCGTACGGCGCGGGGAGCGGATCCGGAGCGGCGGCGCTGGATGACGAGCAGGACATCGGTGCCGCCGCCGTCCGCGAGCGGGCGGTAGGTGATCGCGCCGCCGCGCTCCAGGGGGTCGCCGATGACGCTGAAGTCGGGGAGCACGGTGGCGCCGAGCCCCCCGGCGACCATCAGCTTGCCCATCTCGGCGCCGTCGGTGGAGTACGAGAAGGACGGGGTGCGGCCGTCGAGCAGACGGTGGATATAGCGGTGCATGACATAGCCGGACCGCATGACGATCAGCGGCTCGTCCTCGTCCAGCAGATCCGCCGCGCTGACCGTCCGCCGGGCGGCGAGAGGGCTGTCGGGGTGGACGCAGACCACGGGGCGGCCGCGCAGCAGCTCGGTGGTCTCGAAGTCGGGCGGGAGATCGTCCCCCTGGAGGTAGTTGACCAGCCCCAGGTCGAAACTCCCCTCCAGCAGCGCGCGGTGGATCTCGGTCTGCTGCGCGCCGACCACCTCGACCTGGGTCACCGGATGGGTCGCGCGGAACTCCCGGACGGTCGGGATCAGCAGCGGGACCGTCGCGGTGTTGACCGTGCCGAGCCGGATCATCCGGCTGACGCGGTGCTGGTCGCCGGCCGCGCCACGCAGCCGGTCGACCGCCTCGATCACGCTGACGATGTGGGGCAGCAACTCACGGCCCTCGTCGCTGATCTTCGCGCCGGAGCGTTTGCGCTCCAGCAGATCCACGCCGAGCTCACGTTCCAGATTGCGCACGGTCTCGCTGAGCGCGGGCTGGGACAGATGCAGCTCCTCGGCGGCGCGGCGGAGTGAGCCGAGCCGGGTGACGGCGGCGATGTATTCCAACTGTTCGATCCGCACACCCAGCACCATGCCCGCCCCGATGCGGGGCATTCAAGGGGATCCCTATCACGGTCTCATGAATACCGACTCACTCCCCGGCCGCCGTCCCGGGTAATCTCGAACCAGGGGCCGCGGCATTTCCGCAGCACAACCCCCATGTCCGGGATGTGGAATCAGAACCGGGCCTTCTTGACCGGCTGGACTTCCCACTGGTTGGATCGGTGACATGAAGCGACAGGATCTCACGCGGCGACGCCACGTCGACCTCGCGCGTGTCTCCAGCGCGTTCTGTTGCTGTCCGGCCTGACTTTCTGACCAGCCGCCGGGCCTGAGCGAACCCCAAGGGACCCGAGGGACCCCAGGGACTCCTCCGTTTCGCTCCCCCGCCGCCTTCATGATCGGGCCAGGCTGGTAGCCGCCCTTTTCTGACATTCGGCCGCGCTCCATCGCCCTGCCGCTTTTTCCGCGCCGCCCGATCTCCGCACGCCCCGCACGCCCCGAATTCCCTCGGCGCCGGGCGCCGATTCACCCTGCTCGTATTCGCTCACTCGGGAGCTCCTCATGCCCGCAGACCCCCTCCGTTTCGCCTATTGGGTGCCCAATGTCAGCGGCGGCCTGGTCACCAGCACGATCGAACAGCGCACCGACTGGGGCTATGACTACAACCGCGAACTGGCCGTGCTCGCCGAGAACAACGGCTTCGACTACGCCCTCAGCCAGGTCCGCTACATGGCCAGCTACGGCGCCGAGTACCAGCACGAGTCGACCAGCATCAGCCTCGCGCTGCTGCTGGCCACCCAGCGGCTGAAGGTCATCGCCGCCGTCCACCCCGGGCTGTGGCACCCGGGCGTCCTGGCCAAGCTCGGGGCCACCGCCGATCAGCTGTCCGGCGGACGGTTCGCGGTGAACGTCGTCTCCGGCTGGTTCAAGGGCGAGTTCACCGCGCTCGGCGAGCCCTGGCTGGAACATGACGAGCGCTACCGGCGCTCCGAGGAGTTCATCCGCGCGCTGCGCGCGATCTGGACCGAGGACCATGCCGAACTCGCCGGGGACTTCTACCGGATCCGCGACTTCTCCCTCAAGCCCAAGCCCCTGAACAGCACGGAGCGCCCGCATCCGGAGATCTTCCAGGGCGGCAACTCCACCGCCGCCCGCGCCATGGCGGGCCGCGTCTCCGACTGGTACTTCAGCAACGGCAAGGACTTCGACGGCGTCACCGAGCAGATCGGGGACGTCCGCACCTCCGCCGCCGCCGCCGGCCGCCCGGCCCCCCGCTTCGGTCTCAACGCCTTCCTCATCGCCCGTGACACCGAGGCCGAGGCCCGCGACACGCTGCGCGAGATCGTCGCCAAGGCCGACACCGAGGCCGTCCACGGCTTCCGCTCCGCCGTCCAGCAGGCCGGTCGGTCCACCGCCGACGGCAAGGGCATGTGGCAGGACTCCGCCTTCGAGGACCTGGTCCAGTACAACGACGGCTTCCGTACGGGGCTGATCGGCACCCCCGAGCAGATCGCCGAGCGCATCGTCGCCTACAAGCGGCTCGGCGTCGACCTCTTCCTCCTCGGCTTTCTGCACTACCTGGAGGAGGTCGAGTACTTCGGCAAGCGCGTGCTCCCCCTCGTACGCGAACTGGAAGCGCAGCTGCCGGACCCCGAGCGCGCGCTCTCCTGACCCGCCGCCACACCGCCCCGCACATGCCCCCGCACATGCCCCCGCACACCTCCCGCACACCGTCCGCACAGCGAAAGGGAACCGACATGAGCACCGCCCCCCGCGCCGACTGGCAGACCCGGCCCCGGCCCACCGACCCGGCCGGCTGGATCGGGCGCGCCGCCGAGGTCGCCGGCGTGCTGGCCACCGACGCGGCCGCCCGCGACAAGGCCGGCGCCACCCCGTACGCCGAGGTCCGGCTGCTCAAGGACGCGGGCCTGGTCACCCTTCTCGGCCCCGCCGAACACGGGGGCGGCGGCCAGGACTGGACGACCGCGTACCGCGTGGTCCGCGAGATCGCCAAGGCCGACGGCTCCATCGGCCAGCTGCTCGGCTACCACTATCTGTGGAACTGGGCCGCCCGGCTGGTCGGCACCCGGGAACAGTGGGAGCAGGTCGAGGCCGAGGCGGCCCGCAACCGGTGGTTCTTCGGCGGCGCCGTCAATCCGCGACGACCACGACGTGGTCGTCCGGGACGAGGGTGACACCCTCACCTTCACCGGCCGCAAGTCCTTCTCCACCGGCAGCAAGGTCTCCGACGTCACCGTCCTGGAAGGCGTCTTCGAAGGCACCGACCGCCATGTCTTCGCCATCGTCCCGTCCGACAGCGAGGGGCTGACCTTCCACGACGACTGGGACAACATCGGCCAGCGGCTCACCGAGAGCGGCGGCGTCACGATCGACGGCGTACGCGTCCCCTGGTCGGCCGCCGCGGGCTATGTGGACAAGGAGTTCCGGCCCCGCGTCTACAACACCCTGAACGTGCCGACGATCCAGCTGGTCTTCGTCAGCTTCTACCTGGGCATCGCGGCCGGGGCCCTGGAGACCGCCGCCGTCTACACCCGCACCAAGTCCCGGTCGTGGCTGCACGGCGGATACGGCGGTCGACGAGCCTCATGTCATCGACACCTACGGCGATCTCACCGCCAAGCTCTGGGCGGTCGAGGCGCTCGCGGACGCCGTGGCGGCCGAGGGCCAACGGCTGCACGAGGACCCGGACGCGGTGACCGAGGCGGCCCGCGGCGAGTTCGAGGTCCGGGTCGCTGCGGTGAAGGCCCGGGCCACCGATGTCGCCCTGGAGGTCACCAGCCGGATCTTCGAGGTCACCGGCGCCCGCTCCACCGCCTCCGCCGAGGGCCTGGACCGCTTCTGGCGCAATGTGCGCACCCACACCCTGCACGACCCGGTGGCCTACAAGCGCCGCGAGGTGGGCCGCCATGTGCTGACCGCCGAACTTCCCGAACCCACCTGGTACTCCTGACCGCCCCCCGGGTGCCGTCGGCCCGCCGACGGGCCGGCGGCACCCGCACCCCGACCCCGTGAAAGGTTCCCCATGGCCACCGTCCTGTCCATCTCCGGCTCCCCCTCCGCCACCTCCCGCACCGCCCGTCTGCTGCGCCATCTGGACGCCCGGCTGGTGTCCCAGGGCCATGAGGTGATCCCGCTCGACGTCCGTACGCTCCCCGCCGCCGCGCTGCTCGGCGCCGACTTCGCGCATCCGGCCATCACCCGGACCGCCGCCCTGGTCGAGCGGGCGGACGGGCTCGTCATCGGCACCCCCGTCTACAAGGCCGCCTACTCCGGGCTGCTGAAGTCCCTGCTGGATCTGTTGCCGCAGTACGCGCTCGCGGGCAAGACCGTGCTGCCGCTGGCCACCGGTGGCACCACGGCCCATGTGCTGGCCATCGACTATGCGCTGCGCCCCGTGCTGTCGTCCATGGGCGCGGCCCATATCGTCCAGGGCTGGTTCACGCTGGACAAGGACATCACGGTCGAGGCGGACGGCGGTATCGGCGTGGCTCCCCCCGCGGCCGAGGCCCTTGAGCAGGTCGTGGACCAGTTCTCGGTGGCGCTCGGCCACACCTCCCTGTTCGCCGCCGCGGGCTGACGCCCGCCCAGGAGCCGAGGAGTACGCCATGTCGTCCCTGCCCGGGCCGCCCGAGGGCGCCCATGTGATCGCCGACGACGCGGAGGCGCTGAAGGTGGCCGCCGCGCTGGCCGAGGAGTTCCGTACGGCGGCCGCCGAGCGCGACGCGACCCGCAGGCTGCCGCACGCCGAGCTGGAGCGGCTGTCCGCGTCGGGGCTGCCGGCGATCACCGTCCCGGCCGAGTACGGCGGCGCGGAGGTGACCGCCGTGACCCTCGCCGAGGTCTTCCGGCTGCTGGCCACCGCCGACGCCAGCCTCGCCCAGATCCCGCAGAGCCACTTCGTGTACGTCAATGTGCTGCGCCGCCAGGGCAGCGCGGCGCAGCAGGCGTTCTTCTTCGGCGAGGTGCTGGCGGGGAAACGGTTCGGCAACGCCCAGTCCGAGGCGGGTACGAAACACCTCCAGGACATCCGCACCCGTCTGGAGCCGCACGCCGACGGCTCGTACACGCTGACCGGCGTCAAGCACTACTCCACCGGCGCTCTGTTCGCCGACTGGATCCCGGTGCTCGCCCGCGCAGAGGACGACGAGCTGTACGTGGCGTACGTACCGCGGGACGCACCCGGTCTGACCGTCGTCGACGACTGGGACGGGATGGGCCAGCGGACGACCGCGAGCGGCACCGTCCGGCTGGACGCCGTCCCCGTACCCGCCGACCGGGTCGTACCGCACCATCTCACCTTCCGAGGCCCGCAACTGCACGGCGCCCTCGCGCAGTTGCTGCACGCGGCCATCGACGCCGGGATCGCCTCCGGGGCGCTGGCCGAGGCCGTGACGTTCGTCCGCACCAAGAGCCGCCCCTGGTTCGAGAGCGGCTTCGACACCGCCGCCGAGGACCCGCTGCTCATCCAGCGCTTCGGCGAACTGGCCATTCAGGTGCGGGCCGCCGAGGCCCTGGTGGCCGCCGCCGCCCGGGCGGTGGACACCGCCCGGGACGGCCTGACGGACGACACCGCCGCCGAGGCGTCGATCGCGGTGGCGACGGCGAAGGTGTCGGCGGCGAACGCGGCCGTCGAGACGGGCAGCGCGCTCTTCGAGGTGTCCGGCACCCGCTCGGCGCTGCACGCCCTCGGCCTCCACCGCCACTGGCGGGACGCCCGTACGCACACCCTCCACGACCCGGCCCGCTGGAAGGTCCAGCACATCGGCCGCCACGTCCTGAACGGCACCCCACCGCCCCGCCACGGCCTGCTGTAACCCACCCTCGATCGGAGCCCCACCGTGTCCCTCACCTTCCACTGGTTCCTGCCCACCAACGGCGACAGCCGCCATGTCGTCGGCGGCGGCCACGGCACCCCGGTCACGGCGGCCGGCGGTGACCGCCCGCCGTCCGTCGGCTATCTCACCCAGATCGCCCGCGCCGCCGAGGACCTCGGCTTCGTCGGCGCGCTGACCCCCACCGGCGCCTGGTGCGAGGACGCGTGGCTGACCACCGCCATGGTCAGCCAACACACCGAGCGGCTGAAGTTCCTGGTCGCCTTCCGGCCCGGCTTCGTTTCGCCCACCCTCGCCGCGCAGATGGCCTCCACCTACCAGCGGCAGACCGGCGGCCGGCTGCTGCTCAACGTCGTGACCGGGGGCGAGAGCCATGAGCAGCGCGCGTACGGCGACTTCCTCGACAAGGAGGCCCGCTACGCCCGTACCGGCGAGTTCCTGAGCGTCGTCCGCGATCTGTGGGACGGCAAGACCGTGGACCTCGCGGGCCAACACCTCCAGGTCGAGGACGCGACGCTGGCCCGGCTCCCCGATCCGGTCCCGGAGGTCTACTTCGGCGGCTCCTCCCCCATCGCCGGGCAGATCGCCGCCCGCCATGTGGATGTCTATCTCACCTGGGGCGAACCGCCCGCCCAGGTCGCCGAGAAGATCGCCTGGATCCGCTCCCTGGCCGCCGCGGAGGGCCGTACGCTCCGCTTCGGCATCCGGCTGCACGTCATCACCCGCGACACCTCCGAACAGGCGTGGGCCGAGGCGCGGCGGCTGCTGGACGGCTTCGACCCCGAAACCGTACGGGCCATCCAAAGCGGCCTCGCCCGCAGCGAGTCCGAAGGACAGAAGCGCATGCTCGCGCTGCACGGCGGCAGCCGCGACGGTCTGGAGATCCACCCCAATTTGTGGGCGGGCATCGGACTGGTCCGGGGCGGCGCCGGAACGGCCCTGGTGGGCAGCCACGCCGAGGTGGCCGAGCGGATCGCCGAATACCACCGGATCGGCATCGACGAGTTCGTCCTGTCCGGCTATCCGCATCTGGAGGAGGCGTACTGGTTCGGCGAGGGCGTCCTGCCCCAGCTCCAGGCCCAGGGCCTGTGGTCCCATCCGGCACGGCCCACCGCCACCCCGCGGCCCGCAGCCCAGGTGCCCTTCGCGGCGTCCGGACGCTCGTGACGGCCGCGTGGGGCGTGGCGCGGCGCCGGCCGACGCGGCCCCGCGGCGGGCGGCCGCCGGAGAAGAGCGCGAGCGCCCGCTCCCGCACCGCCCGCGGGTAGGTGCCGGCGAGGGCGGCGCTGACCGCACCTGGACCACCTCCCCGGTCCTGCTCGTCCTCGCCAACGACGGCCCGGTCTCTCTCCCCGGTGGTTCGACGTCCGCCGCCGGATCCGCCTCCTGGGCGGCCACTTCGCCGTGGCCGCCCACGCCGACGCAATAGCGCAAGCCGTCCTTGAGGAGCTCGCGGACCGTCGAGGCGCTCGCCCGCGGCGTGAACATGTCGGCCGGGCACCTCAGCCGCGAGTTCCGGCTCGCCTACGGCGAGTCGCCGTACAGCTACCTCATGACGCGGCGCACCGAGCGCGCGATGGCGCTGCTGCGTCGTGGCGACCTCAGCGTCACCGAGGTCTGTTTCGCGGTCGGCTGCGCGTCGCTGGGCACCTTCAGCAGTCGCTTCACCGAACTGGTCGGTGTGCCGCCCAGCGTCTACCGGCGCCAGGCGGCGCGCGCGACGGCGGAGATGCCCTCGTGCGTGGCGAAACAGGTGACCAGACCGATCAGGAATCGAGAAGCGCGGGTCACCGAGCCGCACCTAGGGTAACCGCCATGGACATCACAATTCACACGACCTTCCTCCCGCACGACGACCCGGACGCATCCCTGGACTTCTGTCGCGACCGCCCGGAGGTGGTTCCGGTGGTCCGTTCCGGTGTCCTCCTTCTCTTGCGGGCTGGGCCCGGTTAAGACCAACGGCCAACGCGAAATCGCCATCCGGGGCGATCGGGCTGTCGATTTCCGGACTTCCCGTTCGTCTTTAAGCTGGACAATCCCGACCGGACCCATGACTTCAGGAGTGACCATGACCAGCTCTTCCACTCAGGGAATCAAGACCGTGCTGCATCCCGTGTCCGACCTGGCGACGGCCAAGGCGGTGTACGCCGCCCTGCTCGGCGTACCGCCGCAGACCGACGAGTCCTACTACGTCGGCTTCGAGGCCGCGGGCCAGCACATCGGGCTGGTGCCGGGCGGTGGACCGCAGGGCATGACCTCGCCGGTGGCCTACTGGCACGTGCCGGACATCGAGGCGAAGCTGGCCGAGGTGACCGCCGCGGGTGCCACCGTGAAGGAGCCCGCGCACGACGTCGGTGGCGGCCGCCTGGTGGCCACCGTCACCGACCCCGATGGCAACGTCCTCGGGCTGCTTCAGGACCGATGAGTGCCGACCCCCGCTCCCGCGCTCAGCGTCGTCGCGACACCGAGCATCGGCTCACCCACGACGAAGACGTCTGGGTGGCCAGTGCCTCGGCGGACGGTGCGCCGTACCTGGTGCCGCTGACCTTCGACTGGGACGGCGAAGCGCTGCTGATGGCCACGCCGACGGACAGCCCGACCGGCAGGAACCTGGCCGTCACCCGGGCCGCTCGGCTGGGGCTGGGCCACACCCGCGACGTGTCCATGATCGAGGGCGAAGTCGGGGTCCTCGGGATCGACGCGCTGCCGCAGGAGCGGGGTGACCGGTTCGTCGCGCACACCGGCTCCGACCCGCGTGCGCCGGCCACGCCGTACCCGCTGGTTCCGCATCTCCCCGCGCCGCATCCAGGATTGGCGCGAGGTGAACGAGATGCCCGACCGCGAGCTGATGCGCGACGGCCGCTGGTTGGTCTGACGCCTCGGCCGGGCGCGCCGCGTGGCCGGGGCCCAGAGGCTCCACGGGCCGAAGCGGCATGGATGCCTTGGTTCTTGCGCCGAGCGCGACCCCTAGCCAGCGTCAGCCGGATGGGCGTCGCGCCACCCCGGCCGACACCGCCGGTCAGGTAGACAGCGGACCGTTGCCGCGACCGCGCCGACAATGGAGAACCAGACGTACTGCTCGAAGCTGGTCAGATCGAGCCAGGCGACGCCGACGGAGACCGCGAAGGCGGCCCCGCCTAACAGATGGAGACACGATGAGCATGGCCACGAGGACGGACATGCAGTCGCCTGCGCTGCACGTTGATGCCGACAGCCACGATCTGATCCGCGTGCACGGCGCGCGCGTGAACAACCTCAAGGACGTCAGCATCGAGATCCCGAAGCGCCGGCTGACGGTGTTCACCGGCGTCTCCGGCTCGGGCAAGAGCTCGCTGGTGTTCGACACGATCGCCGCGGAGTCGCAGCGGCTGATCAACGAGACCTACAGCGCCTTCGTGCAGGGCTTCATGCCGACGCTGGCGCGGCCCGAGGTCGACGTCCTCGAAGGGCTGACGACCGTGATCACCGTCGACCAGCAGCGGATGGGTGCCGACCCCCGCTCCACGGTCGGCACCGCCACCGACGCCAACGCGATGCTGCGCATCCTCTTCAGCCGGCTCGGGAAGCCGCACATCGGCCCGCCCAGCGCGTTCGCCTTCAACGTCCCCTCGGTCCGGGCGAGCGGTGCGATCACGGTCGAGCGCGGTGCCAAGAAGGCGGTGAAGGCCACCTTCACCCGTACCGGCGGCATGTGTACGCGCTGCGAAGGCCGCGGCACCGTCTCCGACATCGACCTCACCCAGCTCTACGACGACTCCAAGTCGATCGCCGAGGGCGCGTTCACCATCCCCGGCTGGAAGTCCGACAGCTTCTGGACCGTGCGGGTCTACGCCGAGTCAGGCCTCCTCGACCCGAACAAGCCGATCCGCAAGTACACCAAGAAAGAGATGCAGGACTTCCTCTACCGGGAGCCGACCAAGGTGAAGGTCGAGGGCGTCAACCTCACCTACGAGGGGCTGATCCCCAAGATCCAGAAGTCGTTCCTGTCCAAGGACAAGGAGGCGCTGCAGCCGCACATCCGGGCGTTCGTGGACCGGGCGGTCACCTTCACCACCTGCCCCGAGTGCGACGGCACCCGGCTCAGCGAGGGGGCCCGGTCGTCGAAGATCAAGGGGATCAGCATCGCCGACGCCTGCGCGATGCAGATCAGCGACCTCGCCGAATGGGTCCGCGGCCTCGACGAGCCGTCGGTGGCGCCGCTGCTCGCCACGCTGCGGCAGACCCTCGAGTCGTTCGTAAACATCGGGCTGGGCTACCTCTCGCTCGACCGGCCGTCGGGCACGCTGTCGGGCGGCGAGGCACAGCGCGTCAAGATGATCCGCCACCTCGGCTCCTCGCTCACCGACGTCACCTACGTCTTCGACGAGCCGACCATCGGCCTGCACCCCCATGACATCCAGCGGATGAACGACCTGCTGCTGCGGCTGCGGGACAAGGGCAACACGGTGCTCGTCGTGGAGCACAAACCGGAGACGATCGCGATCGCCGACCACGTCGTCGACCTCGGCCCCGGTGCCGGTACGGCGGGCGGCACCGTCTGCTTCGAGGGAACCGTCGAGGGGCTGCGGGCCGGCGGCACCATCACCGGCCGCCATTTCGACGACCGGGCCGCTCTCAAGGAGACGGTGCGGAAGCCCACCGGCACGCTGGAGATCCACGGCGCGACGACGCACAACCTGCGCGACGTCGACGTCGACGTCCCGCTCGGGGTGCTTGTCGTCGTCACCGGCGTCGCCGGCTCCGGCAAGAGCTCGCTCGTGCACGGGTCGATCCCCGCCGGCGAGGGTGTGGTGTCGATCGACCAGGGCGCGATCCGCGGCTCGCGACGGAGCAACCCGGCGACGTACACCGGACTGCTCGACCCGATCCGCAAGGCGTTCGCGAAGGCCAACGGCGTGAAGCCGGCGCTGTTCAGCGCCAACTCCGAGGGCGCCTGCCCCAACTGCAACGGCGCCGGCGTCGTCTACACCGACCTGGCGATGATGGCCGGCGTCGCCACCACCTGCGAGGAGTGCGAGGGGAAGCGGTTCCAGGCATCGGTGCTGGACCACCACCTCGGCGGCCGCGACATCAGCGAGGTGCTCGCAATGTCGGTGACCGAGGCCGAGGAGTTCTTCGGCGCCGGCGAGGCGCGCACGCCGGCCGCGCACGCCATCCTCGGCCGGCTCGCCGACGTCGGGCTCGGCTACCTCAGCCTCGGCCAGCCGCTCACTACGCTGTCCGGCGGAGAGCGGCAGCGGCTCAAGCTGGCCACCCACATGGCCGAGAAGGGCGGCGTCTACGTCCTCGACGAGCCGACCGCCGGCCTCCACCTCGCCGACGTCGAGCAGCTGCTCGGCCTGCTCGACCGGCTCGTCGACTCCGGCAAGTCGGTCATCGTCGTCGAGCACCACCAGGCGGTCATGGCGCACGCCGACTGGATCATCGACCTCGGCCCCGGCGCCGGCCACGACGGCGGCCGGATCGTCTTCCAGGGCACACCCGCCGACCTCGTCGCCACCCGCTCCACCCTCACCGGCGAGCACCTCGCGGCCTACGTCGGCACCTGACCGAGGCCCTCGCGGACACCGTGGGACGAGTTCTCTCATCTGTTTCGACTCGTCCCACTCGACTCCTGACGAGACGTGTTGACGTGGGACGAGTAGCGGATGCCTCAGGGCCTGAGCGGGTCGGGGACGTAAGCCGGAGCAGACCTGGCCAGAGCGGACACGGAGTGGGGTGGGACGCCAGCGGCGCTGGCAACTCCGGCGCGACGTACGATCTCGCATGTGACCAGCAGACCCGCCGCGGCGCAGCACCTGCGCGACCTCGCGCGGCTGCGCCGCGTCCGCGACCGGATCGACCGGGAGTACGCGCAGCCGCTGGACGTCGAGGCGCTCGCCCGCGGCGTGAACATGTCGGCCGGGCACCTCAGCCGCGAGTTCCGGCTCGCCTACGGCGAGTCGCCGTACAGCTACCTCATGACGCGGCGCATCGAGCGCGCGATGGCGCTGCTGCGTCGTGGCGACCTCAGCGTCACCGAGGTCTGTTTCGCGGTCGGCTGCGCGTCGCTGGGCACCTTCAGCAGTCGCTTCACCGAACTGGTCGGTGTGCCGCCCAGCGTCTACCGGCGCCAGGCGGCGCGCGCGACGGCGGAGATGCCGTCGTGCGTGGCGAAACAGGTGACCAGACCGATCAGGAATCGAGAAGCGCGGGTCACCGAGCCGCACCTAGGGTAACCGCCATGGACATCACGATTCACACGACCTTCCTCCCGCACGACGACCCGGACGCATCCCTGGCCTTCTATCGCGACACGCTCGGCTTCGAGGTCCGCAACGACGTCGGATACGGCGGGATGCGCTGGATCACGGTCGGCCCCGCCGACCAGCCCGGCACGTCCATCGTCCTGGAGCCGCCGGCCGCCGACCCCGGCGTCACCGACGACGAGCGCCGCACCATCGTCGAGATGATGGCCAAGGGCAGCTACGCCCGCATCATCCTGGCCACCGCCGACCTCGACGGCACCTTCGCGCGACTGCAGGCCGGCGGCGCCGAAGTCGTCCAGGAGCCGACCGAGCAGCCGTACGGCGTACGCGACTGCGCCTTCCGCGATCCCGCGGGCAACCTCGTCCGCATCAACGAGCTGCGCTGAGCCGACCCGCTCGCCCGGAGGAGAGGTGACCGGAGTCCTGTAGGCGGGCGACCGTCCTTGACGGCCTCGGCGACACGTTCCACCGCTTCCCCGACGGCCGAGACAACCGCTTCCAGAGCTTCGTAGCCAGCATACGGATCGGGGACATCATCCGTGACCGCGACGTCGCTCGCCGGCGCGGACGGCATTGCGATGCTCTCCGGCTTCGATTCGGCGGTCCTGGGGTTGAATGTCGGCGCGGTCTCCACGACGCCCGCTGCAGCTTCCCGTACGGTGCGGAGCACCTTCGCGTCAGCCTTCGCACCGAGCCAGCCGCGGTCGGCCGTCCACAGAGGAATCCTGGCGTCGACCACGGACGCCTGCACTTGGCGAAGACCGTGAGCCGTACCAGCGTCACCCCCCCATCGTTCGACGGGGTCGACGGTAGTGCCCTCGGCCAAAACGGCGGTTTGCACATCGGACATGACCTGGGGAGTCAGCCACTGCACGGCGCAGGTACACGCATTCTGCCTGGCGTCACGTCGCATACGGGCAAGCACGTCACGGCAGAGGGACATGCTTGCCCGACGGGGGCCGCGAGCTGACCCGGGGGGTGAGTTCCAAGCGTACGAGGGCCTGGTGCTGACCGAGCTGGCGCAGCTCGTCGGCGACGATCGGGCGAAGCGGGAGATAGCCCTCGATGAGGTGGGCGAGCCGCAGTGGCATCCGCCTGGAGATCTCGCTGTCGCCGATGCGCAGCAACCGTCCGGTCCCGAGACCGTCGTCGTCATCGAGTGGTGCGTCCACCGGCTCGGCGAAGGGCGGCGAGGCAGGTTCCTCTACGGGCTCGCTCGATGGTGCGGGCGGCTCGATTCCGGGGATGGGCGCATCCGTGGTGGCACGCCAGCCCAGTCCGGCCGCCGCCAGCGGATCGCCAAACCCCGGCTCCTCCCCCGGGTGGCAAGACCGCCAGATGCCTCCACCCTCGAAGGAGTCATCCAGGCTGACTCGAGTCCCGTTTTCGAAGAGGCCGGCTTACCCGTTCCGAGCCGCGAAAGTGGCGATGCGTGAGTCGGAATCCGTTGCCCGGAACGACAAACTTCGACGGGAGCGCATGCTTCCTGTACCGAAGGAAGTGCACCCCCGACAGGGAGGTCTTCATGCAGGCGCACCTGCGCATCTGCTCGGGCAACACCATCGCTCCACGTCTGCACTTCTACGACGATGGACCTCAGACGGGTCTGGTGTATGTGGGATACCTCGGTCCCCACCTGCGCGCAACACCCTTACGCGAAGCCACGGGGGTCCGGCCCGCCTCCAGGGCCGTGGCGCCGTCTCGCGCCTTCGGCGATTGAGCATGGGGCAGGTGGGGGCGGGCCCGGCACCGCCGCCGTCCGGCGGGCCGGTGGGACGGTCGGCCGCTGGCGGCTCAGCGCGGTGGGGAGCGGAGACCCATCCGAACTGACGGCCGTCATCGGGGGTACGGGGCACCCTGCGCGAAAACCTTTGACAAAACAGTTGCGCCACATCAAGCGTTTTTTTCGAGGGGTACCCCGGGGCCCCGCTGTCCGGCAGCGGCCCCAGCCCCGGGTCACAGAGCCGCCACCGGGCCATGCCACCACCGGCCAGCAGTCGGCGACGTGGCCCGGGCTCGGCACCCCCCGGCCCCATGCTCCATTGCGCCGAAGGCGCGACACGAAAAAGCGGCAGTCGCTGTCCTTCGCCCTGCTCGCCGCGTTGACTGCGCGGGGGCTCGTCCCGACTACTCCCCCGCGACGTAGCGTACGAACTGGTCCCAGCCTTGGCGCCCGGCCGCGAAGGCTGGACGGCTGACGTCCTTGGAATCCCGTACGTAGATGGCCTCTTCGGTAACGGCGACCTCCAGGCAGTCGTCTCCCTGGCTGCCGCTGTAACTGGACTTGAACCAGGCGAGTTCCGTCGCGCTCATAGCTCTCCTCGCAGTCGCTCGAGCAAGCCCCGCGAGTCTTTAGGGGTCAGGGCCTGCGAGCGCAGTGTGTCGTAGCGCTGGTGGAGGAGGCTCACCTCTTTCGGGTCGGCAATCAGCCGTCCGTTCTGCTGCCCTTCCGAGTAGGCGAAGCGCCGCCCCTCCGGGGTTTCCAGCAGCCGCACAGGCCCGTCCAGGCAGGCATGCAACTCGGCCTACAGCGGCACGACTTGAAGCTTCACATTGCGCAGCGCGCTGAGTTCCAGTACGTGGCCGAGCAGGACCCGCATCTTCTCCCTATCACCAAACCTCCGCCGGAGAACGCACTCCCGCGTGGTTCCGGCGGTGGGCGCGGCTGGAGAAGGTGGTGGTCAGTCTGTGTACGTATGAGTGCAGGCTGGTGCCGGGGTTGTTGCAGTCGGAGGACTATGCGTTGGCGGTGTTTGAAGGCACCATCCCGCTGCTGACGGACGCGCAGTTGGAGGCCCAGGTCACGGCTCGCATGGAGCGGCAGAAGATGCTGCACGAGCGGCCGGACGTCCCGTTCAGCTTCATCGTGGAGCGAGTGGACTCTGTGGCTGGCCGACTCGACCAGCGCATCGTGGGCGTCCGTCGACTACGAGCCGGACGCCACCGAGTACGAGGTGCGGCAGCATGGACCGCGGCGGCTCTGGGGCGAGCTGGAGGCGGCGCACACCTGGTGGGCCGACGCCGGGCGCCCGGCCCGTACACGGTTCGGGCTCACCGTCACCCGGGCCGGTCAGCGGGTGTGGCTCGACGAGCCGAGCAACACTGTCTTTGCCGGCGCGCTCGGGTAGTCACCGGGCGGCTGCGTGCGTCTCACGGCGTTCACGATGACGCGACCGGACGCTACTGTCCGGTAATGGCCGAGTAAAAAACTCCTGCGTACGATCCGTTGACCGTCATACCATCCGGTCGGTACGGTCCCCGCACTCCTCGTCCCCCGCACCCATCGGAGTGTGCACGCATGGACACGGCACCCCCTTCCCCGCTCGCCGCTACGGCGCGGACGACCGCTCCCACCGACCAACACCGCCGCCGCGTGGCCACCGCGGCCACCCTCGCCTCCGCCGTCGAGTGGTACGACTACTTCGTCTTCGGCATCGCCGCCGCTCTCGTCCTCGGGGATCTCTACTTCCCCACCGGCAGCCCTTCGGCCGGCGTGCTCGCCGCCTTCGCGACCTTCGCGGTCGGCTTCCTCGCCCGCCCCATCGGCGGCATCATCGCCGGTCAGCTCGGTGACAAGCACGGCCGCAAGCCGATGCTCGTCCTCGCGCTCACCCTGATGGGCCTCGCCACCACCGGTATCGGCATCCTGCCGACGTACGAGACGATCGGCATCGCGGCACCGCTGCTGCTCGTCCTGCTCCGCGTCATGCAGGGCATCGCGGTCGGCGCCCAGTGGGGCGGCGCGATGCTGATGGCCACCGAGTACGCACCCGAGGGCAAGCGCGGGCTCTACGGCAGCCTCGTCCAGCTCGGGGTGCCGATCGGCGTGGTCACCGCCAACACCGTGTTCCTCGCCACGGGCGCCCTCACCGACGACGCCACCTTCGCGTCCTGGGGCTGGCGGGTGCCGTTCCTGGTCGGCCTCCTCGTCCTCGCCCTCGCCTGGTACATCCACGCCCGCGTCGAGGAGACCCCCGAGTTCCGCGAGGCCGAACAGGCACTGGCCGAGCAGGAGAAGAACGAGTCCCGCTCCCCGCTGCGGACGATCCTGCGCACCCACCTCGGCACCGTGTTCCTCGCCGGCGGCTCCTTCGCCGTGAACACCGCGACGTTCTACATCATCATCACTGGTGTGCTCGACTACTCGACCCGCGAACTCGGCATGGAGCGCGAGTCGGTGCTCACCGTCTCGCTCTGCGTCAGCGTCACCCAGCTCGCGCTGATCCCCGCCGCCGCCGCGCTCTCCGACCGCATCGGACGGCTGCGGATCTACGCCGCGGGCGCGGTCGGCCTACTGGTCTGGGCGGTCCCGCTGTTCCTGCTCATCGACACCAAGTCGCTGCTGTGGCTGGCCGTCGGCACGTTCGTCACGAGCTGTTTCCTCAGCATCATGTACGGCCCGCAGGCCGCCCTGTTCGCCGAGCTGTTCACCGCCGAGATGCGCTATACCGGCGCCTCGCTCGGCTACCAGATCGCCGCGGTGTTCGGCGGAGGTCTGGCGCCGTTCATGATGGTGCTGCTGCTGGAGGCGACGGGCACCTCGATGGCCGTCTCCGGCTACATCATCGGCCTCGCCGTGATCGCGCTCATGTCGATAAGAATTCTCGCGAAGCGGGCGGCTGCCCGGGAGTGACATCGACTCTCCGAGCCGCAGCCGCGGCTTCCTCGGCGCCGGTGCGGTCCTTCCGCACCGGCGCTTCTTCGAGCCGTCCCGCCGCGATCGACAGGATTCGGACCTGTCAGCTGACCCGGCCCGCCCGCGGGGGTGCCAGATGATGCCACGTCAGCTGGGCTCGCGTTGACAGCGTTAACACGCCTCCGCCATGGCTATGGAGCCAACGGCGGCTCAGGTGACTGAGCCCGCCTCAACTGCCATGCCCAGCACAGGAGCAGAGCGATGGCTGACGAAATCTCCTCCACCCCCATGTCCCTGCGGGACGTTCTTCTCAGACGCCTGACTGAATCCGGCCTGGCGCCTGAGGCGCAGGAGGTGCTGCGGGACCTCTTGCCCGATGCACCGGTCAGGAGCGACGGGCAGACCCGTCCCCTCTATCTGCGGTCCATCGCTGCCGCGGGATGGCGGGGCATCGGTCCCGCCGCCACGCTCGACCTTCGGCCCGAACCGGGCCTGACGGTCATCGCGGGACGCAACGGCTCCGGAAAGTCGAGCATCGCGGAAGCCGCCGAGATGGCACTGACGGATAGCAACTATCGCTGGCAGGACCGGACCCAGATCTGGAAGCAGGGCTGGCGCAACCTGCACGACCACACCGACCCGCAGGTTTCCGTCGAGCTCTGTGCAGATGGCGCGAGCGCTCCGTCACCGTCCGTCGGCGCTGGAGCAGCCCGGGTCTGGACGATTGCCGTACCGAGGTCGAGGGAGCCGCATCCGCCCCGCACGAGGTCATCGACCCGGAGCAGATGTCGCTGTACCGGCCCTTCCTCCCGTACAGCGAGCTCGGGGCAATGATCAGCGGGCCGCTCACCACGCTCCATGACGCGCTCCGTCGTCGACCTCACCTCGGTCCAGGCCCTCATCGAGGGGCTCGGGCTGACCGATCAGGAGCTGGCCGAGGAGGCCGAATCCATCGAGCGCGACCCGACCGTGGAGATACCGTCGATCACCGCCCGGCGCGAGCTGGAGCTGCCCGAGCCGACGGACGAGCTGGCCGCCGAACTCCTCGTGCACGGCGTGGACCGGTTGCGTGAGGTGCGTGATCTGTTGTGGGACGACCGGCAGTTGGTGCTGTACGGGCCGCCGGGCACAGGCAAGACCTACCTCGCGCTGAAGCTCGCGGAGTTCCTCGGGGGCGGGCCGGAGCAGGTGAAGCTGGTGCACAGGCTTGCCCCTGCGGCTACGGCTAGCGCCAGCTCCGTTATGATGGGGGCTCAACCGGGGGCCGACACCCCCGATCTCTCCGCGCCGGCAGCCGCTGAAGGGCCCAGGTGCGTGCCCGGTCAGTCCAGAAGGCTCGCCAGATCCTTCGGCACGACGGATTTGATGTCCTCCCATTCGCCCTCGCTGATGTGCGGGCGCACGGCCTGCAGAACCGTGTGGACGAGCCGTTCCGTTCCGCCTTCCACCGCATACGGAAACTCTTCCCGTACCCGCTCCAGGAATTCCTCTCGGCCCATCTTCACGGGCACGTGGGACGGGTCCCAGCCTTCGTAGTAGATTCCCCGCACGAGGATCGGCAATTGCGCGCCGAGTTGCGCGATCTCGTCCACCGTCAGGCGGTCCCGCAGATTCCGCAGAACGGCCCGCAGAGCCGCGTACGACTGGTTTCTGCGCTCTTTCGGCCACCCGTAGGCCTGCTCGATTTCCTTGAGGATGTGGTTGGTCTTGTCCACCGTGGTGTTGAAGGAGGGGAACCCTGTCTGTGCCATGCGCTTGGTCCTTCCGCTCATTCTTCCTCTGACGAGCCGGGTGGGCCTCCTCCGCACAGGTCAGACACCGACGGGGTAGGTCTCGGGCGCCTCGCCCGCTTCCCACCTGGCCGTACGCTCCAGCGGCTCGACCGCCCGGGTCTCGTCGATGTGGATCACCGCGTCGAACTGGTCGGCCATCCGTGCCTGGAAGTAGTGGCTCTGCCGCTCGGTCTGCGGGCGGTAGATGACGCCGATCGCCCGCTCCATACGTGCCGAGCGCAGCGCCTCGGCGGCACGGGGCGCACGGGCGAAGGGGATGAGGAAGTCCTTCTGGCCGACCTCGTGGAACAGCTCCTCGACGCTGCCGGCGAGGGCAGGGCGCACCCTCTTGCGCTCGGCCGGCCCTCCCCAGTCGTCCGCCGCCGTCACCGTGCCGGCGTAGGTGGTGAAGCCCAGCAGACGGCAGTCGCCGGGGTGCCCCTCGCGTACGAGCTGGCCGACGTTGAACTCGCCCCGGGACGCGGCCTCCGTGGCCCGGGCGTCCCCGAGATGCGAGTTGTGCTCCCACACCACGATCTTCGCGGGCTCGCCCCGCTGGCGGCCGAGATGATCGGCCAGGGCATTGAGGGTGTCGACCATGTGGCGGTCGCGCAGGTTCCAGGAGGAGACCTGACCACCGAACATCGTGCGGTAGTACTCCGCGGCGTTCTTCACCGTGCGGGCGTTCTGCTCGGCGTAGAAGTGCTCGTCCTCGGCGAGCAGCCCGTCGCGCCGCGCGTACTCCACCGCGTTCCGCTGCAGGTCGACCAGTTGGTCCACCACCTCCTGCTCGCAGGTCTCGCCCGCCCCGAACGCCGCCTCGAAGCCCCAGGCCTGGGCGTCCTCCTCGGCTCGGTAGTGGTCGAAACAGGCGTAGCGCTCCCGGGCACGGGCCGCGGCGGCGGGGTCGACACGCTCCAGATAGGAGATGACCTCCTGGATCGACCGGTACAGGCTGTAGACATCGAGGCCGTAGAAGCCGGCCTTCTCCCGCTCCTCGCCCCCGGACCGCTCGTTGTGCTCGCGCAGCCAGCCGACGAAGTCCAGCACGGCGGTGTTCCGCCACATCCAGGTGGGGAAGCGTTCGAAGCCGCGGAGCGCCTCCTCGGCCACGGCGTCGGTGCTGCGGCCGCGCACATAGCGGTTCACCCGGTACGCGTCGGGCCAGTCGGCCTCGGCCGCGACGGCGCAAAAGCCCTTCTCCTCGATGAGGCGCCGGGTCATGCGCTCACGGGCCGCGTAGAACTCCTGGGTGCCGTGGGAGGCCTCGCCGATCAGGACGAAGTGCGCGTCGCCCACCAGGTCGAACAGCGCCTCGTCGCTCGGCACGCCCTCCTCGACCGGCACGGCCTCGGCCGCGATGACGGCCACCTCGCTGGGCCCCTGCGGGCCCGGTGCGGCCGGCCGCCTCGACGCCGCGCGCAGCAGATCCCGTACCTCCTGGTCCGTGGTCTGGGTGAAGTCCCAGTAGGAGGCACCGACCGCGAAGAACGGCGACGGCGTGGTGGCGCACACCACCTCGTCCACCATCGCCGCCAGCTCCCGGCAGGTCGACTGGGGCGCGGCGGGTACCGCGGCGACGGTGCTCGCGGGCCGGTGCTTCCGCAGGGCCTGGATGGCGGCCCGCATGCTCGCGCCCGTCGCGAGGCCGTCGTCGACCAGGATGACCTTTTTGCCCTCCAGATCCGGTGGGGGCCGCCCCTCGCGGTACGCCTGCTCGCGCCGCAGCAGCTCCCGGGCCTCTCGCTCGGCCACGCGCCGCAGCGTCTCGGGCTGGATGTCCATGCCTCGGATGACATCGTCGTTGAGGACCACGACACCGCCGTCGGCGATCGCCCCCATCGCGACCTCTTCGCGGCCCGGCACTCCGAGCTTGCGGACCAGGAAGACATCGAGCGGGGCGTCGAGGGCCGTGGCAACCTCGTACGCCACCGGGACACCGCCGCGCGGCAGGCCCAGAACGATGACGTCGGGGTCCTCCCGGTAATGCTCAAGGAGTCCGGCGAGGACCTGGCCGGCATCCTTTCGGTCTCGGAACAGACGGTCCGGCATCTCTACCCTCCCTGCCCGGTGAACGTGCGCCCGAGGACTTCATCCTCGGGCATTTACCTGCACATAGGTGGCATGTGGGTGACATGTGGGTAACTATGGCCAGTCTTGTCCAATTTTACCCCTGCGGTTCCGCGCGCTCGAATGGACCGGACCGCCGGGCGTGGAGGCGCAGACGGCAGTACGGCCCCCAGCGCTGTCCTTCCGCGCATCATCAGGCGGGAACGAGCCGGATCAGCTCGCCGACCACCAGGCGCGCGAACCGCAGGAACAGGCGGGGGCGAGCAGGTCAGAGTCACGGCCGCGCAGCCTTGAGGAACTCGCCAAGAACACGCCAAGTGCCGGCTCAGGCGTCGCCGGCTGTCAGACCTGCTGGGGCCGGCCGAAGAGCACGTCGTAACCTGGTGGGAGCTGGAGGAGGACACGGCGCATCAACTCCTGGTCTGCGGCGTCGGCTACGACGCTCAACACGGCACTCACGTCCCATTTCGCCGTCTCGTCGGTGGCTCCCTCGATCCACGCCGCGGTGGCCCGCACGAACCGCTCGGGGTCCAGCGGTTCGTGCGCCTGGAGCGGATTGAGCAGCACGAGTGCGCAGGTCTCGGGCAGCCGGGCCGCCAGGCCGGCCCGTACGGAGCCCACCAAGTGCGCACCCAGTAGCCCGAGCACGACGCGGATCGCTCGCTCGGCCTCCTGAGGCGTCTGGTATTCGCCCCGCTCCTTGACGGCTGACACGAACGTGTCCCACTGCATCACCATCACGGTCCCCTTTCCTCAGCTGCGGGGCGCGTCCCCCGCGCGGGCGGGCCCGGCCGTCAGTCCGTCGTCTCGACTTCCGCGCTTTCGCCTGCGCTGGGAGCCCGTCGGCCTCGCTGCGGTACCCAGCACCTGCTCGTCAGCCTGTCCACCCCCCGGAAGGGATCGGCTCGCATGAGCATCGTTGATCACTCCTCTCCCGTTGACGCGATGCACATGGCGACACTTCCTATACAAAGGCACACCAGTGCCGGATGCGCTCTCAACGACGCTTGTGGCCGTCCGGCGACGAGGGAGGCTCGTCGGTCGGTCAGGGCGCCGCGGGCGCGGCGGGCATCGTCGTGGCGCGTGCGGTGGTGGCCGATGCCGGTAACCGTGTTTGGCCACCAGCCCTCCTGTCACGGCGCTGCCTGCGACCCAGCCGAGCGCTGAGAGCCCGACCACGAGAGCGATCTTCGCAGTGGACATGCCGAGTGCTGGCAGCCGTACGGGCAGGACGGTGACCGTTGCGTACATCACCACGCACGCGCCAATGGTGGCGAGTGCCGCTCCCGCTGAGGGCGTTCGGCTGAACATTGCCCTCGGTATGAGGGATCCGCCAAGCCGGCGAATCAGCGCCAGGACAGCGAGGCCGAGTGCCGCGGCGGCCACTCCGCCCATGGCTCCGATACCCGGCGAGGCGCCTTGCAGGCCGATGAGCAGGAGGGCGGAACCGCCAGTGACCAGCGCGTATTCCGTTGCCGGGAACCCGTGGTGCTGGCTCTGCGTGCCGTGCGCTTCCTGGTGTCCGGGCAGAGCAACAATCACCGCGGCGATGACGAGTACGCACAGAGGCACGTTGACGAAGAACACCCACCGCCAGCCCCAAGCCTCTTTTCCGGACTAAAGGTGGTGCCTCATAACGTTGGTGCCACGAAGTTCTCGATCGTGAGCTGGTGCGGGAAGGTGTCGAGCAGCTCCGGTGACTGGTCGAAGGTGACGCGGTAGGAGTTGTAGAAGCCGGCGAGCGCGGCACGATTACCGTGGGCGAGTAGACGACGATTCGGCCGCGGGTGTCGAGAACGTGGCGGCGTCTCCGTCCCAGGGACATAGCGGCCACGAGCGGCCGCGCGACAGTAGAGGACGACGAGTCATGGACCCCAAGCAGATCGCACAGGAGCTGGCCGACGCCCACGAGGTGTTGAGCCAGGCGTCAATGGCGCGGCTGGCATACAACGGACTCGACGGGCGGCCACGCGTCATCCCGATCGGGATCTTCTGGACCGGCGACGAGATCGTCATGTCCACCGCGGCCACGGCGCCCAAGGTAAGAGCGCTGTCCGCCCGCCCCGAGGTTGCCCTGACCATCGACGCCGGCGACAGCCCCGGCTCGGCCAAGACACTGTCGGTGCGCGGCGTCGTGCACCTCACCATCGTCGACGGGGTGGTTCCGGAGTACCTCGCGGCCGCGCGGAAGAACTTCGACGCCGAGTACGCGGCGGAGTTCGAGCGGAACTGCCGGGCTATGTACGACCAGATGGCGCGTATCGCGGTCGAGCCGCAGTGGGCACGGTTCTACGACTTCGGTGCCGGCCGAATGCCGCAGTTCCTCGCCGAACTCGCCAAGAAGTCGAGCTGACCGCGTCGCCACGGAGACAGGTGACGGGAACCTCGCCAACTATCTGTGGGACGGCTCTCGCGTACGGATCGTCGATTTCGAGGAGTCCGGTCTCAGCGACCGGCCCTTCGAACTGGCAGAGATCACGGAACACGTGGCCAGCTGGGTTGACCAGCCTCTGGATGTTCGAGCTGGTCACCCCAGTCCAGATCGACCCCGCGCACGCCCAGCAGCTCCGAGGCGCGGGCACCCGTTGCTGACAGCCAGGGCCAGGATCGCCCGGTCGCGGTTCGAGCGCAGGGCCGCGAACAGCTCGTTCCACCGCTCGTCCGGCATCTGCCGCGGACGCCGCTTGGGGACCTTCGGGTTGTAGCGCAGCCGCCCCTCGCCCCGTTGTGGTGAGCGTGCGGCCGGCGCCGGTCGGACCGCACCAGCGGCACCGGGTTGACCAGCGGGCCGTCCGCAGGATGAGTCGGCATGACCGGTGGCGGGACGATGATGACAACAGCAGAGCGGATCGCGGGGCGCGCTGCGTGGGCGCAGGCATGACCGGTGCCTGGACCGACCACGATCTGGCTGCGCTCCGCGCCGCCCGCTACACGGCGGACGTCAGGTCACTCGTCGCGCTGCTTCGCGCACGTGATGCGGAACCGGTGCTCCAGCAGTGCGGAGACGTACTGACCGCCGCCATTACCCGGGGCGTGCCGGCGGCCGTGGAAACGGCGGCCCGATGCTCGGCCGCGCTGCACGTGCGGAATTGGGTAGGCGACGAGGTACTGGCAGATCGGCTTGACGCTGCGATCGGTGGCGCCGCCCCTTTCCTGCGTCCCTTGCCTGTCGATCTGGAGGAACTCTCCGGCCTGCTGGAAGGCGATCCGGCCTGGGGCGGTGGCTGGGTCGACCTGAACACCGGCGAGTGTCGGCTGGTGACGGCGGACTCCGGGGAGCTCTGGCATGGAGACGAACCGGAGGACACCGGGCGGTGGCTGCATGTGGCATGCGCGGGGTCACATGATGCTTACCGGGACATGGAGGACTTCATCGCCGTAGTCGGCGATCGCAGCCTCGCCGACGCCTTGGGCACCACGATCACGGACCGGGGAGCCTTCCGCCGGTTCAAGGATGTGCTGGCCGCCTCACCGGCCGAGCAGCGCCGTTACTGGTTGTTCAACGCGGAACGCCGGCACGGCCGGGCCCGGACCTGGCTCGCCGATCACGACTACCGGCCTACGCCGCATGCAGGTTTCAGCCGGGCCCGGTCCACTCCGTACACCCCGGGGCGGTCGTCATGAGATACGAGGGCGCGGGTCGGGAGGGTCAGCGGCGGCGCTTGCGCTTCTTCGTCGTGCTGTGCCCGCGCCGGGCGCGGGCCGCGTCGAGCCGTCCGAGCTGGGTCGCCTTGGCGCGAACGGGGCCGTCGGCGATGCGGCGCAGATGCTCGAGTCCTGCCTGGTCGGGGTGACCGGAGACGAGTGCGGCTCCGATCGCCGTTTCGGCTTCCACCCGGCCCGAGGCGAGGAGGGCTTCCAGGAGGGCCTGCTCGCCGCCCAGGTCGAGAAGTTGGAGGAGGCTTTCGGCGACCATCAGCCCGGCCTCGGTGTCGGTGAGGTCCTCGTGGTCGAGGATGCCGCGCTGGGTGAGGACGCTGAGGGCGGTGGGAGCCAGCTCCGGGTCGCCGCGCAGGGAGCGCAGCAGTTCCGCACCGTCGGGGAGGGCGGTGGTCAGAGTGTCGAGCAGGGCGGCGGCGCGGGTGCGGAACGGGGTGGTGCGTACGGCGTCCAGGAGCAGGTGCCGGGCGGCCTCGGGGCTGTCGTGGGCGGCGGTCCAGGCGGCGAGTTCGGCTTCGGCGTGCTCGGGGTCGTACTCCTGGGCCAGCACGCCCAGCAGTCCGGCGGCGGATGCGTGGGCGAGCTCGCCCACCAGCGGTGCGCTGCGGCCCTGGGCGAGCAGCCGCCGCCGGACGGAGCGGGTGCCCAGATCGGTGAGGCGGATCAACTCCACGGGGTTTGAGGCCAGTTCCGCGCGGAGCTCCCTCGCGCGTGCCGTGGCTTCCGGGTCCGGGGCGGCCGGGAGGGCCCCCAGCAACTGGGCGAGTTCGGCAGGCATCCCGGCGGGCGGTCGCGGAGCGGCCAGGGGCTCATCGAGTGCGGTTTCCAGGAAGACGGGGTCGGCCATGCCCTGCTCGCGGGTGATCGCGCCGAGGCGCTGAAGGACGTCCAGGACATGGCGCAGGTCGTGGTCGGCGTCCAGCAGCAACGCCCGCCGCTCGCGTTCCGGCGCCCCACCGAAGTTGAAACTCATCCGGTAGGCGAGGTGGACGGAGTCGCGCAGCCGGGGCCAGGGCATCGGGTACGGGAGGCTGTAGAGAGTGTTGAGGACGTCGGGCAGCACCTCCTGGTACACGTCGAACAGCATCGACGTGGCGCCGTACCCGTCGGGGCCGCCCAGCAGTGGGCCGCGCAGCTCGAAGAACGCCTCGAAGGCACGCCCCCACAACGCGAGTGGATCCGCGAGCACCGGGCGCGCCTTGGCCACCGCGTGCACCCGGCCCTTGACCACCCGGATCAGCCGAGCCTGCTTCGCCCAGGCGAACAGCAGATTCAGACGCGGCAGTTCCGCACTGGTGCGCACCTGATCGGCCCGATCCCCGGTGTCCAGAGCGCGGACGAGATCCCGGGCATCGGCGAGGCGCAGCCGACCCGTCTTCGTCAGATCACGGTCGCTCCCGGCCCACCCGGCCAGCCCCGCCAGCTGCCCGATCAGCGGGACCGCGGCGGCCCGCTCCCGCAGCACGTCCTCCTCCGGCAAGGTGACCGGCAGCTGCGGTTCGGCCCGTTCCACCTGCGCCGGGCCGGCCGTCATCTGCCGGGTCATGATCGCGTCGAGGGCATCGCGGTCGTAGGGAACCTCCCCGCGCCGGGCCCGCTCGGCAAACTGTGCCATCGCCGCCTGGTCCATGATGTCCACGCCCTGCTCGGCGGCGGTGACCGTCCAGAACTTCGCCGGCCCCCAGCGGGTACGGTCCGCCATCCGGACGCCGAACTCCCCGGCCGCACAGCTCACCGCCCGCTCCAGTGCGGTCAGGCCGTCCCCGCGGGGATCAGCCAGTCCGACCGCGTCGAAGTACCGCAGCAGGGCCAGCAGCGAACCCGGCCCGGCGGGCACCGACTGTCCGGGCAGCACGGTCAGCGTCCGCGGCAGCCAGTCCAGGAGGAACCCCTCCACATGAGCTGCCCGCCACAGCCCCAGACGGCCGTCCACCGTCCCGCGGTGGCGGTAGTCGAGAGCCGACTGCACAACGAACGCGTCCGCCACTTCATCGTGCTCCCGCGCCCATTCCTCCACCCGGCTCGCCAGCGTCTCGGCGGCAGCCTCGAACTCCTCGGCGTCGGGCTCGAACAACATGCGCATGGAACAGACACCCTCACGGACGACGGAACGGCACCCGACCACGCTACCCGGCAGGAGCAGGCCCCTGGACACCCACGACCACGCTTGCCATCCCGCCGACACGGATCCAGCCCACCGGGCCACCACAAAAGCACCGAACGGATCCACATCGAACTGGCCGTACTCGGGTGGCGTGCCTGAGGCTATCGGCCATGCAGCACGCTACTGCCGAAATCAACGGACACCGATCTTCAACCGTACGAGTGGTTCGGTGAGTTGATATCCGGCCAGGTGGCTGGGACGTGTCTCTGGATGAACGCGACTGACACGGGAGAATAAGACCAGGAGGAGAAGCCGACGGAGGGGGCGTCGTGGCACATGTACGCGCGGTGCAAGTCGGAGTAAGCGACGGCAGGCCATCCGTCTTGGCCCAGGGGTGATCGAAGTCGTAGGGGCCGGGATCCAAGGCGTGGGCGACCTCGTGGCCGGTGATCGCGGCCCGGTGATCGGCGGGCGGTGCCACCGAGAAGCCGACCCGGATGTGGGCCAAGCGCCGCGAGAACACCCCAGCCGACACACCCTGCGGGCTCCGGATCTCGCCCTGCTTGAGGATGTAGCCAAGGGACTGCACGATCCGCTCGGCCGTGCCGTCGCCGACCGCCGTCGGCGACGCGTCGCCGGATGCCACGTCGCCAGATTCGGAGAACAGACCGCGAGGGGCGTTCCCCCACCCGCTGAGGAAGCCGGCTACCTGTGCGGCGACGTCGAGGTGCGCGACAACGGTCACGGCCGCCTCGTGCCGACGAGCGTGGAGAGGTCCGGGGCTAGCCGCACCTCTGTGCAGAGCAGAGCCGGATGCTCAAGCCAGGCCAGGCGGGCGGCGTCCGGCTGGCCGTCGAGCAGCGGTGGCCATTGCGTCATGGGGGTGAAGTCGTCAACGACGATCGTGCCAGCCGGACGGAGCAGGCGCTCCGGATCCACTGGAGACGTCTTCTTACCGTTGCCGCCGCCGTCGGGGACGAGCAGGTCGAATGGCGCGCGTTCGTAAATGCGGGTCCAGTCGCCGCAGAGGATCTCCACGTCGGGGATCTCCGCGAAGAGCTTGGCAGTCTCCTCGGCGCGCCGTTCGTCCCGCTCGACGCTGACGATCCGGACGCCGGGTCGACGTCCCGCAATCATCCAGGCCAGACCCACACCGCAGCCGGTCCCCGTTTCCCCGATGCTCTCTCGAGCACCGGCGGCCAGCGCGTGTAGGAGGCGCCCCTGTTCCGGACGGCACGAGGATGGGAAGTCCAGCCGCCCAGCGAGCTCGACTGCCTCTACCACGAGATCAGGCAGGCCAGTCAGGCGTGCGTAGGCGTCTGTTCCAGAACGGGACATGCTCCCCCTATCCGCGTACGTCAACGACTAACTTAGGTCCAGGTGCTCCCCCGGGGGCACCCCCGAACCCGCCCAATGGCGCGGGCTCGGCGAGGGCTCGGAGGTGCCGTTCGACAAAGCCGTTCTGGGCCAAGGCGAGTTGGAAGGACATCCGCGCACAGCCGCTCAGGCCCGCACCGCGGAACGGGAGGCCGAGGTGGACGCCGGGCTGGAGGACCAGCCGGCCGGCCGCGGCGAGGACGCCCTGGTCCAAGCGCTGAACGCCGCTGAGCCACACGAGCCGGAGGCGTTCGGCCCCGCACAACCGCGCAACAGCTGCAGCTGATCCGCGCCGATTGAAACGGCCTTGGCGGCCTTCCGATTCAGCCGTCGTACTGAAAGCGCGACGACTCGTCGAGCACCGAGCGGGCGCTCTCGAAGTCGGCCAAGCGGGCCGCCACCGTGGCCACGGCGAGGCGTTCCGGGAGGGCGGCGGAGAACTTCAGGCCGCGTACGGCCCGACGGTCCACGTCGGGCAGGACGAGGTTCTCGCCGACATTCTCGCGGGCCACACGCCAGGCGGCCGGGGTGAGGTTCTCGCGCAGGCGCAGCCAGCCGTCGGTGGGTCGTTGCAGGGGGTCGGTGACCGACTGGAGGGTGGCCGCCAGGGTGGCGTTGGCGCGGTAGCCGGCCCAGGTCCACCAACGGACATCGGAACCGACGCGCGTGATCAACGTGCCGCCCGGGTGGACGGTGTCAGGTGCGTCGGTTTCGCGCTGCTCGGCCAGGCACGCCTCCGCACGCCGGGTGAGGGAGACCGGCGGGGCCGTGCCCAGCAGCACCTCACGCATGGCACGCGTCAGGGCGTACGACAGTCCGGCGACGCCGCCGTTCATCCACTTGGCGATTCCGCCGCCGTCGGCCGGCTCAACGAAGACGCGTTTGCGCAGCCAGTCGATGTACGTGACCTGCCAACTGCGTCCACCGAGTAGCAACCGCCTGGGGCCGGGGCGTTCCTCCGTGAGCACGCTCGGGTCGGTGCGGCCGATCTCCGTGCGTCCGGACAGGACGGTGAACTGCGGAGGTGCGGTGAAGGAGGCGGTGAGTTCGATGAAGTGCCTTTTGCCGAAGCGGCGTTCCGCCTCGGGGCCGACGAACAGCATCCCACCGTCGCTGTCGAGGAAGCCTTCCTCAGCGAGAAAGCGCAGGATGGGGGCAGCCGACTTGTCGAAGGGGGCGAGGCCGTTCCACTGCCGGTCCCACAACTGGTCGCCGAGCTTGTGCTGTTGCAGGGTGAGGGCGAGCAGTTGCTGGGCCACCAGGTGACGCGGCTCTGGCGGGGGGACGACCGGTTCCACCCAGCCCCGCGACCACAGCAGCAAGAGGCCCGCCGCCTGGAGCAGTGTGTCCTTGCGGGTGGTGAGGAACAGACAGTTTCGCACAGTCCCGGGACGCCGGCCGGTGCGGCCGATGCGCTGCAGGAACGAGGCGACGGAGGCCGGTGAGTCGATCTGGATGACGCGGTCCAGGTCACCGACGTCAATGCCGAGCTCGAGGGTTGACGTGGAGACGATGACGCAGTCGCGGGCCTCAGCGAACGCCTGCTCGGAACGGGTGCGTTCATCGACGGAGAGCGAGGCGTGGGACAGGAAGACGGTCACCTCGCGCGCGCGGAGCGCCGCGCCCAGCTCCTCGACCTGGCGGCGCGAGTCGCAGAAGACGAGCCGCTTCCCTCCCCTGTGCAGGGCCGCGATGAGTTTGGCCGCGTTGTCGAGGGAGCCGACGTAGTCGAGTTCCACTTCGCCCGCAGGCCTGCTGGACGGCTCGGGACTCGCTTTGTCGCCGTGTCCGCTGCCGTCGGTGGCCGGCAGGTGCACTCCAGGGGCGACCACCTGACCGGTGCGGCTGCCGGCGCCCGCGCCTTGCAGCCAGTGCAGCAACTCGGCCGGGTTGCCGACGGTCGCCGAGAGCCCGACGCGCTGGATGGGCCGTCCGGTGACCCGCTCCAACCGTTCGAGCACGGCGAGCAGGTGCCATCCCCGGTCATCCCCTGCGAACGCGTGCACTTCGTCGATGACGACGGCCCGGACGCTTCCCAACAGGCGGGCGTGGTCGGTCTTGACGCCGATCAGCATCGCTTCGAGCGACTCGGGCGTGGTCAGCAGGATGTCTGGCGCCTCGGCCCGGATGCGCTGCCGCCTCGATTCCTTGGTGTCGCCGTGCCAGAGTGCAGCCCGTCGCCCCAGCCACTGGGCGTACGCGTCGACGCGGTCGACCAGGTTGTTGAGGAGTGCCTTGAGCGGGCACAGGTACAGCACGGATGTGCCGGTCCACTTCTGCTCGGTCATCGCCGACAGAAGGGGGAAGCAGGCCGCCTCGGTCTTGCCCCCCGCCGTCGGAGCCAGCAGTACGGCGTCCTGCCCCTGCATGAGCGGCGTGATCGCCGCCCGCTGCAGGGGGCGCAGATCGGGCCAGCCGAGAGTGTTGACGATGTGATGCAGGACGACGGGGTCGAGTCGGTCCAGTACGTCGACATCCTCGTCACCCGAGTCCCTCCCGGCCGGGAGTCCCGCGTCCGCCATCACAGCTCCAGGTCGATGTCATCGGCCGACGCGGAGTCTCCGGAGACCGTGGCGGCCAGGTTCCGCTCGACATCGGTGAGTTCGCTGCCGGCGACGGTGAGCCGGTAGTGCTGCCGGGGGTCGAAGTCGTGGAACTGGTCCACGCGGTCGAGCACGTCCCCGACGAGTTTCTTCAGGAACAGCCGGGGAGCCACCCCGACTTTTCCGCCCAGCGCCCCGCCGACGGCCACCGCGAGGTCGGCGACATACGCGTCGTCGACGACCTTCCGCACGCGCTCGGGCATTTCTGCGGCGTCGGCGTACAGGTCACGGATGGTGAGGCCGAGTCCGACCAGGGACTCCTGGTTGAAGCCGGGAAGCCTGATCTGCACGGCGCGAGGGTTGTCGAAGCGCGGGTCGGTGGTGAAATCGGTGGCCAGCCGCTGAGCGAGCGGGGCCAGACGCTGCACGCCCTGCTGACCGTCGTAGAAGGCCGGGGTGCCCGTGATGACCAGATAGAGGCCGGGGAAGCGGCCCGAGTGCACCTCGTCGATGAGCTGCCGCAGCGCGTTGAGTGCCTTGTCGCGGGCGTCCGACCGGACCCGCTGCAGCGTCTCCACCTCGTCGAGGACGACGAACAGCCCGGTGTGCCCGGAGTCGCGCAGCACGGTGAGGAGCCCCTGCAGGCACCCGAGCGCGCCGAAGTGGTCGAGGTCGCCGCGTACCCCGGCGGTCCGGCGGGCGGAGGCCGCGACGTGCGGCTGGCCGCCGAGCCACGCCAGGACGGCCGCAGCGGTCGCCTCGTCGCCGCCGGCGAGGGCGGCCCGGTAGCCGCGCAGAGCGGTGGCGAACGACGGGGCGTGCCGGGAGACCTCGGCGAGCCGTGCGACGAGCAGCTTCTCCACCTCGCCCGGAAGCTCCTCCTCGGTCACGCCGGCCGCGAGGGCGTCCTCCTCCAGGGCGTAGAACCAGGCGTCGACCACGGGCCGCAGCGCGCTGGGCGGGAAACTGGAGGTGGTGAGCCGTTCGGTGAGCCGCCGGTAGACCGTCTCCAGCCGGTGCAGCGGGGTCTCGTTCTCCGAGACCTGGATCTCGGCCACGGCGAAGTTACGGCGCTTGGCCCGCTCCCCCAGCCAGCGGGTGAAGAACGTCTTGCCGGACCCGTACTCACCCCGCACGGCCTTGAACACGGAGCCGCCGGACGCCACGGCGTCCAGTTCCGCGTCCAGGGCCGCTTCGAACCGGTCGAGTCCGGTGGCCAGCAGGTCGAGTCCGCTGTCGGGTACGGCACCGCGCCGCAGCGCGTCGATGACGGTACGGCGGCGGGCGGCGCTCACCTGTGCGGGGCGCTGGGATCCGGTGGTGCTCACAGCAACCAGTCTTCCATTTCCACGGGCACGCCCGTAACGGACCGCTTCGAGGGCGCGGCACGGCCCTTCTTCATCGTCGGGGAGAGCGAGTCCCTGCTGCGCCGCTGCCTGGGCGCGGCACTGGACGAGGAAACCATCAAGGCCGTACAGACGAACAAGAAGATCGAGCACCGCACCGGCCAGCTCTCCCACCTCATGTTCGGCGACTATCTGAAGCTCCTTGACGGCGACCAGACAAAGACATCGCTGGCCGACCGCGCCGACGCAAACTGGGAAGCCCTGAAGTGGCCCAACATGCCCAGGGAACAGTTCATCGGCCGCCTGAAACGAGTGAAGGACATCCGCAACCGGATCGCTCACTTCGATGAGAAGCCGCTTCCGCAGGAGCTGCTCGACGAGCTGACGACGTTCGCGAAGCTGCTGCGGGCGTTCGTGGCCTGAGGCGGCGGGTGGAGGTACCAGGAGAGGGGTGCCGCTTGCGAACGCTGTCAGCCCGCTCGGAGGGCGAACTGCTCGCGCAGCAGCGCCCCGTGGAGCCGTAGCGTGCGCCCGTCCGGCAAGGTCTCCAGCACCTGTACGCCGTCGTAGTTGAGGAGCTGCCTCAGGACCGCGGCGAAGCCGTCGCCCCGGGTGGTGGGCATGCCCGCGCGCTGGGCGAGCGCGGTCACGGGCAGGGTGCCGCCTGCGTCGAGCAGGGCGGCAAGGGCCTTGTGGACCTGCTCCTGCTGCGGCTTGCGCGCCAGACCGTCGAGCTGCGCCTGATATGTCTCCGAATCGAGCAGCGCCGTCACCAGCGCCTCGGTCCGGGAGACGACGACCGGCGTGAGCAGGGCGTCGTCTCCTCCGGCAGTCAGCGCCACGTCGAAGAGCGCGTCGGGCAGCGTCCCTGGTTCGGGTTGCTTCTTCCGGGGTTTCGCCGTCCCCTTCTTCGGAGCCGCGCCTGCCGGCTGAGCCGAACGCTCACCCGATCCCGGCCTCCCCGCCTCCTCCGGAGCCCACCAGGGTGGCCGCTGATCCCCCAACTCCCGCCACGCTGTGGGCGGTTCCGCCCCGAACGGCAGGAAGGCGAGCACCGGGATGGTGAACTCGGCGAGGGAGGCCCCGCCGTGATAGCCGGCCTTGAGGGCGGTGTAGCGGGAGTCCGGGTCCCAGAGCGCGACGATGGACGCGCCGGACTCGGGCCAGACCACGCGCGGCCCGGAAAGGGCGATCTCCCGTTCGCCGAGCGGGCCGCCGCCGGGCAGGCGGTGGCGCGCGGACGCGGGCTCGGTGGCCGCGTCGGCCTTCGTTCCGTGCCGGTCGACGACGTGTCCGTGGTCGCTGGTGACGATGACCGCCATGCCCTGGGCCGCCGCCACCCGGAGCAGGTCGCGCAGGCCGGGCACGTCGTCGATCCGCCAGGCTCCGTCGCCGAGTTTCTGTTCCTTGGCGAGGCGGTCGTCGATGGCGTTGAGGACGACGGCGACGTGGGTTCTGCCGTCGGTGAGCGCTTCTGTGAGGTCCGGGCCGAAGGTGTCGCCCGCGGTCTGGGTACGCAGGTCGTCCTTGTGGAAGACGGCGGCCGGTGCCCCGCTCCACAGTTTCAGCGCGGGGAAGAGCCGCTTCTCATCGGCCTGGGTGCCCTTCATCAGGGTGCCCGCGAAGAGCGATGTCCGGGACACGGCCGTCACGGTGGGGAGGACGGCGGCCATCGCCCGCCGACGCGGGGTGTCCTCGGCCAGCGGGTCGAACTCCGCCCAGGAGCGGCGCAGTTCCTCGCCGAGTTCGTTCGCTATGGCTGCGCTCATGCCGTCGAGCACGAGCAGCAGCACCCGCCGCTCCTCTCCGCGCCGGACGACGGGTCCGACGACCCGGTCGAGGAAGGTCTCGACGGTGAGCATGCTGCCGGGCCGGGTGCCGTCCTGTGTCCAGCCGGCCAGCGAGCGCGCGAAGGACGCGTCGATCTGCCGCCGCCGGTCCCTGACGCGCGTGCCGAGCGTGTCGTAGGCGGCCTTGAGGACGGAGTCCGGGTCACCGCCGGCCTCGATGTGCTCCAGGGCGAGGTCGGCCCAGCCGGTCTCGGCGACGTGCCGCTGTATGGCGTCGGCGACGGTGGGTGCGTCGGCGGACGGGTCGGTGGCCAGCCAGAGGGCGAGGCGCTGCCCCATGCGGGCGCGTTCGATGCGGGCGGACTCCTCCGGATCGGTGGCGAGCCTGTGGTCCACGAGCCGCCGGACGGCCTCCGCAGCTGCGGCCGTGTCGCCCGCCGCGAGGGCTTGGCCGACGGCGGTGAACCGGGCTTCCAGTCCGCCGCGCAGGACGGGGCTCGCCGCGACGGCCGCCTCCGCGCCGAACTGGCGGGCCAGCACGGCGGCCCGGTCGAGCACGATGCCGCTGGTGCGGCGCGCCTCGCGGGCCTGGTCGGCGTCGGCGCCGCCGCCCCGGTGCCCGGCCGTCAGCAGCGTGCTCACGTACTCCTCGGCGGACCGGCCGAAGACGCCCACCAGGGCGTCGAGTTGTTCGCCGACGGCTGGGGGCTGGTCGCCGAAGTAGCGTTCGGCACGGCCCCGGGCCTGATACGTCTCGGGGGCGGGCTCGGCATGCCGCCACAGGGCCTCGCATACGAGGCCGAAGGCGGCGGCGTCCGCGCCGCGCTCGGCGTCGACGAGAGCGAGCAGAGCGCGTCCGGCGAGACCGGCCTGGTCCTCCTCACCGAGGAAGGCGGTCAGCCCGGCGCGCTCGGGACCCCGCAGGCCCAGCAGCCGCTCGGGGGCGCCAGGCCGGGTCGACCAGTGCAGCAGACTCTGCGCGTCGAGCCGGTCTTCGCCAGGGCGTCGCGGGCCGCCCTCGGTGTCGTGGCGGCCGAGGCGCAGGCGGCGCTGGGCGAGCGCGGTGAGGGCGTACTGACGGGACAGCCAGCCACCGGGCACCGGCGGCCAGCCACCGGGCGGGGTGGCGTCGAGCAGGGCTTCGGCGGCCCAGTTGACGTCCTTCAGACGCGGGTCGATCTGCCGGGCACCGAACGCCTCCCGCACGACGTCCCAGCTGTCGACCATGTCGATGCGCTGCTTGTGGACGCGTGCGGTGATCGCCGGATCGAGTTCGTTCTGCTCGCGGTCGGTGAGGACGACCAGGACGGCGGGGCCGGGGCGCCGGCCCGTCAGATGGTCGAGGACGAGTTCGTGGACGGCGAGCGGTGAGGGCGCCACGGCGACGCCGGCCGTCCGGCCCTCGCCCCAGGCGGGTTCGGCGGGCCCGTCCCACTGGGGCGCGGACCGCAGCAGCACGACCCGGCGCCTGCCCCCTCCGTCTCCGGTCAGAGAGGAGGCGAGGGAGGACTGCGAGGACAGGTACTGGGTGACGGTCGCGGTGTTCAGCCGGACGGCGCCTGGGGCGGCGGCGACGGTGTCCGTCATTCGACGACCTTCCAGGTGATCTCGATGGTCGCGTCGGGGTGGCGTGCGGCCAGTTCGGACAGTTCCGTCTGGAGGTCGGCGGCGGCGCGTGCCACGGTCGTACGGCGGCCACCGGCCGTTCGTGTGGAGCCGCTGCCGGAGGAGGCCGGTGTGGGTGTCTCCGGCGGGGCGTAGGGGATGCGCGGGTCGCTGGTCGGTGTGTTCAGGGACAGGTCGTCGGCCGTGGGCTGCGGCGCGACGGGAGGGGGCGGCGGGGTGGCGGCGGCCTGGCTGCGCTTCAGCAGGGCCACGACCTCGCGCTGAGTGCGGGTGAGCGCGTCGCGCAGGTCGGCGGTGCGCTGGTCGTCGCGGGCGATGTTGCGCAGCGAGTCGAGCAGTGCCGCGCCCTCGGGGCCGAGTCCGGCGGCGAGTTCGAGGGTGCTCCAGGGCGCGGAGGCGACGGCCTCCGCGACGCTGCGGGCCTGCTTGATGGAGGTCCCGTACCGGTCGGCGCTGGTCTCGCCCAGGCCGAAGGAGGCGAGGGCCTCCACGGTCTTCTTCGCCCCGGCCGCGCCCTTGCCTGCCTCCGCCGTGAGCGCGTCCAGCAGTTGCAGGGAGCGTCGGGCGAGGGCGAGCCGTCCGGTGTCGGCGGTCTGGTCGAGGCCGAGGAAGGAGGCGTGGGCCTCCAACTGGTGTACCAGGTCCGCCGCGTGGTCCCGGTGGGCGCGGGCGGCCTCGATGATCTGGCGGGCGAACTGGTTGACCATCCGGCCGCGCCGCAGGGCGGGAGCCTTCTGCCCGAAGACCGCCTCGAAGCGCTGCCGTGCCGTGTCCCAGTCGGGCTCGGCGGGCAGCGGCTGGCTGCGCAGCGCGTCATGGTCCTTGATCGCGGACAGTTCGGGCGCGGGGTCGAGTACGGTGCCGCCGCGCACCCACACCCGGTCGTCCATCTCGGCGAAGGCGGCGACGACGAGCCGGGCGAGGAAGTCGGGCAGGCCGCGCGGGTCGGGCTTGTCCGTCCAGTCGGTCAGGGTGATCAGGGACAGGTCCCCGGTGACGCCCTGGGCGCTCCCGAGCCGGCGGAAGTGGTCGGCCCAGTAGCGGGACAGCTCGAAGTACGCCTCCTTCTGCTGCCCGAGCCGCAGGGGCCCCGCGATCCGCTGCATGAGCTTGCGGTCGGCGGCCGGGACCTCCACCCGCCCGTCACGCGCCTCGGCGGCGGCCCGCACATGGGTGAACACCTTGCGGGTGTCGGCGGATTTGACGGCGGTGCCGGTGCCGTCGGGGTCGAGGTCGGGGTGCACCGGGTACTGGTGGGCGAGCAGCTTGCCCGCGACGTGCCGGATGCCGTCGTGCAGGCTCTGCCCGAAGGACAGGGTGAGGCCGCTCACGTCGGGCAGCGGGACGAGGTGGTCGTCGAAGTCGGGCACGACGTCGGCTGCCTGCTTCTGGGCGAGCCCGTACGCCTGCTTGAAGGCGCCCTTGACCTGCTTGAGCAGGGCCTCGCGCTGGGTTTCGAGAAGGCCCTTGGCGCGGCTGCGGTTGTCGGCGTTGAGGTGGCCGGCGTACTGGGTGTCGAAGCGGTGCTCGTCGGCGAGGGCCTTGTCGATGACGACGAGACGCCGGAAGTCGGCGAAGCGCTGCGCGGACAGATGGGCGGGCAGCCAGGCGACGATACGGGACCGCTCGCCCTGCTGGCGCTCGCGCAGCCGCCGGATGCGGTTGACGTCCTCGACCGGGCCCCACTCGCCCTCGTCGAAGGGAAGGTCTATCGCGATACGCCAGCGGCCGTCCTCCTGCGGCATCAGGTCGTGGTCGGGCAGCTCGTCCTCGTCGGCGACGTTGCCGAACACGATCTCGGCGGTGCGGGATGTACCGCGCCAGGTGAAGCCGAGCTGGTCGCTCAACTGCCCGTGCTCGACGCCCAGTTCCTCGGACAGCAGACGCCGGGCGAGGGCGACCCGGTTGCCGGGGTTGTCGTTGACCTGGGCGTTGGCGATGACGGAGTCCACGTCGACGCCGGACAGCTCCAGCCGTACGCCGGGGTTGGCGTCGGTGCCGGTCTCCTTGATCTCGGGGAACCTGGCCGCCCACTCGGCGACCTTGTTCTTGATGATGCCGACCTCGGCGCCCGGGATGGGTGCGAGGACCGACCCGTGGTTGAGCGCGCCGAGCCGCCGGATGGTCAGCTCGGCCAGGGAGGGCACGCTGGGCGCGAGTGCCGAGAGCAGCAGGGTGCACACGAGCCGGTTGTCGCCGGTGAACATGCGGCAGCGGTTGAGGCGCTGCGGGTCGGTGATGGCCTCGGGCCGGTTGACGTACTGCTCGACGTCGTCCTCGGTGATGTCGTACGAGCTGAGGAGGTAGGGCCGAAGCTTGGTCCTGTAGAGCTTGTCGGCGGCCTCGAAGACGACCTTCAGGCTGTCGGTGAATGGCTTGTCGCCACCCTCCGCGATCACCGGGTAGAGATCGCCGACCGGGATGAGCTGCCCGAGCCGGATCTCGTTGCGGTGGTCGGCGAGCAGCTGCCCCATCAGCTTCAGACCGGTACGGGAACGCTGCAGCGCGGACGAGATGTGGACGAGGGTGTCCATGAACGCCGGCGAGAACGGGTACGTCAGCCCGAACGACTCCGCGTCCGCGCCGGTCGTGCCCTTCTCCGAGCCGAGGAGGGTGTCCCAGACCTGGGTGCCGACCCGCTTGGTCTGCTCGAAGGCCGCGTTGACGAGCCGTTCCGCCTCGGCGTCCTTCGGCTTGAGGATGCGCGCGTGAGCGATCTGCGGGAGGTTGCGGTCCTCCAGGGTGATCTTGTCGAACCGGCCGGAGGCCAGGTTCAGGGTGTCCTGGATGGAGGCTTCCGCCGCGCCGGACACCTCTTCGCCGACGAGTTCCCGCAGGTCGCGCTGGCGGGCGATGAACGACACGACGGGGATGGCGCGGCGGGCGTCGCCGCCCTCCACGAAGTTCGTGATCTTGCTGGCCTCGCGGGCCACGAACTTCTGCTCGTGGATGAGGGTCGCGAGCCAGAGGATCAACTCGTCCAGGAACAGGATCAGGCCGTCGTAGCCGAGCGACTTGGCGTGCTCGGCGATGACGGACAGACCGGCGTCCAGGGAGATGAAGCCGTGCTCGTTCTCGACGGCGTTCTTGGCGAAGCCGGGGAAAAGGTTGGTGCTGGCGTCGTTGACCAGCTTGGCGCGCAGCTCGGCCGGGGTGGAGGGGTTGCGGAGGTCGAGCGGAGTGCCCCCCTCGTGGTTCTCCTCGGCGGCGAGAGCGGTGTCGAGGAGCTGCGGGGTCCAGGCGAAGCCCTCACCCCACTCGTCCGTCTCGCCGTCGCCCGTGTCGCTGCCGCCCAGGCCCCGGATGACCGCCTCGTCACCGTAGGTGGCACGGTTGGCCCGGATGTCGGCGAAGAGGGAGTCGGTCCGGTACACCTGCGGGGTCGGAGCGTCCGGGTGCAGCTTCTTGACGTGCGTGACGTACCCGCCGAGCACCCGCTGTTCGAGGGCCTTCGCGCCGAGCATGTGGTACGGCACGAGCAGGAACCTCTTGCCGTCCGTGGTCAGCCACTCGTGCTTGGTCAGCACCGGGTCGAACTCGGTACGGGCACGGGCGGCCGGGTCGCCGCTGAGCAGCGCGTACAGCACGGCCATGAAGTGCGACTTACCGGAACCGAACGAGCCGTGCAGGTAGGCAGCCTTGGAACGGTGCCCGTCGAGCGAGGACTTGATGAGCGCCAGCGCCTCGTCGAAGTTCTCCAGCAGCCGCTCGGTGACGACGTAGTCCTTCAGCGCGTTCTGGGCGCCTTCGGGTGTCGTCGCCTCGGCGAGGGACAGCACGAAGTCCGAGGTGGAGATGTTCTCTTTGATGTCGATGACATCGCGGAGGAGGGGCGGCTGGGCCATTGCGGGTCTCGCTCTCCCTGACGGTGGTCGGTGCTGCTGCTCGTACTCGGTGTCGTGCGGGGTCCGCCGCCGAGGCCCGAGGCCGGTCCGAGGGGTGGGGCGGGGCTCAGGGGTACGGATGGCCGGTGCGGCGGGCCGGCTGTCCTGGCCGGTGGCGAGGACGGAACTGTTCATGCGGTGACCGGACGGGAACGACGCTCACGGCGTCGGCCGGGTCAAGGTAGGTGGGTTCGCGGCGTCTGCACTTTTCGTCCCCCTCGTACTGAACGTCACCCATACGGCCTGCGCATAGCACCCTACATCCGTACCCCCGTCGACCCCGTGCCGTATACCCTCGCGCACCGTCCGTGCGGGCCGCTCCCATCCCGCCGTGAGCACTACGGCCGCCATCGCCCTGACCAGTAGGCGTCCAGCAGCTGACGGCTCGCGACCGTGAAGGGGTGTCCGGGGCCCAGGCCGCGTTCCCGCCGCTCGACGACATCGGTCATCAGCGCGATCCCCTCCTCCACGTGTCCGAGCGCGGCCCGGGTCCGGGAGAGGAGTTGCCGGGCGGCGAGCACCATCGGGTACTCGGGCCCGAAGCGCCGCACATACGCCTCGGCGACCCGCCGGATCTCACGGTCGGCCTCGTCGAAGCGGCCCAGGAGGTACAGCGCCCACGCGTGGTTGTGCCGGGCGCCCAGTGTCACGGTGTGGTCGGGGCCGAGGAACCGCTCGCATTCCGACGGCAGCGTGAGCAGGGTGCCACCTTCCTCGGTGACCACTTCGGCGGCGGGCAGCATCTCCAGCAGGCTGGCGCGGGCCCGCAGGGTCAGCGGATGCGTGGGGCCCAGCGCCGAGCGCCGCCCGGCGACGGTGTCGCGGAGCAGCGCGACGGATTCCTCGCGTCTGCCGAGGTTCGCCAGCACGAGCTGGAGGCCATAGCCGCTGTCCGTGGTATCGGGGTCGTCGGCGCCGAACAGGCGCTCCTGGGCGTCCCGGACCGCGCGGAGCGCCGCTTCGGCTTCGGCGTACCTGCCCAGCCGGAACAGTGCCCGCCCTGCCCTGGAGCGGGCGGCGAGGACCGTACGGTGGTCCGCGCCGAGGAGTCGCTGTGCGAGGTCCGCCGCGCTTCGGGCGGTCTCCCAGGCGGAGAGGTAGTCACCGGTCCGGTGCAGGGCGACCGACAGCCGCGTCGCGACGGCCAGGGCGTCGGCGGCGGACGGCCCGCCGATGTGCCTCAGCAGGGCCAGCGCGTGAGGTACCAGCAGGCGCAGTCGCGGGTTGTGCGGACCCGCGTCGGGTACGCCGGGCACGGCCGCGTCGAGCAGCCGGACGGCTGTCGTGTCGAGGGCGGGCACCAGGTCCGCGGGGGTCGCCGCCGAGACGCTGTCGAGCAGGATGCCATGACTCTGTACGCAGCGCGCGCCGGCGGCGTCGACCAGTTCGGACAGCGACTGGTCGAGGAGGGCTCTGAGGGCTGTCTCGGTTCGGGCACGAGGCAGTACGGCGCCGATGCCGGCGTGGTTGAGCAGAGTCAGCGGCAGCGGCTCGGCGGCGAACCGGGCCAGCAGTCTGAGCAGGGCCGCCGCTTCGGGCAGCCCGCGCATTTCGAACGCGTCGAGGGTCAGTTGCCAGGTCAGGCCGACCAGATGCCGGGGGTCCGCTTCGGACAGCGCGTCGGCTCCGCGGTCGATCAGCTGGACCCGTTCGTCTCCGTCGAGCTGGTCCGCGTAGGCGTCCATCGTCCAGGGGTCGATGACCTGGTGGGAGAGGAAGCCGCCCGCCAGGGTGAGGGCGAGGGGTAGCCGCCCGAGCCGGTCCGCGACCCGCGCCGCCTGCTCCGCCGTACCGCTGTGCGGTGCGAGATCGCGCAGCACGAGCGCGGCGTCCTCTCGGGGCAGTACGCCGATGTACTGCAGCTCGGCGCCCGGCCACCACCGGGCCGCCGCTCGCCGTGTGGTCACCAGGACGGTGCCGCGCGGGCTGGTGCGAAGCCAGTTTCCGTCCCGCAGGATCTCCGGCTCGTCGGTGTTGTCCAGGACCAGTAACCAGGGTTCGGCGGAACGGTCGAGATACGTCCAGACGAGATCGGCGGCAGGTCTGAGGCCGTTGCGTGCGGCGAGCAGTTCGCCGTCGCCCGCCCCTCGGTCGGCGGCGACGGCGAGCATGCCGGCGCGCAGGCTCGCACGGTCGGAGGCGTTGACCCACAGGCCCACCCGGCCCTGTTCTCCCGTGACCTCCTGGAACAGGGCGCAGGCGACCGCCGTCTTGCCCGAGCCGCCCATGCCGTACAGCACGTAGACCTGGCCGCCGCGCTGCGACTCGACGCTCGCCCGCAGGCGTTCCATCACCTCGCTGCGGTCGCGGAGCGCGACGGGGGGCCGGCCGACCGCCGGGCGTCGCACCGAGTCCGGTCCGCCGTGCTCCGGCCCGTCACCGCCGTAGTGGTGGTGTTCGCTGATGTGCTGGTCGCCCCGCGACTGGTAGACGCGCCCCTGGTCCTCGGCGTGGCCGTCCGTCCCACCCGTCATCGCTCTGCGATGTGCTGGTCACGTCCCGCTTGGTACACCCGGGCCTGACCGGACGCGGTGGCATGCTGGATGATCTGCCGGACGGCCGAGCCATCGGGATCGAGTTGGTCCAGCAGTGCGCGCAGTTCCTCGACGACGGCGGGCCGGGCTACCAGCAGCCGCCGCACCAACCCCTGCCACTGAAGGCGTAGTTCGTCCAGGGTCTCCTGGTCGTCCGCCGCCGCGGCGGCCAGCACGTCCTCGCGACCGGCCTCCAACTCGGCGGCGACGGTCTCGGCGCGCTCGGGTTGCGTTCGGCGCCAGAGCTGTGTGATCCCGTCACGCGCATGGTGCCAGGCATCGGTCGCCATCAACGCGACCAGGGTGGTCCCCGCGCTCTGTGCGAGCAAGCCCACTTCTGGGTCCACAGCCGCCCCTCCGTTCACCCGATTATGCGATAGCACAGATGGAAAGTGTCACCTGTCAGGCGCTGGCATGATTTTCTTTCCGATCAATATCATTCCACCCCTGAGCGACATGGGACAAGGAGGAATCAATCCTCGCCATTGCCCCCGCAGGCCGGGTCTGACACATGGTCAGGCAGGCGAGTTGCACGCTACAGTGAGGCATCCCGACCGATCGAGGGGGCGATGGAAATGGCCAGGCCATGGGAAGCGGATCCGGACACGAGTTTCAAACAGCGCCTGGGAAAAACACCCCAGGAACTCGGAAACACAACCGGAACTCCTGACTGCCCGGACATCTGGGAACTCGCCAACGGCGACATCGCCGTCATCGGCCGGGACCTCACCCAGTCACTCGGCAGGAACCTGCCCGACGGGGTCTCGATCGGGTCGGACGAACGCCTCGTGGTCATCCCCAGGAACATGCTCATCGCGGCGAAGCCGGACATCCCCAGTGTTTGACTCCTTCCCCGGCGACGCCTTCGAACGCCTGGACCGCCCCACGTACCACGCGGACTTGGGCCGGGTCTACACCAGCGGGATCGGCTTCCTCAACAAGCTCGAGCGCGGCCAGCACTTCCAGGAGCGCGGCTTCCCGAGCTGGGAGGCCTTCGCCGACGGCGACTGGGAGAGGGCTCTGTCCCTGGCCGACGAGAGGCGCGAGGACTACGCCCAGGAACTCCGCCAGGCGTCGCGACTGGGCGTCACGCACCGCCGCCTCCGCGTCGTGGAATTCCCGATCACGCCGTATGTGCAATGGGAGTTGTTCGTCCTGCGCGTACGCGTGGACCTGGGCGACGACATCAAGGTTCTCGACGCTCGCGATATTTCGAACATCGAGCGGACCCGCCCGGTCCCAGAAGTAGTGATTCTCGGCGATGTGGCCATGTATGAGGTCGTTTACGACAAGGACGGAAATGCGGCCGGAGCCAACCGTTACACCGACGGCTCACTGATCCGGGAAACGAACGTCGGATTCGATGCGCTGTATGAGCGCGGTGAGGGATTCCACGATTTCTTCGACCGGGAGATCGCCACCCTGGCCCCGCCCCGGGTGTCCGGTGCACCGACGGGTTTTCGCGGTTCGCGGTGACCAGCAAGGCGGGTGACGAGCGAGCCCTCACGCCAACAGATCACCGCCCCCGGCGATGACGAGAACGCCCGCCGCATCGGCCACCCCTTCGGCATTCAGGAGGGCGCTTGCGGTCTCAAGACTGAGGTTCCTCCAGCTTGATGGCAGTGGCGTCTGCGCCGTGCTGTTCAGCGTGTGGGGTGGCGAAAGGCCCGTGGTCTTCCACGACTTCCCCATCCACGACTCGGTGCGACGGTTTCGCCAGTTCCAAGCCGGAGAGGTGCCTCTTGAGCCTCCGGGCCATCGGAAGGTAGGTCGCAAAAGTGAGCCCGCCAGAGACAACGGCCCCTACGAGAGGGATGGCCTTCGAGACGCTCTTCGCGAAGGACTGCTTTGTCATCTCGACGCCGAGGTAGCCTGCGACTTTCTTCACGATGGGATAGATGAGGCCCTGGGTGAGTGCCTTCTGAGGCAGCTTCTTGGCGACCTGCTCCGACATCATCCCCGCAACCTTCCCCACCGCGGCGTTCGCCGACTGGGTGCCGAACATCACGCCGAAGAACAGCGTGAGCACCCCCATGGTCGCGTCATCGACGTCATCGCCGTCGTCGGAGAACAGATCGGGCCAGCTGTAGAGGTACGCGAGTTTCTGCGCGATACGCAGCATGTGGCCGAAGTACTGGGCCACGTCGGCGGGCACAGTGGCGGGAAGGGCGAGGATGCCGGGTATCCCGGCAGCCGCGGAGAGAGCGCTGACCTTGGCGGTTTCGTAGCGGATGGAGTCGTTGGCCACTTTGTCGAGAACCTCGACAGTGATCCCCGCCGCAGCGGGGGTCTCTTCTATCGCTCTTCGGATGTCGTCCTCGGAGCAGTGGCGAGCCAGCGCACTTCGGAGGTACGCCTCCCTGTTGATACGCACACCCGGAAGCTTTGCTGCGCTCACCAGCACCGCGGAGAAGCGCGACTCGGGGTTCTCGATCCCTTTGCCCTGTTTCATAGCAGGAACCTACAGTAACTCTGCGCTCCAAGGGCAGGACTGTGTCAGCTCCGTTGGGGCCTCGTTATGTGAGTGACAGTGGCGTGCGGGCTGGGTCCATCACGATGTCGATCGTCACCCGGGAAAGCGACCGCCGTCGCGAACCGACCGTCTCTGGGCGGACGTTGATCGTCGCAGCGGCCAGCGCCGGCGCGACACCCAAACACCCCACCCTCCCCAAGCACTCGCAGGGGCTGGCCCCTTTGTTTCCGGGGGCCGGGGACGGGGACCGGCGTAGGGCCGTTCATGGGCCCGCCGCCTGGGCTCCGGGGTCGGCGCCTCAGCGTGCGAGACAGGGGACATATCCGCTGAGGTGGACCATGATGCGACCGGGCACCAGGCCGACCCCAGGCGCGCGCCGTCAGGGCTTGCGATGGCGTCCTCGGCCGGGCCCCAGGCCAGGGTGGGCGGGCTGGTCGTCCGGCCCGTTCTCGGGCTCAGGGGCGGGCACGTGGCCGAGGAACTCCCTGGCAGCGTCAGCGTTCGGAGCGACTCCGACGGTCACCCACGCGTGCCCGTCCCATTCGAGCAGGGCGCGCGGAGCGTCGGGGGCAACGTGGGAGGCGCGGGCACCGTCGGAGACGGGGACGGCGCGGCGTGTGCCGAGCATCTCCCGTTCCGCCGCCCGTCGCCGGTCGCGTCGGGCGGCCCACTCGTGCAGGGGTTCCTCTTCCGCCATCGCCCGCGTCCTCCTGATGCTCGTTGCCGTCAGACCTTGGACCAGGTCACGGTCTGCGCGGCACGGGTGACCGTCACCTCGAAGTGGTCGAGCCCGGGGGCACCCTCGGCACGCCACTGGTTCACGGTCTCCTCGATGTCGTCCCACAGGCGCACGGGGCCGCCCTGGCGTACCGTCCAGCTGTCGCCGTGCTGGACGAGGGCGGCCCAGGCGCCGGCGTGGACGTCGACCAGAAGGTGTTCGTTTCGACCGTCCCGGTTGATGCTGAGGCGCTGCGCGTGGGGGGCTGCGAGTTGGGCGACGAAGCGCGTGTTCCAGTCGTCGAGGGAGTCAGCGGCGAGCGGGGTGTCGCGTTCGTCGTCGCTGTCGTCCAGATCGGGCAGCAGGCCAAGCCGAGGCGGGAGCTGGGGGCGGGCGATCATGAAGGAGACATGGCCGTCAAGGAGTCGGCCTCGGGCGGTGCCGTCGTCGCCCACGGTGAGGCGGGCGAGCCCGGAGGAATGGAGCCAGCCGCCCAGGGTGGCGAGGATGATCCCGCCGGGCCGGGTCTGTTCCACCCACGCGTAAGGCAGCTCGGTGACGCCGCACGTGGCGATCAGCCGGTCGTACGGGGCGCCGTCAGGGTGACCGGCCAGCCCGTCACCGACGACCAGGAGCGGCGCGTACCCGGCGTGCCCGAGTGCGGCACGAGCACGGGTGGAGACCTCCGGGTCGACCTCGATGGACGTCACGAAGCCGTCGCCGATCCGGTGGCAGAGGAGGCCGGTGGAGTAGCCGGTGCCGGTGCCGATCTCCAGCACACGGTGCCCGTCTTCGACCTGGAGGTCTTCGAGCATCCGAACGACGAGGCCGGGCAGGGTGCTGGATGAGGTGGGCTCGCGCAGGATCTCGCCGCGGATGTCGCGAGGTGCGATCGTTCCAGCGATCTGGGTGACGAGGGAGTCATCGTCGTAGCAGCGGCCCAGCCATTGGGGGGCATCGGGAAGAACGGGCTGCCAGGCGGTTTGTCCGGGGCTGTCGGCCCGTTCGAAGAAGCCGCCGCGCAGGAACTCGTGCCGGGGCACGGCTTCGACGGCGACTCGCCACGGGTCGGTGCGCAGCTGGCCGCCGGCGGCCAGGCGCTCGGCGAGCGCGAGACGAAGGCCCTTGTCATCGATCACGTCGTGCTCTTCCTCTCCAAGAGGTCTGCCAGGGCCGCGCACATGGGCAGGCCCGTCTCAGGCTCCAGCCAGTACCACTGGCCGGACGGGTTGCACTCCAGGAACCACCATTGCCCGTCTTCGGCCACGCAGAAGTCGAAAGCCCCGAAGACAAGCCCGAAGTGGTCCATGTAGTGGCGGAGGGCCGGCACGATTCCGTGCGGCGGTTCCACGGGCGTGTAGGCCAGGCGGTCGTAGTCGGTGCGCCAGTCCAAGAGGTCGGAGTCGATCCGGACGGAGAACACCTGGTCGCCGATGACAGTCACCCGTACGTCGGCGGATTTGGGGATGCGCCGCTGGAACAGGTGGGCGGTGCCCGCCACGCCGTCGTCGATGTCCACTGCGGACACCTCGGCGACCTTCACGACGTTCGACACGCCGTCGACCCGGTAGACGGCGTTGTGCAGGGGCTTGTAGATAACCGAGCCATGCCGCTTGATGAAGGCCCGTGCGGCGTCGGGGCTGGAGGTGATCAGAGTGGGCGGCACCAGGAAGCCTGCCTCCACGGCTGCGGCCAGACCAGAGGGTTTGAACTCCGCGTCTCCGATGCGGTGGGGGTGGTTGATGTAGAGGCAGCCCGGCAGCGAAGCCAGCACTCCGCCGAGCCCGTACCGGGCCTGGGTGATGGCGAACCGCGCGTCCTGCTCATCGAGGTGCGGGAAGGCGAACCCGGTCGGCCGACGGTAGTAGAGGGCATGGACGTTGGCCAGGTCGGCCACGCGGGACGGGGTGAGGAGGCGTCCCCGGATGCCGTGCGGGGTGATCTCGGCCTTCACCGACAGTGATGCGGGGAAGTCCCCGGAGTCGAGCCGCACGACCGGGATGTCCCGGTCGTGCAACTCGCGGATCACCACGTCGGCGGTGGGGTCGTGCAAGCTGGTGACGACCAACACCGGACGCGGGTCGTTCACTGGTCGCTGTCACTCCCGGTATCGGTGTCCGTAGCGCCCTGGTTCTGCCCGTCGGGGCTGGTGCCGGTGGAGGGGCTGGTGCCGGTGCTGGTGCCGTGGCCCGGCATCTCCATGGCCTGGCCGGCCGCGTCGAGGAACACGGCGGTCTGGGTGACCGCGTCCAGTCGAGCGGTGGTGTACTCGGGGGCCATGGTGGGGTACGGAGCCATGCGGCCGACTCCCCACGGCTCCGGGGTGATGGTTCCCTGCGGGACCGCCGTGCTCGTGGGCAGACGGTCGGAATGGACGAACATGCCTCTCCTCGGTGTCACAGTAGGACCCGCCTGGGCAGGTCTTGGACCTCTACGGGGACATGAAGGCGCTCTCGGCGTTCGCAGCGCTCATCGTGCTGCCCTCACGACCCGGTGGTGCGGGCACGCGCAGGCGGGGAACTCCTGCCCGAGACTGATCGCTGCCCCGGCCTCGCCGCCCTCGAAGCCATGCGTGCCCGAGTCGCTCGTGACGCGGCTCGTACGGTCCACTGTGTAGACCCGGAGCGTCATCCGGAGCGGGAGGCCGCCGTCCTCGTGGGTTCTTCCAGCTACGCTCTTGCGCCGCCGTCTTTCCGGAGCGCTCTGCCAGGCGCATCGCCCACTCGGCACGTACGCGGCCCGGTTCCACGAGCTGGAGAGTGGGCGAGCCGGCATCGACTGCGAGTGAGGGAACGACGATGCCTGCCTGAGAAAGTGCCGCCTTCAGAGCTTCTGCGGCCGCGAACGGATCGGTCTCCTGCGCCTGTTGCGCTGTAGCCATCAACGGGACAGTAGGGAAGGGCAGGGCCCGGAGACAGAGAAGTTCCTCGAAGTTGCTTGACTTCGCAGGGAAGTTCCCCGAAGTTCCTCATATGGCTCGGCTGAACAGCACACATGAGGCAGCGCCTGTGGGGAGGCTTAACGCATCGGTCCCCGGCGAAAGGAACTGCTCATGGTGCGACGGCTGCGATTCAACGGGACAGGCAGCGGCGACGACGGATGCTCCTCGGTGCACGAGGACCTCGACTCGGGAGAAGTCGTCGTGCACGGCCCGCCACTCACCAACCCCGAGGACATCGCCCAGCTTCAGCACTTGGGCGAGGGCGAGGTCCCGATCGTGGTGCCTCGATCACTGCTCGTGGACTGGGGGCCAAAGGACATGACTCGTGAGGCGAAGATCATCGACCTGGACAGCTTCGGTCGACTCTTCGAGCAGTTCGAGCACACAGCGTGGCGGCTGGAGACCCGGCGGCGCTACGCATCCGACGAAGGCACCGACACATACGCCCAGTTCATCCGTGGCGAGTCGGTCGACTGGGACGAAACCGACTCGGAGTGGTGTGCCAATCGCCGCGTGCAGACCGCGCTCGGTAAGCGCATCGAGCGCGTCCGCATCGTCGACAACCCGCCTACGACAGGTCAGTTGTACCTGCTCGACAACGCACGTCGTAACAGCGCCGTAGGCGAAAGGATGATGAACCTCTCGCGCGCGGATGCCGACCGGCTCAACCTGCCCTCCGAGGACTTCTGGCTCTTCGATTCGCGCATGGTCGCGTTGCTTCAGTTCGACGACGCCGACAACCTGACAGGCGTCGAACTGATCACGGAGCCCGCCGAGGTGGTGCGGTACTCCATGGTGCGCGACGCGGCCATGCATCACGCCGTCCCGTACGAGGAGTTCGCGGCCGGCCTGGCCGTGAAGGAGTAACAGAAACAGGTGTGTACCGGTGAGCACGGACTACCAGAAGGCGCGCGAAGCCCTCGGGCTACGCCTCCGGGAGCTTCGGCTGTCAGCCCCCGGTGGCCGTCTCACCGGTACCGAACTCGCCGACAAGTGCGGATGGCACAAGTCGAAGGTCAGCAAGCTGGAAAACGGCCGGACAACGCCCACGCCGGAGGACCTGCGGAAGTGGGCCGAAAGCACCGGTCGGCCAGAGACGCGCGACGAGTTGCTTGCCAGGCTCCGAGGCTTCGAGTCTCACATTCGATCATGGCGTCGGCAACTCGCCGCAGGACACAAGCCCGTACAGGACGAACGCAACGCCGAACACGCGAGGACACGCACCTTTCACGTCTGGCAGGGCTCCATGATCGTCGGCGTTCTCCAGACACCGGACTACGCCCGGTCGGTCTTCACGCGCTTCACGGAGCTGCATCAGTCGCCGCGCGACATCGAAGAGGCAGTGGCCTCGCGCATGAGGCGACAAGGGGCCCTGTACGACTCGACGAAGCGGTATCGCGTCCTCATGTGGGAAGCCGCCCTACACGCCCTGGTCTGCCCTCCGTCGGTGCTCGCCGCCCAACTCGACCGCCTCGCCGGAGTCATCGGCCTCACCACGGTCGAACTGGGGATCATCCCGCTCTCCGCCGCCCTCAAGATCCCCCCGGCCACCGCCTTCTGGATCTACGACGACCGCCAGGTGATCGTCGAGAACTGGCACGCGGAGTTGTGGATCGACGACGAGGCCGGCGTGGACACCTATCTGCGCACGTGGAGGACACTCCGGGAGTCCGCCGTGTACGACGCTGACGCGCACCATCTCATCAGTGCGGCCCGACGGGCGTTGCACTCACGGACCGGGACGACAGACCACTCCTCGGAGGAACGCCGCTCATGACCACGGGCACCGACATCCCCGCAGGGCCGCTCATCCCCATGCCGGACAGGAATCCCGCCGCCCTCCGGGTTGCCGTCGCCCGCCTCAGCCCCGAAGCCCTGCCCAAGTTCGACACACACTGGGCCGAAGCCATGAACCAGACCCGCGACGAGTTCAGCCTTCTGCCCGGCCGCCACTTCGTCGATCACTGGTGGGCATGGGTCGCTGTCCAGCGGTGGCCCGAACGAGCCGCCCGCTTCCGCGCATGCGAACACACCGTCGCCACCAGCGACGACAAGGACGCCCGCCGCGCCGCCTCCGCCGAACTCGGCCGGATCCTCGCCGACGCGGAGGCCGACCGTGCGTGAGTGACTGAACCTGGGAGCACAACTCCGACGCCGAACACGTCGTCGTCGACCTCCCCGAGGCCCACAGGCGAGATGCCGAAGACTTCGCCCGCCCCATCGCCGAAGCCGTGGGCGTCCGCCGCATCGGCCACCCCTTCGACTTCCAGGAGTCCGCCTCCGGTGTCAAGACCCACGCCGAAGGGCCCGTCATGATCTGGTACCAGGAGAACTACCGCGATGACGTCGTGCTGATCCTCCGCGTACAGCACTACCTGGCCCCCGGTGCCGGCCCGGACGGCGAGGGCTTACGGGCCCGCGCCGTGTTGGCGCCCCGCTCCGGGGTTGGAGCGGGGCGCCGACGCGTGACGGAACTGCGCGCGGGGTCTCCCATCAGTTACGCCACGGATGAAGCCAGCCCGGCCTACAGGTCCGGCCTCAACACAGAGGCGGGTCAAAGTGCCGCGAACTCGACGAACGCGGTCCACGCCGTGGGTTCCACGGTCAGCGCGGCACGGGTTGTGTCCTTCGAGTCGCGGACGTGAACCCTGGCGGGGAGGACGGCGACCTCGACGCATTCGCCGCCTTCCTCGCTGCTGTAGCTGCTCTTGCGCCATACCAACTGGTCTATGTGCGGCTGATGTACGTGCGCGTTCATAGCTCTCCCAGCAACTTCTCTACGTACGCCAATGATTCACGAGGAGTCAGGGCCTGCGCCCGGATGATCCCGTACTTGGCCTCCAGCGCACGGACGCGTTCCCGCTCCGTCTGCAGGCGGCTCACGTTCTGTACCTCGGCGTACGCGATCCTCCGCCCTTCCTTCGTTTCGATCAAGGTGAAGGGACCAGCCATACCCGCGTTCTCCTCACGGTCGAGCGGCATCACCTGGATCTCGATGTTCCGTCGCTCCCCCATCAGGAGGATGTGCTCAAGCTGGCCACGCAGGACGCCTCGACCCCCGATGGGACGCCTCAACACGGCCTCATCGATGACAAAGCTGGCGAGCGGCGCATCACGGCTGGACAAGACCTCCTGCCGGGCCAGGCGTGCGCCCACTCGCTGTTCGATCAGTTCCTCATCCATAGGTGGCCGCATCATCATGAAGATGGCCCGCGCATACTCCTCCGTCTGCAAGAGTCCGGGCACCGCCTGGTTCGCGTACACATGCAGTTCGACGGCCTCCGCCTCCAACCGCGCCGCGTCCCGAAAGAAGGCCGGATACTGAGCCCGAGCCACCTCCTCCTTGCTCGCACTCAACACCCCACCAGCGTCCAGCACTTCATTGGCCCGGTCGATAAATTTCGGCGGCGGGATACGCCTTGCCTGCTCGAACGACGCGATCGTCGAGGCCGAGTACCCGGTCAGCGACCCGAGCTTCGCGCGGTCCATGCCCGCTCGCTCCCGGAACAGTTTCAACTGCCGCCCGAACACATGGAGAATGCCCGCCCCGAACTCGTACTCCGGCTGCTGAACCTCTTCGTCCACGCCGCAGCTCCTCCCGTACAACCATCAAATCACCGGACACCGCCCGCCCAACGCACGGCCCCGAAAGCGGTCACGCCCAACATCACGTACAAGCGCACCGCCCACGTGTACAGTCCGTACCCGTCAGCGCATCGCTCCTGTTCAACGCTACGCAGAGTCCGCAACCGTTGACCCCATGAAGTCAGCAACTCCCCCGAACGGGCATATGCCACAGCACCCCGCCCCCGAACGCGAGTTCACCATGCGCTTCACCTCAACCCCACGCGGCGCCCGCCTCGCCCGCCGACTCGTCTCGCACCGCCTGAACGACTGGGGCCACCCCTACACGACCCCGGTCAACGAGACGCTCACTCTCATCACGGCAGAACTCACCGCCAACGCCGTACGCCACGGCCACGTCCCCGGCCGGGACTTCCACGTCCAACTCACCCTGGCCGATGACAACTTCCGCATCGAGGTGACCGACACCCGCGCCGAGAAACAGCCCCCGTCCACTCCCCCGACCCCCGACTCCACATCCGAGTCCGGCCGCGGCCTCCTCCTCGTCGTCGCCCTCGCGGACGACTGGGGCATCACGCCTCGCCCGGCCGCCCCCGGCAAGACAGTATGGGCCGAGCTGCGCGTAACGACAGGAGGCCACCCGCGCATGCACCAGGTGGCCCCTCGACCGGCAGACTCGGCATCGGCGTACGGGCACGACACCGAGTCGCCTTCGACTACTTCTTCACGGCGGCGCGACGACCTCGGGTCGCGGCCGGGGGCTGCCAGTTACGGAGATCGTCGTCGGTGAGTCCGTGCTCGCCCTGCTTCTGCTGGCGGTAACCGGCGAAGAAGTCCGCCGGGGAGCCGCTGTAGAGCATGTCGAACTCGTTGTGCCACTGGGACAGCCACGGCTGGAGTTCCAGCAGGCCGGCGAGGAACGGCGTGATCTCCTCGGTGGACAGCGCGGTGTTGGTGAAGTACGTGGCGAGGGCCTGCGCCTGCTCCCGCTGATCCCAGCCGGCCCAGCCGTACAGCTCGGGAGTGGCGGCATTGGTCTGCCCGTAGGAGACGAACCGCTCCTTGGGCACGTCGAGCTTGCCGCGCGCCCTCCAATACGACGGGCGGAGGAAGTCGGCCGAGCTGTACTTCGGCGGTACGGGGATGGAGTCCCGGATCTTCCGCTTGGCAGGCTCGTCGGGCGCGGCGTCCTCCTTGCGCTGGAGGTCCCACACCTCTTCCCAGTCGGCCCGCTTCTTGAGCCCGGAGGGCTTGTAGCGCAGGGAGGAGAGGAACGGCACGTGCTCGTCCGTGATCAACTCGGCGACCACCTTCGCGAGTTCCTTGCGGGGCGCGTAGAGCTTGGCTACGGAGACGAAGTCCTCATCGCGAGAGAGAGCGTCGGTGAGGCGGGCCAGGGTGAGGATGGCGGGCTGACCGTTCTCGTCGAACCAGTGGTCGCGGTTCTCCATACGGTCGAGCAGCCAGGAGCGCAGGGCCTTCTCCTGGAGTGCGTCCCAACCCTCAGTGGTCCAACGGCGCTTGTACTCGGGGCGCTCCACCATGCCGATGGCACGGTTCGACTCGATGGCGTCGATACGCTTCTGGACGATCTCGCGGTAGAGGGCGGGCCAGTGGGCGGGGATCTCCGTGATGGGCGTGGAGTTGTGCCGCTTGAACCACGCCGTCACCACCTCGCCTCGCTGCGCCCGGCGGGCAAGGATGATTTCGAATGCTCTCTCGCCAAGGGCAAGTTCAGGAAAGCACGGATCGTCAATATCGACAGAAGCGCGAAGATCTTCGAAATGAAGATGATACAGGGAATACACCTGCCAATCAAGCTCTTCTTGAAGGCAAATCATGCGGGCGCGAATTGATTCCCATTCTCCCTTCGCCTTTCGCAACATGGAGAAGGTCGGGACGCCATCAGTCGCGACAGCAGATGGAGTCACGGCAGATAGCTGCTGAGCAAGGTCATCCAAGGCGCCAGCAAGAGCGACAGGGTAGGAGGCCGGGAGCGGAAAATCCTGAATATTGGTGCCCGTGAATTCGTAGCGCTCCTCCCATGCCTCATCCTTAATTCCGCAGCCAATACCACTGCCACCCTTCCCTTGACTAACTTGCTTGAGCCAGAAGCACGACGTCGAACTATTAAGCAAGCCCAGGAGTTGCAGATAGTCAGCCTCACCCGCACCTTCTCGGAGTTTGATCAACGGCGCCGACTGTTTAAATATCTTTCCGCCTCGATCCAGTACGAAGTGGTTTCCCGTAGCAACAAATGCAAAGGTGATCGACAGCGACGTCCGAATTTTCTCTCGATAGAATTCTCGAAATTCATACCAAGAGAACCCAGGGATTGAGCTGACTACCTTGCCGAACCTCTTTCTAGTCGTCAAGTACTGACGACTAAGCCACAAGGTAGCGATAGCCTTCGGAAATCGGCTCTCGGGCACGAGGTCCAAATTCTGACCGTACGGCCAAACAGTGACAGTACCGGGGGTGATCACGTAATCCCGCACGGCTTCGCCGATCACCATTGGGATAGCATGTTCAATCTTCAGTCGACGAGCCGTTGCCTCATCGGGTAGAAAGTATGCCGCATCCTCGCCTGAGATCGCCCCGAATCCAATAGCCATTGCAAGCCGGGAGCCCAGGCGAGATGCCATCGCCGACTCCATTTGCGTAATCAATTCACGGCCACCGTCACCCAGAATCCACGGGTGGGCACTGAAGAATTCAACACGAGGAAGATCACTCACAGAGATCCAAGCGCTGCGCGACGGAGAAGAATCAATTTGCCTAACGATTGCTCGCCAAACCTGCCCCTCCTCCGCCTTCTCGGGAACAGAAGGTTCCCCCTGAACGCTTCGCACCGTACGGACGGAATGAGAACGGCTATTCCCTCTCCGTCGCCTACCCACAAGAATGACGGTCGGCGTTCCGTGCCCAGGAATATAAGCCCCAGAGGTATCGATCACCTCCGTCAATTCCACTTCATCCTTAAAGTAGCCTTCGACAATTTTAGCGCCAAATTCCCGCTTCATGAAAGAATTGGACGTAATCTGGCCGACAATCCCGAAGCCGCCCCCGTCGCCCTCGCCACGCTTCGCCAATTCAAAAAACCGCTCCACAAAAGGAACCGACAAGGCATATTCCATAGAGCAGCTCTTATAGAGTTCTCGATATAGCTGATTGAGCAGCTTATCTTTGACGGTGATATAGGGCGGGTTACCCACCACCACGTGGTATCGCCCTTGCTGCAGAATACCCGGATGTTCGTGCACGTCCTCAGTCGAGTAAGCGAACTCTGCAAGCTCGTCTTCTCCGTCAATCCCGTTAAATAGGCCCAACTGCCTTGCCTTGATGAGTGAGTCACCGACTGCCAGGTGAACCGGCCACTCAAGCTTCGCCGCCTCCCCTAGCGTCCGCACCCCACTAGCCGCCATCGCCGCAACCAACAACCGGAACCGAGCAACAGCCACGGCAAACGGGTTGATGTCCACCCCGTGCACCGAGTCCAGCGCAGCCCGCACCCGCTCATGCACATCACGCCCAGGCTGCCCCTCCCCCCACAGCCGCACCAACCGCCGAAACGCCCCCAACACAAAGTGCCCCGACCCACACGTAGGGTCGATCATCTTCAGTTCCTCGTACCCGAACTCCCGAACCGCCGGGTTCATCGTCCGGTCGAGGATGAACTCCTCCACGAACTCCGGCGTCTGGAGCAGGGCATACGTCTTCCGGGCGGCCTCGCTCAGGTCCTGGTACAGGTCACCCAGGAACCGCGTGTCCCACCCCTCCGTACCGTCCTCGTTCAGCGGGTCGATGAAGTCGTGGACGAGAACACCCGCCTCATCCCTCCCCCGCCAGAACTCGACCAACTCCCGGCCACCATCATGCGACAGCGGAACCTGATACAGCGGGTTGTGCCGCCTATCAAAAAGAAGCCGACCCGCCTGCCCCTGCCCCAACTCCTCGAACGCCTTCTCCAGCCACCCCCGGTACGTTGGGTCCTCGTCCGACTCCACATACGCGTCGTACCGAGACTCCGCCAGCTCACGCCGATCACCATCCGGCCCCGTCAGGTACGGCTCCGGAATCAGCCGGTTGTCCTCACAGAACCGCACGAACACAGTCCCCAGCACCCACGCCACCGCGACCTGCGTGACCCGCTCATCCAGCCACGAGTTCCACGTCGCCGCCGTACGCCCCAGCTTGCGCGCCCGGTCGTACTCTGTCCTCAGCCGCGCGCCGACATCCCCCAGCGCCTTCACCTGGCGCCCAAGGTCGGTCTCGACCGCCTTGACCTGCTGCTTCAGGTCGTCCAACAGAGCCTTGCGGTCGATCACTTCGCGTCTCCCTCGACACCACTGGCACTAGCCACAACCTCGCCGGACCCACGATGGGCGTTACCCACCCACGTGTCCGGAAGCTGAATCCACTCCCCCAGGCCGGCCTGGTACGGCACAGCCACCTGCCCGAGCCGGGGCTCGCGCGAGGGGTCGCTCTGCGGGACAAGGAGCCACAGCCCCCGCCCGCCCCGCCGGGCCGCCGACGCCAGCCGGTCCAGGACGCCCATCGCGTCGTACCGCGCGAACACCCCGGCCTCCGTCAGCAGCACAGGACCGGCCCCGCCGCCCCCGCCACCGTTGCCCAGCAGCTCCGCGATCCGAGGCTCCACCGCGCCCCACGCCGTCCGCGCGTACTCCGCGAACCGCACCGCACCCTTCGAGCCCGGCTCGGCGGCATCCGCCTTGAGCAGCGTCTCCCAGGTGGGCTTGGTGCCCGGCGTGACCTGCGCGTGCAGGGCCTCCAGGAACAGCTCCGTCACCGACACCGCATCCGTGCCCAGCCGCCCGGCACCCAGCTCCCGCACCGCGTCCCGCACCAGCTGCTGCCGTACGGTCAGCACCCGGTACCCGTCCCGGCGGGCCGACGCCAGCAGCCGTTCCTCCGCGCGCACCGCACCCGCGAGCTGCGGGTCGTCGGCGTACCGCGTCACCGCACCCGTACGCGTCGACTGCCGCCACGCACCCGTCGTCAGGTAGCTCGACGCGTCGTCCACCCGCGTCGGCAAGTAGCGCAGCACGCCCTCGCGTTCGTGCATGCTGAGCGACAGTTCGAAGCCGGCGTCGCGCAACGCCTTGGTGAGCGGGCCGCCCGTCGGCAGTTCGTGGTGCGTGCCGCCACGCCCGTCGGGAACGACCATCTCCGGGAAGCGAGCACGGACCCGCTCGTGCACAGCCTCACCGGTCAGGCCCGGCTGCTGCCCCTCCGGCATACCCGGGATCCAGCGGACGAGCCCGGCCTGGGTGAGACGCAGCGCCCTGACCAGCGACAGGTCACGCGGGTAGATCTCCAGGCGTGGAGTGGCGGCGGCGTTCACGGACGCCGCAGCCGCCAGCTCCACCATGCGCCGCTCGTCCCAGTCGACCGCGCCCGGCGGCACCGTCAGCGCGCCCAGCTCGGCCAGCACGGTGGCCGCCGTCGGCAGGGTGTCCAGCTTGGCGAGCCGATCCGCCGTCTTACCCAGCCGGGTCGCGTACTCCAGCAGGCCCGGCGCGGTCGGGGTGTCCGGGCCGTCGTTCTCCCGTACGTCGAGGGCGAGCAGGCCGGCGCCCAGGGACTCGTCCGTCGCCTTGCGGTTCGGCTGGTGCTGGAACTCGGCCTCCTGTGGCAGCAGTTGCTCGACCTCGACCACGGCCCGTACGGCCGCCAGCGCCATCGCGCGCCGCTGCTCGCGCCCCGCGAGATGCGTGCCGCGCCGGACCGCCAGGGCATCCGCGATCTCCACCGCCGAGGCGACCCGGCCCATGCTCACCAGCAGGTCGATGATCTCCTCGCGCAGTGCCTGGACGGCGGGCTCCGCCTTCCAGCGCTTGCGCTCGTCCTTGAGCATCTGCGGGATACGGCCGTGGCTCAGGGCGAGCGCGTCCGCGACGTCCTTCTGCTTCGGCCAGACCCCGATGCCGGGCAGCACCCCGTGCTCGTCGGGCAGGCGCAGCAACAGCCGTACCATCTCGGCCTTGTTGCGGTTGGAGCCGTTGTTGTTGACGGCGGGCACGAAGACGGTGGCGAGGGTGTCCAGGCTGACGGAGCGGAGCATGCGGGGGGACAGTGCGCCCGCCGAGGCGCCCGTGGCGAGTTCGCCGACGAGGGCCGACTCGGCGGCGGTGAGCTGCTCCAGCTCCTCCTTGGCCTCCGCGCGGCCCTTTGGTGTGAGCGGCGAGACAGGGATCTCACGCAGCCGCTCGCCCCACTCGCGCTGCCGCTGCTGGACCTCGTTGCGGGTCTTGGCGCCCAGTCCGGGGGCGTTGACCAGCTTGCGGCGGCTGTAGTCGAGCAGTTCGCCGACCGTGGTGATGCCGAGGCCGTAGAGGAAGGACTGGGCGGCGGGCGTGAGGCCGGAGACGGTCAGCGGGGTGTCGCGGGTGACCTCGGCGGCGAGACGGTCGCGCTGCTGCTCGGCGGTCTCCGGTTCGGCGTCCGCGATCGCCGCGGCGGCGGCCTCGGCGGGTGTTCCCTCCCCCGTGGTCGCGGCGGCCGGGGGACGGGAACGGTGACTGGACGGGACGGTCTGGGAGGCGTCGAGGAAGACCTTGCGCCAGGCGTCCCGCATCGGCTTCAGCTCGGGGAACCGCCGGCTGGCGTCGCGGTGCAGGGCCTTCTGGAAGAAGTCAACGAGACCGTCCCGTACGGCCGGGTCGAATGCCTCGGCCGCGATGGTCGGGTACGGCCACTCCTTCGCGTCGGTCATGCGGGGCAGGACACTGCCGTCGCCCCACTTGGGCAGCTCGCCGGAGGCCATCTGGTGCAGGGTGACGGCGACGGCGTACCGCTCGGCGTGCGAGTCGTACGAGCCGCGGGTGATGACGTCGACGAAGGGGTCGAGGTAGCCGTCGGTGCCCGCGTTGGTGCTCTTCGCCGGGTAGCCGGCGAGGGAGAAGTCGATGAGGACGAGCTCGCGGGTGCGGTTGGGGCGGATGCGGATGGCGATGTTGTCGGGCTTGATGTCGCGGTGCCAGACGCCCTCGCCCTCCAGGAAGTCGACGGCTCCGAAGAGGTAGTCGCCGTACGCCTCAAGCTGGTCGACCTGGAGGCGGCCGTTCTCGCGGAGCTGACGGGCGACGGTCTCCTCACGGCGGCGCGGACGTCCGCCGCCCTCGGTGCCCTGTCCGTTGTCGTCGCGCTCGTCGCCGACGTACTCCAGTGCCAGGACGGTACGGCCGCCGATGTGCAGCGGCTCGGGTTCGACGAGGCGGATGATGCCGGAGTGGGGGCGCAGGCGTCCCATGGCCTCGGCCTCGCGGGCGAGGATCTCGCTGCGGCTGTCGGAGAGGGCGACCTTCAGCACGGCCAGCGGGCGGGTCCTGCGGGCTTCCGCCTGCAGGTCGCGGACGAGGAAGGCGCGACTGGTGGAGCCGGTGCCGAGGCGGCGGCGGATCTCCCACCGGCCGGCGAGCACGTCACCGGCGACGGCCTCCAGCGGGTCCTTGTCTGCGGCGATCTCGTCGTCTTCGTCGCCCGGCCCTTCCGTACCGGCGGCCGCCGGGGCCGGGGCGGTGAGGGAATCCTCGACGACCTCCAGCAGCTCCAGGAACTCGTCCACGCCGGACAGCCGCTGGCCGGGCCGGTAGGCGGTGGCGGCCTGGACCAGGTCGTCCACGTCCTCCGACAGGCCGTCCACCAGGGAGCTGGGGCGCAGTCCCTCCCCCGCCTCCAGCCGGGCCAGCAGCTCGGCCTGGCTGGCGGCCGGGGCCTTGCCGGTGACCAGCAGGTAGGTGAGGACGCCGAGCCCGTACACGTCGAGGTGGACCGGGTCGGGGTTGAGGGCGGTGAGTTCGGGGGCGAGGTAGGCGTCGGCGTCGTCGGCCACGTGCTGGGCGGACAGCGCGGTCGGCGCGAAGCGGGTCATGCCCTGGCCCTGGGAGGAGTCGCCGCTGCGCTGGGTGGCGATCTGCCAGTCGGAGATCTGGAGCTGTGGGGTGAGCCAGGCGGCCTCCTCCCCCACCGCCCGGCCCTTCCTGCCGCGCGGACGGGGGACGACGAGCACGGAGCGGGCGGCGAGCGCCCGGTGGTGGATGCGGCTGGAGTGCGCGGAGCGCATGGTCTCGGCGAGCTGGCGGACCAGCGCCATCCGGCCGAGGATGTCCAGCTTCTCGCCGTACTGGACCAGGTACTCGTCCAGCTTCAGGGTGTCCGGGTGGTAGTCGAAGATCAGCGCGGGGCCGGCGGCGTGCCCGGAGGGGAAGTACTGCTTGAGTTCGACCACGCCCGGGTGCTTGAAACGGCCCAGCACCGCGGCCTCGCGCCGGGCGGCGTTCTCGACGGACTGGCGCAGGGATGCGTCGGAGCCGCGCTCGCTGAGGTAGATACGGACGCGGGCGGCCTCGGGCAGGTCGCTGTGTCGGGCGAGGTAGTCCGCCCAGGTGGGCCCGGAGTCGAAGGACTTCCGCTCCAGCTCGTACGGGCCGACCTTGTACTGCGCGTCGCTCTTGCGGATGCCGATGTTCTTGAGGGCCGCCTCGATCTGGCGCGAGCCGATCGCGGTGATACGGCGCCGCTCGTCCCGCGGAGGCTGCTTGAGCATCTCGACCAGCTGGTGGACGGTGTAGACGCCGTTCTGGTCGTGGGCGGGCAGGCGTACACGAAGGCTGTTGTCCGTGAAGCAGACGGCCTCCGCGACCCAGACCCGCTTACCCCCGGGCAGCGCGAGCAGGCCGGCCAGTTCCTTGGCCTTGCGGTTGACCAGGTGCAGCGGATTGCCGTGCGTACGGCGGCGGCCACCGGGAGTGGTCTGTACCCAGGTGCCGTTCTCGGACGTGACCGAGCCGTGCCAGTCCTTCAGCTCGATCATGCAGACGCCGCCGGGAGCGACGACCAGCAGGTCCACCTCGCGGACGTGACCGGTGGTGGCGGTGAAGGTGAAGTTCGACCAGGCACGCCAGGGGTCGGAATCCGGCAGCTTCTCCCGGATCGCGTCCAGGCCACGGCGTTCGTGATCGAACTCGGACTCGGTGACCGTGACCCACCGGCCTTCCCGCATGCCTGTTCCCCGCTCCTTGTGTCCCGCGAGGGTCGCCGTTCCCCATGGTCAGACCCAGGGTGCAGATCCTAGTCCCTGCCTGTGACATGAGAAGGGGTGATGAAGGACGGAACGATAGGACATACCTCTCTCATAGGTGGAATCGGGGACTCTGCACCACGTACGCCGGATGCGCGCAACGGCCGCCAACTTCTTGAAGACCGGGTCCTTCGACGCCGTACGGTCCGTGATCCAGCGGTCGCCGCGCCAGAGCAGATCGGGGCCAATGATCACGCCGGACCAGTCGTACTCGAAGCCCTGGGCGGTGTCGACGCAGCCGACCTGTCCGAAGCCCGCCGGGTCGGTGGCCCACAGGGCGGCCGGGGGCGCCCCCGAGACGGAGCGGTCGCCACGCAGGTTCCAGGGACGGGCCCAGTCGCCGATGACGACGTCGGGCGGGAGCGGGTCGCCGGGCTTGGGTTCCGGAGACCAGCGCCAGCAGTAGCCCGCGGACATACGGGCGCCGTAGCCCTGAGTCCGACGAGCTTCGAGGAAAGCTTCCATCTCCTGCGGGCTGTCGGCGACCAGCAACTGCATGCGGCCGTCGGGTTCCCAGGCGACCGGCCCGCCCGACTCCGGGCCTTGTTCACGAGAGCGTCCCACCTTCGATCGCTCACGTCGTCAACGACACATTGCATAGCGCTTGCCCCATCCTGCCAGCTCAGCGGGCCCTCCGGGCGATACGAGGAGAGCCCACCGCAACGGATCAAGAACCCTTCCTAGAGACTGAGCGGGAGTGAGTCCTGTCTTCGACCTCGACACCACACTCGTGGACCGGCGGGGAACCCTCGCCGACTGGGCCGTCGAGTTCACCACCCGGCACGGTCTGGAGGACGAGGAGCAGGCGTACGTCCTGGGCATGGTGGCCGAGCGGGCCCATCCGTCCACCTTTGACCCGATCCGCACCCGGTACCGGCTGCCCATGTCGACCGTGCAGTTGTGGGGCGCGTACTGCGCCGATATCGCGGACATGGTGTCTTGCCCGGCCGAGGTCCTCGACGGCTTGGACGAGCTGCGTGCAGCGGGCTGGCGAGTGGGCGTGGCGACCAACGGTTCGGTTGACATCCAGCGCGCCAAGCTGCGGGCCACCGGTATCTCCGAGCGTGTGGACGGCGTCTTCGTCTCCGAGGAGGCCGACGCGCGCAAGCCGCAGCCCCGGCACTTCGCCCTGGCCGCGGCCCGCTGCGGCACCGTGCTGGGTGACGGCGGCTGGATGGTCGGCGACAACCCGGTCAACGACATCGGCGGCGGACGCTCCACAGGGCTGCGCACCATCTGGATCGGTAGCGACGGCTCTTGGCCGACGGACGATCCCGGGCCAGACCACATGGTGTCGCACGCCCGCGCCGCCATCGATTTCCTACTTCTGCACGCCGCCGACCACGCGAGGACCACGGCATGACGGACACCATCGGGTTGCTGCACCCCGGCAGCATGGGATCCGCCTTCGGCGCGCAACTGCCGTCCGCGGCCACATCGTGGGTCTTCAAAGTTGAGCGGTGCGGAGGTGTCCACGGGCTCGGCGGGTGGTAACGCAGCGTGTGCGTAGGCGCTGGTTGTCGGCGTTGCGGAACC